>CAXUNZ010000027.1:0-21223 GCA_964252525.1 uncultured Acetobacteraceae bacterium
CCGCGTCCCGGCGGCGCTTGCCGGCGATCATCTGCGGCAGCACCACGTTCTCCAACGCGGAAAATTCCCCCAGCAAATGATGGAACTGATAGACGAACCCCACGCGCAGCCGCCGCACCGAAGTGCGCGACGCATCGTCCAGCGCGCCGCAATCGCGACCGTCGATCAGCACTTGGCCGCCATCCGGCTGCTCCAGCAACCCGGCCAGATGCAGCAGCGTCGATTTGCCCGTGCCGGACGGTGCGACAAGCGCCACGATTTCGCCGGCCGCCACGTGCAGATCCACGCCGCGCAGCACCGGCAGATCGCCCGCATCGCTGCGATAGGTGCGCGCAACACCGCGCAAGGCCAGCGGCTCACTCATGACGCAACGCCTCGACCGGATCGGTGCGCGCGGCGCGCCAGCTCGGGTACAGCGTGGCCAGCAGCGAGAGAACGAGTGCCATCGCCATGACCTCGATCACCGTGGCCGCATCCAGCTTTGCCGGCAGATGCGTCAGGTAATAGACCTCCGGGTCGAACAGCGTGGTGCCCGTGGCCGATTGCAGGAATTGCCGCAGGCGTTCGATGTTGAGGCAGAACACCACGCCGATCAGCGTACCGGTCAGCGTGCCGGTGACACCCACCGAGGCGCCGCACATCAGGAAGATGCGCATGATGGCGCCGCGTCCCGCGCCCAGCGTGCGCAATACCGCGATATCGCCCGTCTTGTCCTTGACCATCATGATCAGCGAGGAAATGACGTTGAAGGCGGCCACCACGATGATCAGCGTCAAAATCAGGAACATCACGTTCTGTTCGACCGTGACGGCGGCGAAAAAGCTGTCATTGCTCTGCGTCCAGTCGAGCACACGCACCGGCGTGTCGCCGAGCGCGCGCCTGATCTGAGGGTTGACACGGCCAACATCGTCAGGGTCGCGCAACTTGACCTGGATTTCAGTGACGGCATTGGGCTTTTGGAAGTAGATCTGCGCGGCCGGGAGCGGAATGAAGGTGTAGGCGGAGTTGTACTCGTTCATGCCTGCATCGAAAATCGCCACCACCGTATAGCTCTTCACCCGCGGCACGGTGCCGAAGGCGGTTACCGCGCCCTCGGGCGAGAGCAGCGTCAGTTTGGAATGCAAGCCGATGCCGAAGCGCTGGGCCAGCGTCGTGCCGACGACGATCGTGTTGTCTGCGGCAAAATCGTTCAGGGAGCCCTCACGGATATTGTTGGCAATCGACGGCACGGTGCGCAGATCGGCCGGCATCATGCCGCGCACCAGGCCGCCGGAGCTTGCGCCATTGGCGGTGAACAGCACCTGGCCTTCGATCACCGGCATGGCCGAGACCACGAGAGGCACGCCGCGGATTTTGGCCGCGATCGCGTCGTAATCGGCAATGCCCGTGCTCTGCTGCGCATAGACGCCAAGATCGCCGTTGAAGCCGAGGATGCTGTTCAGCAGCGTCACCTTGAAGCCGCTCATCACCGCCATGACGATGATCAGCGTCGCCACGCCCAGCGCAATGCCGATCAGCGAGAAGGCGGCGATGACAGAAACGAAGCGCTCGCCGCGCCGCGCGCGCAGATAGCGCCACGCGACCATGCGTTCGAAAGCACCGAACATCAGCCGACCCGCGCCAGGGCGTCCTGCACGGACAATTCCTGCCGCTCGCCCGTGGCGCGGCGCTTGAGTTCAACGATGCCGCGCGCCGCGCCCTTGGGACCCACGATGATCTGCCAGGGCAGGCCCATCAGGTCGGCGTCGGCAAACTTGGCGCCCGCCCGCTCGTCACGATCGTCCAGCAACGCATTCCCCGACAACCTGTCATGAATATCGGCGCTGATACGTCCCGTGGTTTCGTCGCCGGCGCGCAAATCCACGATCGAGGCACGATAGGGTGCCACGCTGTCCGGCCAGATGATGCCTGCTTGGTCATGGCTTGCCTCGATGATCGCACCCACCAGGCGCGAGACGCCGATGCCATAGCTGCCCATTTCCGGCACGATCGTCTGCCCATCGGGGCCTGCGACGGAGAAGCCCATCGGCACACTGTATTTGCGTCCGAAGTAGAAGATGTGACCCACCTCGATGCCGCGCCCCTCCCGCCGACGCGCGGGTTCGACTTTCTGCCAGGCCGACGCATCGTGCTTTTCATCCGTTGCCGCGTAGCACGAGGTCATTGCGCCAAAGAAGCGCTCAAGATCCGCGGGCTTGCTCTGGTCGAAATTGTCGCGTGAGGTGTCGATGTCATCGAAGGCGGCGTCGTAGAACACCTGGCTCTCGCCCGTGGGCGCGAGCACGATGAATTCATGGCTGAGATCACCGCCGATCGGACCGGTATCGGCCACCATCGGGATCGCCTTCAGGCCCAGCCGCGCAAAGGTGCGCATATACGCCAGCATCATGCGCCGGTAGCTGAGCACGGCGCCGTCATGGTCCAGATCGAAGCTGTAGGCGTCCTTCATGAGGAATTCACGCCCGCGCATGACGCCGAAGCGCGGCCGCATCTCGTCACGGAATTTCCATTGGATGTGATAGAGGATTTGCGGCAGGTCGCGGTAGGATCTGACGCCGCCGCGCAGCAGCTCGGTGATCATTTCCTCATTGGTCGGGCCGTAGATCAGGTCGCGCTCGTGACGGTCGCGTATGCGCAGCATCTCCGGTCCATAGGCGTCATAGCGCCCGCTCTGCCGCCACAATTCGGCGGGCTGAAGCGTGGGCATCAGCACTTCCTGCGCACCCGCCGCATCCTGTTCCTGGCGCACGATCTCGGCGATGTTGCGCAGAACGCGCAGGCCCATCGGCAGCCAGGCATAGATGCCGGACGCCGTCTGGCGCACCAGACCCGCGCGCAGCATCAAGCGATGTGAGGCGATCTGCGCCTCGGCAGGCGTTTCCTTGAGCGTGGGCACGAAATAGCGGGATAGGCGCATGGGTATCCTGGCCGTCGAAAGGGGCCGGACCCTACAGGCCGCCGCACAATCCGACCAGCCTTTGCCAGGGTTCGCGGGCCAACACCGCTCATAATAACGCGGCCTGTATTGCTGCGGCGCACAAAGAACAGGCGTGAAAACGTGCAGAAAAGTCGCAATTGCCGCACAATAGATGATGACGAAGAGCGACCGACCTGATAGACAAAATGAAGCCCCGCGCACCGGCGGCACGCGAGGCTAAGTTTAGGGAGGAAACGCCAGTCACACGGCAGGAGGAGGAAATCTCCTCGTCCTGCCGGTGATCTTTCCAGGCCTTCCCCACTCCCGTCCACTAGAAAACGCGTGAGGGGGCCGGATTTTTTGCCCGCTCAAACGGCTTTTGCCCAGCCACGCGTCATTGGCTGCCTGGCTGCCTAATACTCGGGCAGCGACGCGAAGCCATGCCGAAAGCTGATCCAACCGCTGGTGATGACGAGAGCGCAGACGCCCCACAGGATAGCGCTGGCCAGTGTGGTGATCAGCAACTTGCGCCCGATCCGTGGCCGCGCCGGGGCCCCCCGCCAGCCGGAGGTGCGATCTGGCCCAGAGACCGGCGAGACGCCGAGCGGGAGGACGGCGAAGAGCACGGTCCACCAGATCAGGACGTAGAGGACGAAGCCGTTGAAAGCGTTCATATGGATATATGGGGCAGTTCTTCTTTTTTGAAAAAAGAAGCAAAAAACTTTTATTCGTTTAGAGCGTGTGTGTGACCATCGCACGTGGCCAACGAACAAAAGTCTTTTTGCTTCTTTTTCTTTAGAAAAAGAAGACTCTTCCTTCCTTTCCTAAACCCTCAACAAATGCACATCCACCAAGGGCTTCTTCCCCAGCCTTTTCCCCAGCGCCCGTCGCAAAGCCGATTTCGCGGCATCCAGCAACGCCGCATCATCCCGCCGCAACGGCGCCGGTAACTCCCCCAAAGCCGTGCCAAAATCCCGCGCCACGCGCACGCTCTCCGGGTCCTCCGGCTCGAACAAGCCGGGCGCGCTGATGCGGGCCTGACCCATCATCCGCCCGGCCGCATCCACGGCCACGCTGCCCACGACCACACCGTTAAACAGCATGCGCCGCCGCGCGGCCATCACCCCGCCCTGCAGCGGCACCACGCGATTGCCATCCAGCGCCAGGCGGCCGACCGGCGCGCTGTCGATCACCTCCGGCCGGCCGGGAAAGAGTTGCAGGATGTCGCCATCCTCCATCATCACCGGCTCGATCCCCAGCTCCTTGGCCAGCGCGGCGTGCGCGGACAGATGCCGCCATTCGCCGTGCACGGGAACCGCGAATTTCGGCCGCACCAATTTGTAGAGTTTGCGCAACTCGTCGCGCGCCGGGTGGCCGCTGACATGGACCATGTGGTCGTCATCGGTCATCACCCGCACGCCGCGGCGCACCAGATTGTCCTGCACCGTGCCGATCGCCCGTTCATTGCCCGGGATCATGCGGCTGGAGAAGATCACGGTGTCGCCCTCACCCAGCGAAAGGTTGGGGTGGGTGTCCATGGCCACGCGCGCGAGGGCCGATCGCGCCTCGCCCTGGCTGCCGGTAATCAGAATCAGCAGATTGTCGTCGGGCACATCGTCCGCCCTATCCTCAGGAATGAAGGGCGGCAGAGTGGCCAGATACCCCGTCTCGCGCGCCGCCGTGTCCAGGTTGCGCAAGGAGCGGCCGACCAGCGCCACGGAACGGCCGGCATCGCGCGCGGCCAGCGCCACACTCTCCACGCGGGCGACGTTGCTGGCAAAGCAGGTCACCACGACGCGCCCAGTCAGGCCGCGCACCAGGGCGGCCAAGCTGCGGCGCACCTCGCCCTCCGAGCCGGAATGGCCCTCCACCAGCGCATTGGTGCTGTCGCACACCATTGCCAGCACGCCTTCATCGCCCAACGCGGCAAAAGCCGCCTCGTCGGTCGGCGGGCCGACCATGGGATGCGGGTCGAGCTTCCAGTCGCCCGTGTGCACGACCAGGCCCGCCGGCGTGCGGATGGCCAGCGCCTGCGCTTCGGGCGTGCTGTGGGCGACGCGGATGAATTGTAGGCGGAACGGCTCGATGTCGAAACTGCCGCCGGGCGGGATCACATGGATCTTCACCTCGTTGAGCAATTGCGCCTCGCCCAATTTGCGCCGCAGCACCGCGGCGGTGAAGGGCGTGGTGTAGACGGGACAGCGCAACTGGCGCCACAGATGGGCGACCGCGCCCACGTGATCTTCATGCGCATGCGTAATGATCAGGCCAACCAGCCGTTCTCGCCGCTCGGCGATGAAAGCGGGGTCGGGCATGATGATTTCGGCCTCCGGCAGCTCGTTGCCGCCGAAACCGATGCCGCAATCGATCGCCAGGTATTTGCCGCCGTAGCGGTAGAGATTTAAATTCATGCCGATCTCGCCCGTCCCGCCCAGGGGCAGGAAGGCCAGATCGCCTGTCGGATTGTCCATTACTCGCCTTCGATCGTTCGTGTTCTGTCGCGTGATAATTTGGGTGCCGGATTGCGCTCCGCCAGCATCCGCAGTCCGTCCAGTGTCAGGTCGGGTTCTATCCGGTCGAAAATCTCGGTGCCCTCCGAAAACAGGGGCGCCAGTCCGCCAGTTCCGACAATCTTTGCCTCATGGTCCATCTCCCGGCGCATCCGGGTGACCAGACCTTCGATCAGCCCCACATAGCCCCAGTAGATGCCCGATTGCATCGCGGGGACGGTGGCGCGGCCGATCACCGCCTGCGGGCGGCCAATGCCGATTCGCGGCAGGCGGGCGGCGGCCTGGTGCAGCGCCTCGATACTGAGGTTGATGCCAGGCGCGATCGCCCCGCCCAGATAGGCGCCATCCTGTGCTACCACATCGAACGTGGTCGCGGTGCCGAAATCGATCACCACCAGGGCCTGGCCGAACAAGGCGAAGGCAGCGAGCGCGTTCAACAGCCGGTCCGCGCCGACTTCGGCCGGCGCATCGACGCGGATTTCAAAGCCCCAGTCCAGGTTAGAGCGGGCAATTAGCGGTTCAACCTGGAACCATTCCCGGCAGAGACGGCGCAAATGATAGAGAGCGGCGGGGACGACCGTGCCGATGACCGCGGCGCTCACCAGATCAGGGCTGAGCTTGGCGTGCGTCAGCAAGGTCAGCAGCCAGACGGCGTATTCGTCCGACGTGCGCTGCGGGTCCGTGGCAATGCGCCAGATGCCCGCCCAGCGGCGCCCGTCATGCACGGCGAAGACGATGTTGGTGTTGCCGGCATCAACCACCAGCAGCATGGTGGGCCTCCTGAAACACCTCGCCGGCCGTGATGGGCGCGTGGCCGCGCAGGAGCAGGGCGCCGTCGGGGGCGAGGCCGTCGAATGCTCCCTCCATCACCTGGCCGGCCTGCTGCACGCGCAGCTTCGTTCCGCGCGGATGAGCGCGCTCGAGCCAGGCTTTGCGGATCGTGGCGAGATCCTGCCGGCCGCGACGGTCGAGGGCGGCCATGAGCCGTTCGGCCAGTTCGGCGGGCGTGTCGCTAAGGCCGTGCTGCGCCAGGCTCGCCGTGCGCCTGCCCGGCAGATCGGGTGAGTGAGCCACGTTCACGCCGACGCCGATCACGACCCAGTCGAGGTTGCCCGTGGGAGTGAGCGCGCTGTCGATCAGGACGCCGGCGAGCTTGCCGCCGTGAAGGAGCAGATCATTCGGCCATTTCAGCACGGCGTCTTGGGTGCGCAGGGCGTCATGCACGGCAAGGCCGGCCATCAATGACCAATATGCCGGAACGGGCGGCACACCGGTGGGCCTGAGCAAGGCGGAAAAATTGAGGTTGCCGGCGGGTGCCTGCCAGGCCCTTCCTTGACGGCCACGGCCCGCGCTCTGCCGCGCGGCGGTATAGGCTTGGCGGCCAGGTGCGCCGTCCAGGGCTGCGGCGATGGCCAGGTCTTGTGTTGAGGCGACCTCTTCCCGGTGCGTGACGCGCCAGGAAGGAAGGTGTTCTTTTTTGAAAAAAAGAACCAAAAAACTCTTATCCGAAGAGGATTCGGGCGGCGCTGGAAGCGGCGGTGGTGACGGGGGACAGGGCGAAGAGGAACAAGACGGTAAAGGCGCCCGCGGTTACCGCAACGAAGGATAGGCTGGCACCGCGCTTGTCGAAGGCGGGCTCGGCTGCGTCGAAGAACATGATTTTGACGATGCGCAAATAGTAGAAAAGGCCGACGACGCTGGTCAGCAGGCCGAGGATAGCCAGGAACCACATGCCCTGCGCGACCGCGGCAAGGAACACGTAGAATTTGCCGAAGAATCCCGCGAAGGGCGGCACGCCGCCCATGGAAAACATGAAAACCGCGAGCAGACTCGCCAGGCCGAGATCCGTGCGGGCGAGGCCGCCCAGATCGGCGATTTGCTCCACCTGACGGCCGTTGCGGCGCATGGCGATGATGCAGGCAAACGCGCCGAGCGACATCGCGACATAGGTCAGCAGGTAGATCAGCACGCCGCGCACGCCGATCTGTGTGCCCGCCGCGAGACCGATCAGCGCGTAGCCCATGTGGCCGATGCTGGAATAAGCCATCAGGCGCTTGATGTTGGTCTGGCCGATGGCGGCGAAACTGCCGAGTAGCATGCTGCCGATAGAAACGACGTAAATGATCGGCTGCCACTGTATGGCGACGTGCCCGAACGGGCCGATCATGACGCGCAGCAGCACGACGAAGGGCGCGACCTTTGGCGCCGTGCTCATGAACGCGGTCACCGGCGTGGGTGCGCCTTCGTACACGTCCGGCGTCCACATATGGAACGGCACGGCCGAGAGCTTGAACGCCAATCCCGCAATGACGAAGGCAATGCCCACAATTAGGCCGGTGGACACACCGGCGGGGTCCGTGACGATCTGCGCCAGGCGTCCGAAATCCATCGTGCCGGAAAAGCCGTAGGTGAGCGATATGCCGTAAAGCAGCAGGCCGGAGGCCAGCGCGCTCAGCACGAAGTATTTCAACCCGGCCTCGGAGGAGCGCACATCGTCCCGCGCGAAAGCGCACAGCACGTAAATGGCCAGCGACTGCAGTTCCAGCCCGAGATACAGGCTCATCAGGCTGTTGGCACTGGCCATGACCATCATGCCGACCGTGCTGAACAGCATCAGCACCGGGAATTCGAAACGCCCAATGCGCGTGCGTTCGTTGTAATCCAGCGCCAGCACGGCCGAGAGCGCACTGCCGGCCAGGATCAGCAATTTGGCGAAGGTGGCGTAATCGTCCGTCACGAAAAGGCCGGAATAGGCGAAGACGTGCGCTGTTTGCAGCACCAGCACGGCGGTGACGGCAAACGCCGCGAGCACGGCGATCGTGCATAGCCGGAAGCTGTCGCGCTTTTGCAGCACGCCCAGGACAAGGATCGCCAGGCCCGCGCCCGAAAGCACCATCTCCGGCAAGGCGGCCGCGTAGTTCATCGCAGCATTCCTTGGGCCAGCTTGATGCCGGGCATGGCATGCACGGCCTGTTCGTGCGACTGGACCATGGCGCCCGTCGTGGCATCGAAGAAGCGGGTGAAGCTGGACGGATAGACGCCCATCCACAAAGTCAGCAGCATCAGCGGCGCAAAGATGGCGATTTCGCGCGGCGAGAGGTCGAGGATGGACTTCAGATCGTCCTTGGTGATCGATCCGAAGATGATCCGGCGATACAAATAGAGCATGTAGGCGGCGCCCAGGATCATTCCCAGCGAACCCAGCAGCGAGAGCCAGAAATTCACCTTGAACGCGCCGACGAGCACGAGGAATTCACCCACGAAACCCGACGTGCCCGGCAGGCCGATCGACGCCATGGTGAAGAGCATGAAGACCAGCGCATAGGCCGGCATGCGGTCGCCCAGGCCGCCGTAGCGTGCGATTTCGCGCGTGTGGATGCGGTCGTAAATGACGCCGACGCACAGAAACAGCGCGGCCGAGACCACGCCGTGCGAGAGCATCTGAAACAGAGCGCCATCCAGCCCTTGCTGATTAAACGTGAAAATACCGATCACCACCACGCCCATATGCGCAATGGAGCTATAGGCAATCAGCTTCTTCATATCCTCCTGCGCCAGCGCCACCAGGCTGGTGTAGATGACCGCAACCACGCCCAGCGTGAACATCATCGGCGCGAAATGGGCGGCGGCCAAAGGCAGCATCGGCACGGAGAAGCGCAGAAACCCGTAAGCGCCCATCTTCAGCAGCACGCCGGCCAGGATGACCGAGCCCGCGGTCGGCGCCTCGACATGCGCATCCGGCAGCCAAGTGTGCACGGGCCACATCGGCACCTTGACCGCAAAGCTCGCGAAGAAAGCCAGAAACAGCCAATATTGCATGCCGTAGCTGAACGGCGTGTGCATCAGCACGGCGATATCGGTCGTGCCGGCCTGGCGCCACATGAAGAGCAGCGCCAGCAGCATCAGCACTGAACCGGCAAAGGTATAGAGAAAGAATTTCAGGCTGGCATAAACCCGCCGCGGGCCGCCCCAGACGCCGATGATGATATACATCGGAATCAGCACGGCCTCGAAGAACATGTAGAACAACAGGAAGTCGCTGGCGGCGAACATGCCCACCATCAGCGTTTCCAGCATCAGAAAGGCGATCATGTATTCGCGCACGCGCGTGCCAATCGATTCCCAGCTCGCCAGGATGCAGATCGGCGTGAGCGCGGTGGAGAGCAGGACGAACAGCACGGAGATGCCATCCACGCCCATGCGGTAGCCGACGTTGAATTCCGGCAGCCAGGCGTGATATTCCTGAAACTGGAAGCCGCTTTCCGCCGGGTTGAAACGCACCCAGAGCAGCAGCGAAATTGCGAAATTTCCCAGACTGAACCATAGCGCGGTCCAGCGTGCGTTGCGGTCGTGCGTGGCATCCTCGCCGCGCAACAGCAGGCAGATGACCGCGCAGCCGACCAACGGCAGGAAGGTGACCAGCGAGAGGATGGGGAAGCCCACGGGATTCATCTCAGCTCTCACCGGATGTAGAGAAAGATGCCGATTAGACCGACGAGCCCGATCAGCATGGTAAAGGCGTAAACGGCGATCGATCCCGTTTGCAGCCGCACGATCCGGCGCGAGCCATCTTGCGTCAGCGCCGCCAGGCCGTTGGGCACGCCATCGATGATGGCGACGTCACCCACTTGCCAGAACTCGCGCGCCAGCCACAAAGCGGGGCGCACGAAGATGATGTTATAGAGCTCGTCGAAATACCATTTGTTGAGAAGGAACAGATAGACTGGCCGAAAGCGTGCGGCCAGCATCACAGGCAGGGCCGGGTTGAGGATGTAGAACCACACCGCCAGCGCGATGCCGGCCAAGCCCGTGACGGTCGGCAGCAGGCCGATCAGCAGCGGCGTGCGCTCGACAGCGGCAAGCACATGGTTGTTCGGCCCGTTGAAAATGGCGCCCTGCCAGTAATCGGCATTGTGATCGCCGATAAAGGCCGCGTGCAGCAGCCAGCCGGAGAAGACGGCGCCCACGGATAGCAGCACCAGCGGGCCCCACATGGCCACGGGGCTTTCATGCACGTGCTCCATCGTGTGGGCGTCCACACGCGGCGCGCCATGGAACGTCATGAACAGCAGCCGCCAGGAATAGAAAGCGGTCAGGAAGGCCGCGATCGTGCCGAGAACAAAGCCATACATGCCCACCGTGGAGTTGGCCGCGTATGTCGATTCCAGGATGGCGTCCTTGGACCAGTAGCCGGCGAAATAGGGAATGCCGCCCAAGGCGAGGCTGCCGAGCCACATGGCGACATAGGTAATCGGGATCTTGCGCCAGATGCCGCCCATGCGGCGCATGTCCTGCTCGTCCGACATCGCGTGAATCACGCTGCCCGCGCAGAGAAACAGCAGCGCCTTGAAGAAGGCATGCGTGATGAGGTGGAAAATGCTCGCCTGGTAGGCGCCCACCCCCGCGGCCATGAACATGTAGCCGAGCTGCGAACATGTCGAATAGGCGATCACACGCTTGATGTCGTTCTGCACGCAGCCGACCGTGGCCGCGAAGAAGCACGTCGTGGCGCCGATGAAGGTGATGAAACTCAAGGCGCCGGGTGCGAATTCCAGCAGCGGCGACATGCGCGCCATTAGGAACACGCCCGCGGTCACCATCGTCGCGGCATGGATCAGCGCGGAGACGGGCGTGGGCCCTTCCATCGCGTCCGGCAGCCATGTGTGCAGCAGGATTTGCGCGGATTTCCCCATGGCGCCGATGAACAGCAGCACGCCAATCACTTCGAGTGCGCGGTAGTCGGCGCCGAGTACGTGGTAGAGATCGTCCACGTGCTGCGGAATGGCGGCGAAGATCGTGGAGAAATCCACGGCACCAAATTTGAAGAAAACAGCGGCAATACCGACCGCAAAGGCGAGGTCACCGACGCGGTTGACAATCATCGCCTTGATCGCCGCCCGGCATGCGGCAGGCCGATCATACCAGTAGCCGATCAGCAAATAGCTTGCCAGCCCCACGCCTTCCCAGCCGAAGAAAAGCTGGACCAGATTGTTCGCGGTCACCAGCATCAGCATCGCAAAGGTGAACAGCGATAGGTAAGCAAAGAAGCGCGACGTGGTCGAATGCTCATGCGCCATGTAGCCGACGCTGTAGATGTGGATCAGGGTGGCCACGCACGTGACCATCGCCACCATCGTCACGGACAGCGAGTCGTATTGCAGCGCCCAATCCAGCCGGAAATCGCCCGCGGTGATCCAGGTTGCAACCGGCACCACGCCATTGGGCACGCCGCCATAGATATGCTGCACCCAGCATGTCACGCCGCATACGGAGGCGATCAGCATCAAGCCGATCGACATGGCCTGCGCCGGCCGATCGCCCAGCACGCGGCCGGGAAAGCCCGCCAGCAACGCGCCCAGCAGAGGCGCAAAGACGGCGATTGCAAACAGCATCGTCAGCCCTTCATCAGATTGACGTCCTCGACCTCGATCGAGCCGCGGTTGCGGAAATAGACGACGACGATGGCAAGCCCGATCGCCGCTTCGGCCGCGGCCACGGTCAGCACGAACAGCGCCAGCACCTGGCCGGCGAGATCGTTCAGCGCCGAGGAAAAAGCGACCAGGTTGACGTTGACCGCGAGCAGGATGAGCTCGATCGACATCAGGATGATGATGACGTTCTTGCGGTTGAGAAAAATCCCGAAGACGCCGATCACCAGCAGCACCGCGCCGACGGTCAGGTAATGGCCGAGCCCGATTGCCGGCATGTCATTGCCTCCCATGCGGTGCATCGGCCGTTTCCGGGCGGCGGCGGTAGACGCCCAATTCGCCGATGCCCGCGCCCTGGCGCACGGTGACGATCTCCAGCGTATCGCTCACCAAGCGTTCCTGCTGGCGCGTGATGTTTTGCCGCCGCGTGCCGGTGCGCCGGCGATGAGTCAACACGATGGCGCCGATCATCGCCACCAGCAGGATCAGCCCCGAAAGCTGGAAGAGCAGCACGTACTGCGTGTAGAGTACCTCGCCCAGCGCGTGCGTGTTCGCAACGTTTCCCGGCGTGGCCGAGAGGCGCAAGGCGGCCGCGCCGGGTGCCACCTGCCAGCCGAACAGTACTGCGGCCAATTCGCCGAACAGCACTGCGCCCACGGCAAAGCCCACGGGCGTGTATTTCTGAAACCCCTCGCGTAGCTGGACGAAATCGACATCCAGCATCATGACGACGAAGAGGAACAACACGGCGACCGCGCCGACATAGACGATGACTAGGATCATCGCCAGAAACTCGGCACCCACCAGCAGAAATAGCGCCGCCGCATTGAAGAACGCCAGGATCAGAAACAGCACGGCATGCACGGGATTGCGGCTGCTCACCACCGCGGCCGCAGACCCCAAAAGCACGGCCGAAAAGATATAGAAGAATAAGCTGACGATCATCGGTAGGGCGCATCCAGTTCAAGCCGCTTGGCGAGCTCGGCTTCCCACCTATCGCCATTGGCGAGCAGCTTGTCCTTGTTATACATCAGCTCCTCGCGCGTTTCGGTGGAGAACTCGAAGTTCGGTCCCTCGACGATCGCATCCACGGGGCAGGCTTCCTCGCACAGCCCGCAATAGATGCATTTGGTCATGTCGATGTCGTAGCGCGTGGTGCGGCGGCTGCCATCCTCGCGCGGCTCGGCCTCGATGGTGATGGCATAGGCCGGGCAGATCGCCTCGCACAATTTGCAGGCGATGCAGCGCTCCTCCCCATTGGGGTAGCGGCGCAACGCGTGCTCGCCCTTGAAGCGCGCGCCGAGGGGTCCTTTTTCATAAGGATAGTTGATCGTCACCTTGGGCTTGAAGAAATAGCGCAAGGTGATGCCCATGCCGCGCACCAGCTCGGCCATCACCAGCCGCCAGGCGGGGTTGCTCCGCAGCCCGTTCATGCGCCCAGATCCGGCACCATGTGAAACGCCTCCAAAAACCCTGCTGTCAGGACAAGCCATAGCAGCGAGAGCGGCAGGAACACTTTCCAGCCCAGCCGCATCAGCTGATCGTAGCGAAAGCGCGGAAATGTCGCGCGCACCCAGAAGAAGAAGAACATCAGCACGGAGATCTTGGCGATCAGCCAGAACACGCCCGGGATGAAGGCGAGCCCGAACGGCGCCTGCCAGCCGCCCAGGAACAGGATACTGGCCAGTGCGGACATCATGATCATGTTGGTGTATTCGCCCAAATAGAACAGCGCGAAGGCCATGGCGCTGTATTCGACGAAGAAGCCCGCCACGATCTCGCTCTCGCCCTCGGGCAGATCGAAGGGCGCGCGGTTTGTCTCGGCCAGCATCGAAATCAAAAAGACGATGAACATCGGAAACAGCGGAAAGCAGAACCACACGCGGCTCTGCGCCAGCACCACCTGATTGAGGTTGAGGCTGCCGACGCAAAGCAGCACGCTGACCAGCACGAAGCCGATCGAGACCTCATAGCTCACCATTTGCGCGGCCGAGCGCATGGCGCCCAGGAACGCGTATTTCGAGTTGCTCGCCCATCCGGCGATGATGACGCCGTAAACGCCCAGGGAGGAGATCGCGAACAGATAGAGGATGCCGACATTCATGTCCGACACCGCCCAGCCATTATTGACCGGGATCACGGCCCAGGCCATGCACGCCAGCATGAAGGTCAGCATCGGCGCCAACAGGAAAAGAGCGCGATTGGCGCCGGCCGGAATGACCGTTTCCTTGGTGAAGACCTTTATCGCATCGGCGAAGGGCTGCCACAGCCCGAACGGCCCGACGCGATTGGGCCCGCGGCGCAACTGAAAGGCGCCCAGTGCCTTGCGTTCGAAATAGGTGGCATACGCCATGCCGATCAGCACCGGCACCAGCAGCCCGAGCGTCTCCGCGATAACGCGCAGCGTGTCGCCGAGCAGCGTGTCATAGAAAAACTGGTGCACGCGCCTACTCCGCCGCGATTGCGGTTGCGGGCGCATAAAGGCGCGAGCACTCCGCCATCGTAGGACTGGCCCGGCAGATGGCGTTTGTCTGGTAGTAATCGGTCACAGCCGGCAAAAACGGCGTGCCGGACAGCGCCATGCCGCCCGCATCGGGACCGCCCATGTCATTCGCCCCGAAGCGCGGCAGGCCGGTGCGCGCAAACACAGGATTGGCGCGCTCCAGATGCGCGCGCACGCCATCCAGATCGTCATAGGGCAGCGGCTTGCCCAGCACATCGCTAAAGGCGCGGATGATGCGCCATTCCTCCCTCGCCTCGCCCGGCGCGAACAGCGCGCGATAGCCGCGCTGCACGCGCCCTTCGGTGTTGACGTAGGTGCCGTTCTTTTCCGTGTAGGCGCAGCCGGGCAGGATGACATCGGCGCGCGAGGCGCCTGCATCGCCATGATGGCCCACATAGATGGTAAAGGTTTCGGTACCGATTCGGCGTGTGTCGAATTCGTCAGCGCCGAGCAGCCAGAGCACATCGACCCCGCCACCCATCATGGCGTCCAGGTCGCGCCCGCCTTTGCCTGGCAGAAAACCCACATCCAGCGCGCCCACGCGCGCGGCCGCGGTGTGCAGCACGTTGAAGCCGTGCCATTCGGGTGTCAGCGCACCCGCCTCGCGCGCCAAATTCCACGCCGCGGCCAACACCGCCGCGCCATCGCCGCGCGCCAGGGCGCCTTGTCCCAGCACGATCATCGGCTGCGCGGCGCCGCGGAAGAACTCCGCGGTCATGCCGTCCAGATAGGTCACGTCATAGGTCAGGTCGGCCCTGGGACCGATGGCGCCCACATGCACCCCGGCCACCACGCGGCGGCGCAAACGCGCGTTCAGCACCGGCGCCTCCCGCCTGGGATTGCAGCCGATCAGCAGAATGGCGTCGGCGGCATCGATGCCCGCAATTCCGCTGTTGAACAGGTAGAATTCGCGGCGCGAGGCATCCAGCTTCGCCCCGTCCTGCCGGCAATCCAGATTGGCCGAGCCGATCGCACCCATCAGATCACGCAGCGCCAGCATGCTTTCCGCGTCACACAGATCGCCGGCAATGGCGCCCACGCGATCGCCTGACACACCCCGCATGCGCGCGGCAATCGCGCCGAAGGCATCCGCCCAACTCGCCGCCTCAAGCCGGCCCTGGCGGCGAACCCAGGGCTTGTCGAGCCGCCGCCGTTTAAGGCCATCGAAGGCGAAGCGCGCCTTGTCGCTCAGCCACTCCTCGTTGATGTCGTCATTCACCCGCGGCAGGATGCGCAGCACTTCGGCACCGCGCGCATCGATGCGAATGGGCGTGCCCAGCGCGTCCATGACATCGACGCTCTCTGTCTTGGTCAACTCCCAGGGCCGCGCCACGAAGGCGTAGGGTTTGCTGGTCAGAGCACCGACAGGGCAGATATCGATCAGATTGCCAGACAGTTCGGAGGTCAGCGCCTTTTCCACGTAGGTGCCGATTTCCATGTCCTCGCCGCGCGCCGTGGCGCCGAGCTCCGACACGCCGGCCACTTCGGTGGCAAAGCGTATGCAGCGCGTGCATTGAATGCAGCGCGTCATCACCGTCTTGACCAGCGGCCCGAGATATTTGTCCTTTACGGCACGCTTGTTTTCGGCGTAGCGCGAATGGTCCATGCCGTAGGCGAAGGACTGATCCTGCAAATCGCATTCGCCGCCCTGATCGCAAATCGGGCAATCCAGCGGATGATTGATCAGCAGGAATTCCATGACGCCGCGGCGCGCCTGGCGCACCATCGGCGTGTCGGTTCGCACCACCATACCCTCGGCGATCGGATAGGCGCAGCTGGCGATCGGCTTGGGCGCCTTTTCCAGTTCGACCAGGCACATGCGGCAATTGCCGGCGATGCTCAGCCGTTCATGGTAGCAGAAGCGAGGAATTTCGGCACCCGCCTGTTCGCAGGCCTGCAGCACCGTGCTGCCGGCTGCCACGTCCAGCTCCCGCCCGTCAACGACCATCTTTACCATGTCATTCGGCCGCCAATGGCAGGTTTTCGGGCGTGGGAGCCAAAGGCTGCGGCACGTGGCGCGCGCGGTAGTCGGCGATGCGCTGCTCGATCACCGGCCGGAAATGCCGGATCAATCCCTGGATCGGCCAAGCCGCGGCATCGCCCAGCGCGCAAATCGTATGCCCCTCCACCTGTCGCGTCACCTGATCGAGCATGTCGATTTCCTCGGGCTCGGCGCGTCCTTCGATCATGCGATACATCACGCGCATCATCCAGCCCGTGCCCTCCCGGCAGGGCGTACACTGGCCGCAGCTTTCATGCTTGTAGAATTTGGACAGGCGCGCAATCGCCCGCACCACATCCGTGCTGCGGTCCATCACGATCACCGCCGCCGTACCAAGGCCGGATTTGACGTCCCGCAGACTGTCGAAATCCATCAGGATGGTGTCGCAGATTTCCTTTGGCAACAGCGGCACGGACGAGCCACCTGGGATCACGGCCAGCAGATTGTCCCATCCGCCCCGCACGCCGCCGGCATACCGGTCGATCAGTTCGCGCAGCGGAATGCCCAGCTCCTCCTCGACATTGCACGGCTTATTGACGTGCCCTGAAATGCAGAACAACTTTGTCCCGGCATTCTTCGGCCGTCCCAGCGCTGAAAACCACGCAGCACCCCGGCGCAAAATCTCGGGTGCCACCGCTATGCTCTCGACGTTATTGACCGTCGTCGGACATCCATACAGGCCGACGGCCGCCGGAAAAGGCGGCTTCATGCGCGGCATGCCCTTTTTGCCCTCGAGGCTTTCCAGCAGCGCCGTCTCCTCGCCGCAGATATAAGCGCCGGCACCGCGATGCAGGTAAAGATCGAAATCCCAGCCGCTGCCGCATGCATTCACGCCGATCAAGCCGGCTTGGTACGCCTCGTCGATCGCCGCCTGCAAATTCAGATGTTCGTTGTAGAACTCGCCCCGGATATAGATGTAGGCCGCATGCGCGCCCATTGCGAAACTCGCGATCAGGCAGCCCTCGACCAGCTTATGCGGATCGTGGCGCATGATGTCGCGATCCTTGCAGGTCCCGGGCTCGCTCTCATCGGCATTCACCACGAGGTAGGCGGGCCGCCCGTCGGAGGCCTTGGGCATGAAGCTCCACTTCATGCCCGTGGGAAACCCCGCCCCGCCGCGTCCACGCAGACCCGATGCCTTCATTTCATCGACGATGGCTTCGCGCCCCCGCGCCAAAATGCCTGCGGTGCCGTCCCAATCGCCCCGCGCACGGGCGCCTGCCAGCCGCCAATCATGCTGACCGTAAAGGTTGGTGAAAATTCGATCGCGGTCAGCGAGCATCGCCACTCTCGCCGAGCAGGGTGTTCGCGCCACCGGCGGGTGCGGAGGTTTGCCGCCCGATCATCGATCCGGGCTGGGGCAACTCATCGCCACGCTTGATGCGGCCGAGCAGGTCTTCGGTGATCGCGGCGTCCACATCCTCATAGAAATCGTCGTTGATTTGCAGGATCGGCGCATTCACGCAGGCGCCCAGACATTCCACTTCGCTGAGCGTGAACAGGCCGTCGGCGCTGTTCTCGCCGAAACGCGCAATGCCGCTCACGCGCTTGCAGGCGGCCACCACGTCGTCCGAGCCGCGCAACCAGCAAGGCGTGGTCGTGCAAACCTGCAAATGGTAGCGCCCGATCGGCCGCGTGTTGAACATGAAATAGAACGTCGCCACTTCGTAGACCCGGATCGGCGGCATGCCCAGGCGCTTTGCCACCGCATCCATTGCCGGCGTGGACACCCAGGCGCTGCCCGTCTCGCGCCCCATCTGCCGCTGGGCGATATAAAGCAGCGGCAAGACCGCGCTGGCCTGCTTGCCCGGCGGATATTTGGCGATCACGCGGTCGATCTCCGCGCCGCTTTCGGCATCGAAGGTGAACGGGCCGGGTCGTGCGGCATGAAGCGACCCGTCGCCGATATTCTCGGCGGAAAATTGCCCGCTCATCGGTCCACTTCACCAAACACCAGGTCGATCGACCCGATCACCGCCACCGCATCCGCCAACATATGCCCCCGGCTCATGACGTCCAGCGCCTGAAGATGCGAAAACCCAGTCGGCCTGATCTTGCACCGGTAAGGCCGATTGGTGCCGTCGGCCACCAGATAGACGCCAAATTCGCCCTTCGGGCTTTCCACCGCCGTATAGGTCGCGCCTGCCGGCACGTGAAATCCCTCGGTGAACAGCTTGAAGTGATGGATCAGCGCCTCCATCGAACGCTTCATCTCCTCGCGCTTGGGCGGGGTGAATTTGCGGTCCGCGATCTTCACCGGGCCGGGCTGCATCTGCTCGATACACTGGCGAATGATTTTGACGCTCTCACGCAACTCGACCATCCGCACCAGATAGCGGTCATAGCAATCTCCGTTGCGCGCAATGGGCACGTCGAATGCCACCCGGTCGTACATCGCGTAGGGCTGGGCCTTGCGCAAATCCCAGGGCACGCCGCTCGCACGCAAATTCGGCCCGGTAAATCCCCAGGCCAGCGCCTGTTCGGCGCTCATCACCCCGATATCAACCGTGCGCTGCTTCCAGATGCGGTTTTCGGTCAGGAGATTCCACAAATCATCGATAAAGGCCGGAAACCGCTCGCTCCATTCCCAGATGCGGTCGGTCAGCCCGGCGGGCAAATCCCGGCTCACCCCGCCATGCCGGTAGTAATTGGCGTGCAGCCGCGCACCGGATGCGGCCTCGTAGAACTCCATCAGCTTTTCGCGCTCTTCATACCCCCACAAGGGCGGGGTCAACGCGCCAACGTCCATGGCAAAGGAGGTCAAATTCAGCAGGTGGTTGAGTATCCGCGTGATTTCGTCGAACATGGTGCGGATCCACTGCGCCCGCTCGGGCGCGGCAATACCCAGCAGCCGCTCGGTCGCCAGAACGAAAGCGTGCTCCATGCACATCGGCGAGACGTAATCCAGCCGGTCGAAATAGGGCGTGTTCTGCGTGTAGGTCCGTGTTTCGATCAGCTTTTCGGTGCCGCGATGCAGCAGCCCTACATGCGGGTCCGCCCGCTCGACGATCTCCCCATCCATCTCCAGCACCAGGCGCAGCACGCCATGCGCGGCCGGATGCTGTGGCCCGAAATTGATGGCGTGGCTGTCAATGACCACCTCGCGCGTCGCCGCGGGTGCGGCCGCCGCGCCCAACGCGGCATGATCGATCGCATTCACGGCGTCACAGCCTTATCGCCTGCCGCCTGGCGTGCCACATGCGCCTTTTCATCGCCGGGCAACGTCGTCATTCCTTCCCAAGGCGAGAGGAAATCGAAATTGCGAAAATCCTGCGTCAGCTTGACGGGTTCATAGACCACTTGCTTGCGATCCTCGTCGTAGCGCATCTCGACATAACCAGTCAGCGGAAAATCCTTGCGCAGCGGGTGCCCCTCGAAGCCGTAATCGGTCAGGATGCGGCGGTGATCCTCAAGCCCGGCAAAGGTCACCCCATACAAATCCCAGCACTCGCGCTCCCACCACGTCGCGCACGGCCAGACGTTGGACACGCTCGGCACCGGGGCCTCGCCGGTCGACGCAATCACCCGCACGCGCTGGTTCAGCGACACGCTAAGCAGATTGTACACCACTTCGAAGCGCTCCTCGCGCTCCGGCCAATCCACGCCGCAAAGATCAACGAGCTGCTCGAACTGGCAGCGCGGATCATCGCGCAGCCGCGTCATCAGCGCGACAAGCCCGTCCCGCTGCGCGCGCACCACCAATTCACCGTGCTCCAGCCCCGCGCCGGACACACCCGCAAAGCCGGTGCCCAATGCCACCGCCAGCGCCTCCAGGCGCTCATGCATGATGGTTGCCTCAGCCACGCAGAATGGTCCCCGTGCGCCTGATCTTTTTTTGAAGCTGCATGATGCCGTAAACCAGGGCCTCGGCGGTTGGCGGGCAGCCCGGCACGTAGATATCCACCGGAACCACACGGTCGCATCCACGCACCACCGAGTAGGAGTAGTGATAATAGCCGCCGCCATTGGCGCAGCTGCCCATGCTGATCACCCAGCGCGGCTCGGGCATCTGGTCGTACACCTTGCGCAGAGCGGGCGCCATCTTGTTGGTCAGCGTGCCCGCCACGATCATCACATCGCTCTGCCGCGGCGATCCACGTGGAAATATGCCGAACCGGTCCAGGTCGTAACGCGGCATATAGGCGTGAATCATCTCCACCGCACAGCAGGCGAGCCCGAAGGTCATCGGCCACAAGCTGCCCGTGCGGCCCCAATTGATCAGCTTGTCCACGCTGGCGACGACGAAGCCGCGATCGGTGATTTCGCCGGTGATGCCGCGCACGACCGCATCCTGCGCCGGACCAGGCGGCAACGCCTCCCGGTTCCAGGCAATCCGGTCGGCGGTCAGATCGCTCATGACCCGCTCACTCCCATTCCAGCGCGCCCTTGCGCCATTCGTAGATGAAGCCGACGGTCAGTACGGCAAGGAAGAGAATCATCGCCCAAAACCCCGCCATGCCGATGCGCGACAGGCTTACCGCCCAGGGAAAGAGGAACGCCACTTCGAGATCGAAAATGATGAACAAAATCGCAACCAGGTAATAGCGCACGTCGAAGCGCCGGCGCGCATCGTCGAAGGCCTCGAACCCGCACTCATAGGCGCTGACCTTTTCCGCGTAGGGCCGCTGCTTGGCCGCCAGCAAGGAACCGCCCACCATGACGGTGGCGATCACCCCAGAAATGGCGATAAACACCAGCACAGGAAAATAATTGGCCAATATCGGCTGCATGGCATGGTCCAACGGTCATGGGCCGCGAACGGCACCAAAAGGTCACGCGGGAAGACCTTCCCGCACTGCAACATCGCGCTGGAACATAAACCCCTGTCGCGGCCCCGCCAAGTACCCGCACCCGCCATACCCG
>CAXUNZ010000028.1:0-8208 GCA_964252525.1 uncultured Acetobacteraceae bacterium
GCCCAAACGAATGACGGGGGGTCTGGGGGGGATGGCACATCCCCCCCAGCCTTCCCTCCTATTCCACGATGAAGCGCAGCGCCCTAATAGGCGGCGCTGGAGGCATAGCGCTAGCGGCGTGGCTGCTGCACGCCTACGGCACCGGCCGCATTGCCGCGCTGCTGGCGCAGGTGGGAATCGGCGGCAGCCTCCTCTTCGTGGCCTTCCACTTCATCCAGATCGTGTTCTCCGCCCTGTCCTGGCGCATCATCGCCGGCCCCACCCTGCCGCGCCCCGGCCTAGCCGCGTTCTGCGTCCTGCGCTGGATACGTGAGGGTGTGAACAACCTCCTGCCGGTGGCGCAGATCGGCGGCGAGTTCGTCGCAGCCCACCTGCTGCGCCAACGCGGGGTCAGCCTTGCGCCGGCCATCGCCGGCACGGTTGCCGATCTGACGATGGAGATGCTCACCCAGATCGTCTTCACGCTCATGGGCCTGGGCATCCTCGTGCGGGGCGGCCTTGGCGGCAACGTGCAAGCCATGGTGATCAACGGCGTGGCCGTGGCGACGCTCATCGCCGGCGGCTTCCTGGCGGCGCAATGGTTCGGCTTGGCCGCGGCCATCGAGGCCGGCTTGTTGCGGCTGGGCCGCTCGCTCGGCTGGGCGGGCAGCGCGGAGGTGACGGGCCTGCACAACGCCCTGCTCGCCTGCTACCGCGCGCCGGGCCGCATCGCTGGCGCGGCACTGGCCCAAATGGTGTCCTGGTTGCTCGGCAGCATCGAGGTTTGCCTGGCACTGCATCTGCTCGGTCACGATGTTGGGCTGGGCGCAGGCCTGGCGATCGAAAGCCTCGGCCAGGCGCTGAAGGCGGTCGGCTTCGCGGTTCCCGGCGCCTTGGGTGTCCAAGAGGGCGGCTATCTGCTCGTCTGCGGCCTGTTCGCCTTGCCGCCCCAGGTCGGCATCGCCCTCTCCCTGATGAAGCGGCTGCGCGAGATGGTGCTGGGGGTGCCGGCGATCATCGCCTGGCGATGGGGCGAAAGGCGCGATCCCGGGCAGCGCGCGCGTCTCGCGCCGGTGCCAGCGATGGGCAAGGGCGCGCCGTGAGCGGCGACTCATGGACCCATCTCGCCGCGCGCCCGCTCGTGCGGCCGATGATTGGCACCTGGGTCCGCCCCAATCACCTGACCACGCTGCGGCTGCTGTCAGGCGTTGCCGCTTGCGTGGGCTTTGCCCTGGGCAGCCGGCTGGGCATGGGGTGGGGAGGAGTTGCCTGGCTCGTCTCGGCGTTCTTGGACCGCGCGGACGGCGAATTGGCCCGACTGGGAAATCTCGGCAGTGCAGGCGGCCATCTCTACGATTACTACGCCGATAACGCGGTGAACGCGGCATTTTTTGTATCCGCGGGGATTGGGCTGCGGCATGGCTGGCTGGGCGGCTGGTCCGTCGCCCTCGGCGCGATTGCGGGCGTGTCCTATCTCGTCGGCAACGTGTTGTCCGAGCGGCTAGAAAATCTCAGCGGCCCGAATACGCGCGCCTATTCGGGCCGATGGGGATTCGATCCGGACGACGCGCTCTACCTGATGGGGCCATTTGCCTGGCTCGGCTGGCTCTTGCCGATTTTGCTCGGCGCCGCCATTTGCACGCCCACCATCACGGTCCTGACCGCGATTCGTTTACGCAGGCGCGTCCGCGCCCTGGCATATGGCCGGGCTGCGTGATCCTGGGTGCCTGGGTAGCGGCCTGTGTTCGCGCCCGCGCGGTGGTTCTGCTGCTGGCGGCGGTGCTGGCCGTCTTCGGGCTGTGGACCATCCGCAGCCGGCTTGCGGTCACCACCGATACCGGTCTGATCTTCGCCGCCAATCTGCCTTGGCGGCATGACGGGACCGAACTGCAGCGCGCCTTTCCTCAAAACGAGGATATGCTGGTCGCGGTGGTGGACGCCGCCATCCCCGAGCAGGCGGAGATCACGGCGCGCGACCTGGCCGCTTCGCTGCGCGCCGACAGCGTGCATTTCTCGCGCATCTCGCAGCCGGACGCCTCGCCCTTCTTCACGCGCAATGCCTTGCTGTTCCTCGATACCGGCGCCTTGCGGGACGTTCTGGAGCGGACCGTGGATGCGCAGCCTTTCCTGGGGGTGCTGATCGCCGATCCAAATTTGCGCGGCCTGTGCGGCGCCTTGTCCCTGATCGCGCAGGGCGCCGAGCGTGGGGCGGCGGGGCTGGGCGCCTTCCTGCCGGCGCTGAAGAGCCTGCATGCCGGCCTGGCCGCAGCCGCGCGCGGCAAGCCCGAGGATTTGTCGTGGGAGCGGCTGCTCGCCGGACCCGTGGCGGATCTGGGTGGTCGATTTCACTTCGTCCTTGCCAAGCCGATCCTGGATTACGGCGCGGTCGAACCTGGCAAGGCCGCAAGCGCCGCCATTCGCGACGTGGCGGGCAGGCTAGAGTTCGTCCGCGCCGGACGCGCCCGCGTGCGCATCACCGGTTCCGTCGCCCTGAACGACGAGGAATTCGCGACCGTCGCGCAGGGTGCCGTCGCGGGCCTCATCGGCAGCACGGTGTTGGTGTCTCTGTGGCTCTTCCTTGCCGTGCGGAGTTGGCGCCTCATCCTGCCGATCCTGGCCACCTTGTGTCTCGGCCTGATCCTGACCGGCGCGTTCGCGGCCCTGGCGGTCGGCACCCTCAATCTGGTGTCGGTCGCCTTTGCCATTCTCTTCATCGGCATCGCCGTGGATTTCGCCATCCAGTTCACCGTGCGCCTGCGCGAGGCGCGGCTCGATGCGCCCGCGTTGAACGACGCGCTGCGCCTGACCGCGCAACGCGCCGGCATGCAAATCCTGGTGGCGTCCCTGTCCACCGCCGCGGGGTTTCTCGCCTTTACGCCCACGTCCTTCATTGGCGTGGCGCAATTGGGTTTGATTGCCGGCGGCGGCATGCTGATTGCGTTTGTCTGCACCATGACGTTCCTGCCGGCGCTGATTTCGCTGTGCGCGCCGCGCGCATCCAGCGCAGAGGCAGCGCTGGGCGTGGGTCTGGCGCTCGGGCGTGCGATAGAGCGGGGGCGCAAGCCCGTCTTGGCCATGTTCGGCGCCGCCGCGTTGTGCGGGCTGGCCGCATTGCCCGGTCTGACCTTCGACAGTGATCCGTTGCACACCAAGAATGCGCACACCGAGGCGATGCAAACCCTCGCCGACCTGATCGAGGATCCCATCACCAATCCCTATACGATGGAGTTGCTGGCGCCCGACATGGCGCAAGCGGCGGCGTTCGCCTCACGCCTGGCAAGGCTGCCGCTGGTGAACGGGGTGATATGGCTGCGCAGCTTCGTGCCCGACGATCAATCCGCAAAGCTGGCGATGATTGCCGATACCGGCGCTTTGCTGGAAGCCACGCTCTCGCCGCCCAGGACGCCGCCTGCCGTCTCGGCGCCGATGTTGCGCGATGCCGCGCGGCGTGCGTCCGGTGCTCTGGGCGAGGCGTTGTCTGCCTTGCCGGCCGGCCATCCGCTTGCTTTGATCAGGACAGACCTGCTGGCGCTCGGGTCCGCGTCCGACCAAAACATTCTTGCCGCAAGCATTGCCCTGACGCGCTTTCTTCCCTGGCAGGCGGAACGCTTGCGTCAGGCGCTCGGTGCCAGGCGTGTCAGCGAGGCGGATATTCCCAGGGATTTGCGCGCCGACTGGATCTCGCCGGACGGACGGCCGCGTTTGCAGGTGACGCCGAAGGCCTCGGTCCGGGGCAGTGCGGCGTTGTTGGATTTCGTCAACCAGGTGCAGGGCGTGGCGCCACATGCGGCCGGTTCCGCCGTCACGATCGTGCGCAGCGCGCAAACCGTGGTCGCCGCCTTCCGCTCCGCCGCTTTAAGCGCCCTGGTGGCCATCACGTTCATTCTCATTGCCGTGCTACGCCGTGCATCGGACGTCATGCTCGTGCTGGCGCCCTTGATCGTCTCCTCGCTGCTGGTCGTGCTGGTGTCCGCTTGCGTGCATCTGTCCTTGAATTTCGCCAACATCATTGCGCTGCCGCTGTTGCTGGGCGTAGGCGTGTCGTTCAGCATTTATCTTGTCATGGATTGGCGCGCGGGAAAGCGGCATCCGCTGGGTTCGGCGACCGCGCGGGCGGTGGGATTTTCCGCGTTGACGACAGGCACCGCCTTCGGATCGCTCGCACTGTCGCATCATCCGGGAACGGCCAGCATGGGTGCTCTGCTGTTGCTCAGCCTGGGATGCATGGTGGCGTCGACGTTGCTGTTTCTGCCGGCGCTGCTTGCATCGCTGCACCCCGCGGTGGATTGACATGCCATTACGGAAAGGAAGGCTGGGAGATGTGCCATCCCCCCCCAACCTTCTTTTCCATCGACTATGTGTCGGCCGCAACACCGCTTGGTATTACCTGGCGGCTTAGCCACTTGCGCAGGTAGATAATGCAACTTTGTTCAAAGGCAGAGGCGACAAAAAAAGATTGGGGCAAAACCCCAACCTCCAGGAGCCGATAGGCGGCGTCGTGCCAACAAGCTCCGACTCAAGGCGTGGAAACCTGGATCGTCCAACTACCGGAATTGTCGGAAAACATGTTGTCGTTAACCCCAAGCATGAGGAACCTGCCGTTCCTCGGCACGGTGAATTACGTCGGTCCATCGCCGAAGCGCAAGGACTTGCCGATGATCTTACCTATTTGGTCGGTGAAGGTGCCGACCAGTTCACAGAGGTAAATCGGGTAATAAGGTTTCATATAATAGCTTGGGAATCGCCCGGCCGTGCCGCCGCTTTTATGGTCGGTGCGCGCGTTCTCGTCGCCGCTGGCGTCGGTGTATGGAAAATTGGCGGGACTGCCGGCAAGTGCCGTGCCCGACACATAGGTCACATCACAGGCAGAGATGGAAGCCGCCGGCAATGCGCAGATCATCAGCGTTGCCGCTGAGGCGAGACCTGCAAGCAAAAAATACGCTGGCTCATGAAAATCTCCTGCGAATAAATCGTCATTGGCGCCGACGTTACGGCATCGGAGCAGACTTGCCCGTTCCGATTCTGCGGTCAATCCGGGAAGGGGGTTGTTCCCGATCCCTGTTTCGAGCCCGCGTGGCACCGCCCTTCGCCACGAAATTGGCAACAAGGACTGAGGGACTTAGGTTGGTGAAACGTCCAAGTGGTACGTTTCTCAGCAACTGATCGCGGTCGTCCCAATGTGATTGTTGGCTGAAGATTTGTGCGTCCTCAAGGACCCTCGAACCGCGTTTGCGCCCGTGCTGCGGCATGGTAGACCCTGCAACGCGCGAACGGAGACCCGCCCTTGAAAGCCGCCATCGTCGTCTTCCCCGGCACCAACCGCGAGCGCGACATGGCCATCGCGCTGAAGGGCGCCACCGGCCATCGTCCCGCCATGCTCTGGCATGGCGAGACCACCCTGCCCGGCAGCATCGACCTGATCGTGCTTCCCGGCGGATTCAGCCATGGCGACTATTTGCGCTGCGGCGCCATGGCGGCGCAATCGCCCATCATGGCCGCCATCCGCGCCTTTGCCGAACGGGGCGGCCATGTGCTCGGCGTCTGCAACGGCTTTCAGATACTGACGGAGGCCGGCCTGCTGCCCGGCGCGCTGCTGCGCAACGCCAATCTCCGCTTCATTTCGCGCGACTGCCATTTGCGCGTGGAGCGCGCCGATACCGCCTACACGCGCCACTATCAGCGCGGCCAGGTCTTCCGCGCGCCGATGGCCCATGGCGACGGCAATTACTTCGCCGACGCGGACACGCTCAAGCTGCTGGAGGATGAAGGCCGCGTTGCCTTTCGCTACACGCGCGCCGATGGGCGTCTGGGTCCGCAGAGCAATCCCAACGGCAGCATCGATGCCATCGCCGGCGTCTATAGCGCCAACCTGCGTGTCATGGGGCTGATGCCGCACCCCGAAGACCTGGTCGATCCGCTAATGGGCGGCACCGACGGCAAACCTCTATTTGAGGGACTAACCGAGGCATGCGCGGCCTGAAATAAACGACGGGGAGTCTGGGGGATGGCACATCCCCCCCAGCCTTTTGTCCAAAAAAATCGGAGGTAACGCCAGTGAACGACCCCGGCAGCAATCGCCGCAATTTCCTTCACCTTCTCGGTTCAGGCGCGCTGGCCGCGGCCATGCCCGGCAGCATTGCCCGCGCCCTGGCGATCCCCGCGCACAACAAGACCGGCACGATCGCCGACGTGGAGCACGTCATCGTGCTCATGCAGGAAAATCGCTCCTTCGACCATTATTTCGGCACCCTGCGCGGTGTCCGCGGCTTCGGCGATCCGCGCGCGGCCGCGCTGCCGTCCGGCGATTCCGTCTGGGCGCAGCCGGATGGCAGCGGCGGCTATGTCCTGCCGTTCCATCCGAAGAAGAAAAACCTCGGGCTCGTCTTCCTGGAGGACCTGGCGCACGATTGGAACAGCACGCATGCCGCCTGGAACAACGGCAATTACGACCGGTGGGTGCCCAGCAAGGGCAGCACGACGATGGCCCATTACGTGCGGGAGGACATCCCTTTTCATTACGCGCTCGCCGACGCATTCACCATCTGCGATGCCTATCATTGTTCGATGATGGGTCCGACCGATCCCAACCGCTACCACATGTGGACCGGCTATGCCGGCAATGACGGCCGCGGCGGCGGCCCCGTGCTGGACAATGCCGAGGCGGGATACAGCTGGGGCACCTTTCCGCAACGACTGCAGCAGGCCGGCATTTCGTGGAAAGTCTATCAGGATATCGGTCTTGGCCTGACCGCGCAGGAAGGCTGGGGCTTCACCGCGGATGCCTATATCGGCAATTACGGCGACAATGCGTTGCTCTATTTCACGCAGTATCAGAACGCGAGACCGGGAACGCCGCTTGCCGTGGGCGCAAAGACCGGCACGGACGTTTCGCAGGGCGGCACGCTGTTCGATGAGCTCGTCGGCGATATCGCCAACAACACCCTGCCGCAGGTGTCCTGGATCGTGGCGCCCGAGGCCTTCTGCGAACATCCGAACTGGCCGCCGAATTACGGCGCCTACTATATCTCCCGCGTGATCGATGCGCTGACCGCCAATCCCGATGTCTGGAGCAAGACGGTTCTGCTGATCACCTTCGATGAGAATGACGGGTTCTTCGACCACATCGTGCCGCCGACGCCGCCGCAAAGCCGCGCGCAGGGCCTGTCCACCGTCAGCGTCGCCGAGGAGCTATTTCCGGGCAATGCCGATTTCGCCGCGGGGCCTTACGGGTTCGGCCCGCGCGTGCCGATGCTGGCCATTTCACCATGGAGCAAGGGCGGCTTTGTCAATTCGCAGGTGTTCGACCATACCTCGATCATCCGCTTCATCGGCGCGGTTTTCGGCCCCGCCAATCCTCTTCTGGTCGAACACAACATCACCAAATGGCGCAACACCGTGGCCGGCGATCTGACCTCGGTCTTCGATTTCAGAAGACCCAACGACAAGCCTGCCTCTTTGCCGGGCACCCACCGCTATGTGCCCAAGGATGGCCTACGTCACGACAGCTACATCCCCCAGCCGCCGCACAAGCAGGCACTGCCCAGTCAGGAACCCGGCCAGCGTCTTGCCCGCGCGCTGCCCTACGAATTTCAGGTCCGCGGCACGATCGACATGATCACCGAAACGTTGAATCTCCGCTTCGACAATTCCGGCGCCGCAGGCGCTGTCTTCCAGGTGCGTTCCGGCAACGGCGCGGGCGGCCCCTGGACCTATACGGTCGGCGCGGGCCGCTATCTGCACGACAGCTTCCCACCCGCATCGTCCGGGGCCTACGATCTGTCAGTCACCGCGCCGAACGGTTTTCTGCGCGCCTACAGGGGAACGCTGGTTCGGGGAACGAGCGCCAATCTCTCGATTTCGCTGGCTTACGACAAGGCAAGCGTGGCGATCGATGTGACGGTGACGAATAATGGGCCGGCGGCGACGGTGACGATCGTCGATGCCTATACGGGGCGGAAAGTCGCGCAAACATTGCGAACGCAACAGAGTTTTGACTCCAGATGGACGCTGGCGGCGCTGTATGGCTGGTATGACCTAATTGTCACCGTCGATACGGATAGCGGTTTTGGGCAACGCCTGGCTGGTCATGTCGAAACAGGGCGGCCGAGTGCGAGCGATCCTGCTATCGGCAATGGCTGATGTATCTTCAGGAAGAGCTGGGGGGACCGTGCCGGGCCCCCCAGACCCCCCGTCGAGTGTTGGGCTTCGCCCTGAATGATGACTGGGGGT
>CAXUNZ010000028.1:8218-15048 GCA_964252525.1 uncultured Acetobacteraceae bacterium
TGTATGCGGGGGGGGGTGGGGGGGATGGCACAGCCCCCCCAGCCTTTCCTTGCCTCACTTCCGCGGGCGACACATGACCCCTCAAGCCGACCTCGCCCGCAGCTTCGGCCTAAACGCCGAGGAGTACGGCCGCATCCTGGCCATCATGGGCCGCGAACCCACGCTGACCGAACTCGGCATTTTCTCGGTCATGTGGTCCGAGCACTGCTCCTACAAATCCAGCCGCGTCTGGCTGCGCGAGCTGCCCACCACCGCCCCCTGGGTCATTCACGGCCCGGGCGAAAATGCCGGCGTGGTCGATATCGGCCACGGCCTGGCCGCGATCTTCAAGATGGAGAGCCACAACCACCCGAGCTTCATCGAGCCCTACCAGGGTGCCGCCACAGGCGTGGGCGGCATCTTGCGGGACGTCTTCACCATGGGCGCGCGGCCGATCGCCAACCTCAACGCCCTGCGTTTCGGCAACCCCGAAAATCCCACCACGCGGCGCGTGCTGGACGGCGTGGTGCGCGGCATCGGCGGCTACGGCAATTGCGTGGGCGTGCCCACTGTCGGCGGCGAGGTCAATTTTCATCCCGCCTATGACGGCAACCCGCTGGTCAATGCCATGACCGTGGGCATTGCCCGCCAGGATGCGATTTTCCTCTCCGCCGCGGCCGGCATCGGCAATCCCGTGGTCTATGTCGGTTCCAAGACCGGGCGGGACGGCATTCACGGCGCGACCATGGCCAGCGCCGAGTTCGGCGAGGATGCCGAGGCCAAGCGCCCGACCGTGCAGGTGGGCGATCCGTTCACCGAGAAACTGCTGATCGAGGCCTGTTTGGAGCTGATGGCCACCGACGCCATCGTGGCGATCCAGGACATGGGTGCGGCGGGGCTGACCAGTTCGTCCGTGGAGATGGCGGGCAAGGGCGGCGTGGGCATTGCGCTGGACCTCGACGATGTGCCGCAGCGCGAAACGGGCATGAGCGCGTACGAGATGATGCTGTCGGAAAGCCAGGAACGCATGTTGATGGTGCTGCGGCCGGACCGCCAGGATGTGGCACGCGCGATCTTTGCCAAATGGGAGCTCGATTTCGCGGTCATCGGCCATCTGACAGACACCGGCCGCATCACCGTCCGCCATAAAGGCGGGGTCGAGGCCGATATCCCGCTGGCTCCGCTGGCCGACCAGGCACCGCTGTATCGGCGGCCCTTTGCCGAGGCGCCCCCGCCCGCGCCGCTGGGCGAGGTCGATGATCCGATGGGGATTTCCGCAGCCCTTTTGACATTGGTCGGCTGCGCCGATCTGTGCTCGCGCGCCTGGATCTGGGATCAGTACGACAGCACCGTGGGCGGGCAGACGGTGCGCCGGCCGGGTGCCGCGGATGCGGCCATCGTGCGCGTGGACGGTCACGCCATGGCACTGGCGCTGACGACCGATTGCACGCCGCGCTATTGCGCGGCCGATGCGCGCGCGGGCGGCGCCCAAGCCGTGGCCGAAGCCTGGCGCAACATCACCGCGACCGGGGCGCGGCCGCTGGCTGTCACCGACAACATGAATTTCGGCAATCCCGAAAAGCCGGACATCATGGGCCAGTTCGTCGGCGCCATACGCGGCATTGCCGCCGCCTGCCTGGCGTTGGATTTTCCGGTCGTGAGCGGCAATGTCAGCCTGTACAACGAGACGGCGGGGGCGGCGATCCTGCCCACGCCGGCCATCGGGGGCTTGGGCGTGATCGAGGATGCCTCGCGCGCGGTAGGCGTGGCCATCGCGGCGGGTCAGGAGCTGGTGCTGATCGGCACGACAACCGGCCATTTGGGGCAATCGCTGTGGCTGCGCGAGATCGCCGGGCGGCAAGACGGACCGCCGCCGCCGGTGGACCTGGCCGCGGAGCGCCGGCATGGCGATTTTGTCCGCAGCGCTATCGCGGGCGGGCTGATCGAGGCGTGCCACGACGTCTCCGATGGCGGCATCCTGGTGGCGGTCGCCGAAATGGCCATGGAAGGGGGCTGCGGCGCGGCGCTGAGCGCGGCACCTGACGGGGCGGCGCACCGCTTCTGGTTCGGCGAGGACCAGGGCCGCTACATCGCCGCCTCGCGCGACGCCCCTACCCTTCTGGCGGCCGCCGCGGCGGCCGACGTGCCGGCCACGCGGCTGGGGCGCGCGCATGGGTCCGATTTGACACTGCCGGGCGCGCCACCCATATCGCTGACGGCATTGACGGATGCGCATCGGCGCTTCCTGCCGGCCTTGATGGATGCTTAGGGGCGCACGCGCATGGCCATGGCCGCCAGCGAGATCGAAGGGCTGATCCGGGCCGCCTTGCCGGACGCCGAGATCGTGATCGAGGATCTGGCCGGCGATGGCGACCATTACGCCGCGTCCGTGGTCAGTTCGGCTTTCCGCGGACTTTCGCGCATCAAGCAGCATCAACTGGTTTTTCAGGCGCTCGGCGGCCGCATGGGCGGCGCCTTGCATGCCTTGGCCTTACAGACCGCCCCACCGGCCCAGGAGACGACATGACCGACACAGCCACGCGCATCCAGCAGGAAATCACGACGCATCCCGTGATGCTCTACATGAAGGGCACGCCGAATTTTCCGCAATGCGGGTTTTCATCCCGCGTGGTGCAGATATTGAATCACATGGGTGTCACCTACGGCAGCGCGAACGTGCTTGAGGATCCGGAATTGCGCGAGGGGATCAAGCAGTTTTCCAACTGGCCTACCGTGCCGCAGCTTTATGTGGGCGGCGAGTTCATCGGCGGCTGCGATATCGTGACGGAGATGTTCCAGTCGGGCGAGTTGCAGGAGTTGATTCAGGAAAAAGCCGCGGCGGAGTGAGGCAGGCAGCCTGCAACCCAAATTGGTTGAGAAAGCTACGCCGCTGGATCGGGACGAAGCCATCGCCCGTTTGCGGTCGCACGAGGCCGAGCTACGGCAGCTGGGCGTCGAGCGCCTCTATCTGTTCGGCTCCACCGCCGGCGATGCCGGGGTAGAGTCTGATATAGATTTGTTCTTCGACTATCCGCGTGGCAAGTTCGGACTCTATGAGCTGATGGACGTGAAGGAAACCGCCGCCCACATCCTCGGACGCAAAGCCGACATTATGACTAGCGACAGCATCCATAAGGTGCTTCGGGCCCGGCTCGAGGCCGACGCAATATCTATTTTTTAGGTGGCACCGCGTTCCATCTGTCTTCGTCTTGATGACATGTTTGAGGCGGCCGGACGTGTTCGCGAAAGCACTGGCGGTTTATCGCTTGATGCCTTCGAGGCGGATTAGCGACTGCATTGGCTGGTGCAACGCGGAATCGAGATCATTTCCGAAGCCAGCCGGGATCGGAAATGATCTAGGCGCGGCTACGAAGATATTGCGCCGCCATTACTCTGGAAGCTTGTTCGCGATGATCTGCCGCAGCTCGAACGGGCATGCCGAATTGAGCGAACGTCCGTCCAGAACGAAGGCGACGACAAATTCCTAACGTAATTGCAGCAAATAACCATAACATCGCGCGGGTGCCGTCGCAAAGTTTGTTCGAAAGGCTCAACTACACTTGGCGCTTTCATCCCCACCTATGTTACACGATAACACATGACCTTCGGCTCCAGCCGCGCCCGCGAAGGCTACCACCACGGCAACCTGCGCGAAGCCATGGTCAAGGCCGCGCTCGACATGATCCGCGAGCGTGGACCCGGCGGCTTCAGCTTCGCCGAGGTCGCGCGCGCGGTCGGCGTTTCTGGTGCGGCCCCCTACCGGCACTTCCGCGACCGCAACGCCCTGGTCGCCGAAATCGCCCGACAGGGCTTTCTGCGCCTGGAGGCCGAGCTGCTGCGCGCCTGGAACGACGGCAAGCCCTCCCCCGCCGCGGCGATCGAGAATTGCGGCCGCGCCTATCTTGGCTTCGCCCGGCGCGAACCCGCCGCCTACGCTGCCATGTTCCACCCGGGCTTTGCCATGGAGGACGATCCCGAACTCTCGGCCGCCTATGACCGCGCCTTTGCGGCCGTGCGGCGCGCGGCGGAGCGGGTCAGCACCGCGATGCCGGGTGCCCGTAAGCCACCGGCGCTGATGGTGGCGCTGCATATCTGGTCGCTCGCGCATGGCATCGCCTCGCTCTACATCGGCGAACCGGACGGCACGCGCCGCAAGCTGCCGATGGCGCCCGAGGAATTGCTGGAGGCGGGGCTGCTGATTTATCTTCAATCGCTCGGCGCGGCGGCCCCTTGACGACAGCATCCTCTCTGCCCATCAATGTAAATGTGTTTCACATTCACACCGCGGGAAGGTCGCCATGGCGATAGTTGAGAAAGTCGACGAATACGGCAAAGGCGCCTGGATTGGGCTGACGATCCTGGCCTTTTGGATGTTCTGGCCACTGGGTTTGGCGACGCTGATCTTCCTGATGTGTTCGGGCCGCACGCGCGCCTGGAAAATGGAGTCGCGTGGCCGCTGGCACAATATGGAACGTGGCGGCGGATGCTGGGGCCGCGGCCCGCGCACGCAATCGAGCGGCAACAACGCCTTCGACGAATACAAGGCTCAGACGCTGAAGCGCCTGGAGGAAGAGCAGAAAGAGTTTGTGGAATATCTCGAAAAGCTGCGCGCCGCCAAGGACAAGGCCGAATTCGACCAGTTCATGGCCGATCGCCGTGACCGCCCAGCCGCCGCTTAAATAAACGACGGGGGGTCTGGGGGGGATGGCACATCCCCCCAGCCTTATTTTTGTTGTAGTCTCTTCAAAAGGCGAAGGCCGAAGCCGGCAGCAATTCCGGCAGCAGCGCCGTCGCGCAGTCGAACGCCGCCCGCGCGCGCATGCCGCCGACACTGGGCTCGGCGATCACACCGGTGGACGAGGCGCCTTCGGGCGCCAGCACCGTCACCATTCTGCCGTTCTGCGCCACCTGGCGGCCGATGCGCTCGGGGATCGCCCGCACGGCACCCTCGATCAGGATCAGGTCGAAGGGTCCTCGATCGGCACACCCATCGGCCAGCTTGCCGCTGACAAAGACGATATTGTGCTCGGGCGAGGCCGCCCGGCGTGCCAGCGCCATCAGCCCGGCATTTTCTTCCAGCGCCACCACCTGCACACCCAGGGCGGCCAGGATCGCCGCGCCATAGCCCGCGCCCGCGCCCACCACCAGCGCCGCTTCGCCCGCGCGGGGCGCGGCCAACTGGATCAGGCGGGCTATGACCAGCGGCTTCATCAGAACACGGCCGGGCGCGATTTTCAGGTCGTCATCGATATAGGCAAAGGCGCGCGCCTCGGGCGGCGCAAAGCACTCGCGCGGCAGTTTGCGCAATATGGCGATCAGCCGTGGATCGCGCACCTTGTTGGGGCGCAACTGCCCATCGACCATCAGTTGGCGGGCGAGGCTGGTGTCCAAAGCGGGCGGCGAGGGTGGTGCGGTTGTGCTCATGCGGCTGCCTGCGCGTGGGGTGACGAGGGTGGCCCGTGTCTGTCACGGCCCGGCGCCCGGCGCCAGAGCGCGCGCGAGCCGCTTTCGCGCCCGCGCGCTCTTGCAGTCGGCGCGGCGGGGTGGGAAAAGGCGCGCCGGCGGTTCCGTGGCAGAATGGTGATGCAACGGATTGCAAATCCGTGAATCCCGGTTCGATTCCGGGCGGAACCTTTGGCCAGCCAGCGTGGAAAACATGGACTGCGCCGCAACGCCTCCGGCAGCCGCTAAAACACCCTTGTGGTGAGAGGACCAACGTGGCCGCCACTTACCAGCAAGGGTGCAGCTCGCGCCCGCTGCGGCGTGTATGTGTGGGCAGGGCCGCCAGACCTCGGCTCACGTTCTCACCGCCTACAGCCTAGGGTCGAAACGAACACCAAGTCCGGTTCGATAAGGCGACAATCCCAACGTCTGGTAGAGCATCTACGCCGCAGATAACGGCAGGCGAAACACTCACAAAAATTTTCGCGTATCACGTTTTTTATTGGTTGACGGTTGGTTAATTCCAGACAACACCCCCTTTCGGACACATTAACCGGGAGACTTTTCTCGTGAATCGACACACCAAGCATGCGGCTATTCTCGCGTGCGGATTGATGCTAAACGCCGGCGCCGCGCTCGCCGGTCCAGAAACCGTGACGATGTACAACACCACCACAGTCGATGGGTCGGACGGCAACCTCTACGCACCGCCCAACAACTTCATCGGCGCGCCGTTCCAGACAACGGCCATGACCGTGACGGAGAACGGAACGTCCGCCACGATCAACTATCTCACGGCCTTTAGCGGCAACATCGCCGTGGACGGCTTTAACGTGAACTATGCCGACATCTTCTTCGGCGGCATCGGCGCGGGTTATGCCATTTCCTTGGGCCAGCAGACCGCCAATGGTGGCGTTTCCCATGCCGGCGTCTACACCGCCGACATCGGTAAAACCTCACAGAGCATCTGGGGCAGCCGTTCCGGCGCCACCTACGGCCTGGGCTACAACGGCACTCAGCCGGCCTACACGGTCGTGACCGGCGGTTCCTATCTCGAAGGCGTCACCATCACCGACACGCTGCTGGGCAACGGCCAGTACGATCTGTCGCTCACGTTCAAGAACCTCCCCTTCGACCTGGTGAAGGCGCTGGAGAGTGGCGCGCTGACCGCGTTCTGGGGCACTGGCGACTGCGCCAATGGCGCCTTCCAGGATAACGGCCTAGTCATCGTGTCCGAGCCTGCCAGTTATGGCGCGCTGATCATCGGCGTCATGATGATCGGCCTGCTGAGCTGGAAGCGCGGCCAGTCGAAGGACAGCAGCCTGGTGTAATGGCGGGTGCAGGCGGGCGCGGGCGGCGGCGGGCAAACTTAACCCCCCCCCCCCGCGGCACCCCGACTCCACCATCAC
>CAXUNZ010000028.1:15058-21040 GCA_964252525.1 uncultured Acetobacteraceae bacterium
TGTTTATGGGGGGGGGGCGGGGGGGGGGGGGGGGGGGCCAAAACTCCCCCCCCCCGGGGGGCGCGCCACCGCTACTCCACCTTCACGTCAGGACGCTTATGACCCGCGCCGTCATCTTCGATGTGGACGGCACCCTCGTTGACTCAGTCGATCAGCACGCCCGCGCCTGGCAAGACGCTTTCGCCGAGTTCGGCCATACCATCGGCTTCGATGTCATCCGCGCCCAGATCGGCAAAGGCGGCGACCAGCTCATGCCGGTCTTTATGGATCAAGCCGAGATCGAGGCGCGGGGCGAGGCGTTGCAGAAGCGGCGCGCCGACATCCTTAAAACGACCTACCTGCCGACGATCACGGCCTTCCCTCAGGTGCGCGCGCTCCTCGCACGCTTGCGTGCTAACAACATTCGCGTTGCCCTTGCCTCCTCGGCCAAGGCCCAGGAGTTGCAAACCTATAAGAAGATCGCCGACATCGAGGATATGATCGATATCGAGACAACGTCGGAGGACGCCGAGAAAAGCAAGCCGCACCCCGACATCTTCGAAGCGGCCATCAAAAAACTGGAAGGTATCGCCCCCGCCGACATGATCGTCATCGGCGATACACCCTATGACGCGCAGGCGGCGGCGAAAGCCCAGCTTGCCACGATCGGCGTGCTCTGCGGCGGCTTTGCCGAGGCTGATCTGAAAAGCGCTGGCTGCGTGCGCATCTATCGCGACCCGGCCGATATTCTCGATCACTACACGTCAGCGATCTTGCGCGTTTGAAAGGCGCCAGGACGCTGCCCGGAACCCGCTGAGGCCTGGGGCCCCCAGGCCCTCATTTGGCGGCGCTGGGAGCCTAGAGCACGTTCGGACCAAGTGGGATCACCCGTCCGAAAAACGTGCTCTGCAAAAAGAGCCCGAGCATAGTCGGTGCTTCTACCAGCACCGAAAGTGCTCTAACCTTTTCAAGAACAATCGTCTTGCGCAACCCCGCCTCGTACCGCGCGCTGCTAGGCGACGTGGATGGGCAAGGATTTTACACATGGGACTTCTTGATCAGGTTCTCGGCGGTTTGCTCGGCGGCGGCGGCGCGCCCTCTCCCATGCAGGGCGTGTTGGGACAATTGCTAGGCGGCGGTCAGCAAACAGGCGGCATGGGCGGGATCGGCGGCCTGATTTCTATGTTTGAGCAAGCGGGCCTCGGGCACATTGCGCAGTCTTGGGTGGGCAACGGACAAAACCTTCCGGTTTCGCCCGATCAGTTGCAATCGGTGTTCGGCCAGGAGCGCGTGCAGAGCATGGCCAGCCAGGCCGGCATGCAGCCGCAGGATTTTCTCTCTCAATTGGCACAGCATCTTCCCAATGCGGTAGATGGTATGACGCCAAACGGCCAGGTGACGGACAACCAGACCGTCAACGTCTAGTTTCATGGGCTTGGGGCTATGGGGCTTTCGGCCCCAGAACCGGCCCCGGCCTTTTGCAGCGGCAGCTCAATGAAACGCCGGCCCTTCCCTAGCGCGCTAAATCCAGCCTGTAATCGCGGCGGTGAGTACAGCGAGCTGGTCGGAGATTCCCCGCGCGCCCACAGGCTGGAGCCGTTGGACATCCCGGCGCGCAAAGACCGCGGGCAGCGCCGCCGCAGCAACCGGCCGGCGCCAACGGGAACGCTTGCTCAACAGTGCCAGCCCCATCTCACAATCGACCGAATCCCTCCATTCGCCAGGCCGCTGGGTTAACCCACGGTTTCGCAGCAGACCCGCAATGCCGCACGCTATTCCAAGGCTTACCAGTGCATCGCGTTCGCTCCGGGTCGCGCCCAGCAAGGTGCCTGCGGCGGCGGCCAAGGCGCCCGGCCCGCCGCGTAGCGATGCCATGTTGTCGCCTCCCTCGATCGCCTCCTCCCGCGCCTCGATCATCGAGGTCAGGAATGGCACCAGCACCTCATTGGCCGCGATCAACTCGTTCAATGGCGTGGCCACCTCGTGCCGCCGCCTCGTCCCCTCCACGACCTCGCGCCACCATTGCAGCCTTATCAGCGCCAACCCGGGCTCGCGCGCGACCTCGGCCGCCCGGGCCAGCTCATGGTTGAAGGCATAGAGCGTCATCAGCGCGTCGCGACGCGATGCGGGCGCGAACAAGGTGCAGAAGTAGCGGTCCGGATCATGCCGGCGCACCAACTCGGCCACTGGCGTCATGCACGCCGCGCTCCCAGGTTAGGACGGCCATGGGGCTCTGCCCCCTGGACCCCCGCTAAGGACAAGTCCTTAAAACCTCATTATGGCGGGTCAGCATTGGAGGCCACGCGGGGGCAGAGCCTCCGGGCCTTCCCCATCAAAATCAAGGAGAACGCATAATGGCCTTTGAACTGCCCCCCCTGCCCTACGACACCAACGCGCTGGCCGCTGCCGGGATGTGCCAGGAGACGCTTGAGCTGCATCACGGCAAGCACCACCAGGCTTACGTCACGGCGCTGAATGGCTTCGTCGAAAAGGACCCGGCGTTGCAGGGCAAGTCACTGGACGAGATCGTCAAGCAGACCGCCGCTACGCCGGGTCCGGTGTTCAACAACGCCGGCCAGCATTGGAATCATATCCTGTTCTGGAAGAACCTCTCGCCGACAGGCGGCAAGATCCCGGGCAAGCTCGCGGCCAAGATCGACAGTGACCTGGGTGGCGTGGACAAGTTCAAGGAAGCCTTTAAGGCGGCCGCCATCGGCCAGTTCGGCTCAGGCTGGGCCTGGCTGATTGTGGGCAAGGACGGCAAGCTCGCCATTACCAAGACGCCCAACGGGAGCAATCCGCTCGCGACCGGCGAGGGTCAGGTCCTGCTGGCGCTCGATGTGTGGGAGCACAGCTATTATCTGGATTTCCGCAACCGCCGGCCGGACTACGCGCAGAACTATCTCGACAAGCTCGCCAATTACGAGTTTGCCGAAGCCCAGCTTCAGGCGTCCTGATATTTGGCGCATTCGCGGCGGTTTGGCATCGTGGTGCGCTGATGAAGAAGGCTGGGGGAGATGGCACTGCTCCCCCCGCCTTTTTGAAAGTCAATCTTTCTGCTCGTTGGGTTACTCGTCAAGCCACGGCGGGCAGCGGCCGGCCGCTGCGGTGATGATGGCTTAGCCAGGCGGCGACATTTTCCCCCGGCATGGGTCGCGCGATCAGGTATCCCTGAAGGCGTTCCACGCCGATCGAGCTCAGCACGGATTTCTGCAGCGGGGTTTCGACGCCCTCCGCTGTCACCTCCAGGCCGAGCGCACGCGCGATCGAGAGGATGGCGTTGATGATGGCAAAGCCGTTGCGCTCCGCGCTGCGCACGAAACTCTGGTCGATCTTGATGACATCGATCGGCAGCTTGCCCAGGTAGGCCAACGACGAAAATCCCGTGCCGAAATCGTCGAGCAGCATTTTCAGGCCGCGCCGGCGCAGCTCCTCGAACACCGGCGTCACGCGCACATGGTCGCTCACGAACATGCTTTCGGTGATTTCAAGTTGTAAACGATGTGGTGGCAGGCCGGATTCGGCCAAAGCCGCCTCCACATCCGCCATCAGCGTGCCCGAGACCACCTGCGCCACCGACACGTTCACCGTCACCGGCGGCGCGCTGCCGCGAATGCCATCGCCGGGCCAGCCGGCCGCGGCGCGGCAGGCCGAATGCATCACCCAGCGGCCGATTTCCACGATCTGGCCCGACTGCTCCGCCACGGGAATGAAATGCGCGGGCGAAATCATGCCGCGCGTGGGGTGATTCCATCGCACAAGCGACTCGAACGCCTCGCACCGTCCGCTGCGGGCCGAAACGATGGGCTGGAACACCAGCGAGAGCTCCGCGCGCTCCACCGCATCGCGCAAGGCCTGCTCGAGCATGTGCCGTTCGCTCAAGCCCGCGGCCAATTCGCGGTCGAAGAGCGTCACTCGTCCGCGGCCCTCCTTCTTGGCGTGGTACATCGCCACGTCGGCCGCGCGGATCAGCTCGTCCTGCGTGCGCCCATGCTCGGGGAAAACGGCGATGCCGATCGTGACATCGACGCGCACCACCTCCAGCCCCGCCTGCATCGGCATGGCCAAGGCGCGGCGCAGATCCTGGCTAAGGGCGAGTGCGGCCGGCGAGCCGGGATCGATGAGCATGGCGAGGATGAATTCGTCGCCGCCCCAGCGCGCAATCTCCGCCTGGTTGCCGGCACGCTCGCCGAGCAGGCGCGAAACCGCCTGCAGCACATAGTCGCCTGTGACATGGCCGCGCACGTCATTGATTTGCTTGAAATTGTCCAGATCCAGGAACAGCACCGCGCAGGCCCGGCCGGTCCGCTCGGCGGCCGCCAGCATGCAGGCCAGGCGTTCGGCGAAATTTGTTCGGTTGCACAGCCCGGTCAGCGGATCGGTCGAAGCGAGCCTGGCCAGTGCGTCGGCATAGGTTTTGCGCTCGCGTATTTCGCGCTCCAGCTCGGCCGTGCGCGCCTCGATGCGTCGTTCCAGCGAATGGTTGGCCTCATGCAGCGCCACCTGCGCCGCGCTGAGCTGGGCGTTGACCGCCTCGGTCTGCCGGCGCTGCGTTTCGGCCGCGGCCGTCAGCGCCTCGTTCAGGCGGCCTGAACGCAAGCCTCGTCTCAGCGAGCGGTTCATCGTGCGAGACGACAATGCCACCGCCACGAACATGACCAGGGCCAGGAGAGAGAGCGTGTGATCGATGGCATCGCCGAGCCGCCAAAGGGCCAGAGACGTTGGCAGCAGCACGGCGGAAAGAAACGCCAGCGATGCCGGAAGGCAGGGGGTCAGCACCGAGATCGATCCGCCCGTGACGCAGGCCAGCACGACCATGGTGCAGCAGCGCCCAGTCACATCCAGCCGGGGAAAGGCAGCCACCGGAAAGCAGCCCCACAGAATGGCGGCGGCAAGCACGCCGCAAGCATAGAACCTGATATCGCGCGCCCCGCCTGCCCCGCCCCGCCGGACGCGCCGCTGGTAGAACACGAACACGTCCAGGCCGCGCGCGGCGATCAGCGTTCCCATCGCGCCCAGCCAGACCGCGAGCATGAATCGCGTTCCAGGCCGCCACAGCATGAGCCCCAGGCCAAAGCTGCAAAGCGAGGAGACAATGAGGCTTGCCGGCGCGGACATGTAGAGCAGCCGCGCCCGATCCCGGTCGACCAGGGCCTCGATCTGGGGCGAGGCCGCTTGCGCCTCGAAAGCGGCTTCTGGCGCGATGGCGGCAAGGCTCATGCCGTGAACGGTCTCGTGTGCAGGGGCACCCGAAACATACCGGCGATTGATTAAGGAAGGCTGGTTGTGCGGCCGGCGGGAAGGGCGGGTGCAGACGGACCGCCGGTCTCATCCCGCTCAGAGCACGATGGCCGACATCTGGTGGCCGATCGCGCCGCCGCCCGCCAGCGTGCGGCGGCGGTGACTGAAGAAGCGCGTCTGATCAGGCAGCGTATCGATTCCGAGCGATTGCGCCCGCACGCCCGCACCCGCCAGCCGCGCCAGGCAATACCCCGCCAGATCGAACAGATAACGGTCCGGCGGCCGCCCCACGGCAAAAAAGCGGCAGCCGTCGGTTGCTGCAGTCAAAGAAGGCTGCGGGAGCAGTGCCATCCCCCCCAGACCCCCCGTCATTATGTCAGGCGATTCCCCAAAAATTGACGGGGGGTCTGGGAGGGCAGGCACTGCTCCCCCAGTCTTTTTGATAGTCGTTCTTTCTGCTTGCTGGCATAAGCCGCCGAGGACGGCGGCGCGCAGATCGGGGCCGACCTCGTAAGACGCGGCACCGATGCAGGGGCCGACTACGGCGCTGATGTCCTCGGCGCGGGCACCGAGGCCGGTCATGGCCGCCACCGCTGCTTCCAGCACGCCGGCAACAGCACCCCGCCAGCCGGCATGCACCGCCCCGATCACGCCCGCGATGGCATCGCACAGAAGCACCGGCGCGCAATCGGCGGTGATCACGCCGAGGCCCAGGCCGGCGCGCCGTGTCACCAACCCATCGGCCTGGGCCTCGGCGTGATC
>CAXUNZ010000029.1:0-21019 GCA_964252525.1 uncultured Acetobacteraceae bacterium
ACACGGGCATGTTCTCCTACTATCTAGAGCGCATCACCGCGGCCGGGCTGGTCGGCATGATCGCGGGCAGCGGCGGACACATCGTGGCGCCTGAAGGCGGCACGGAGGGCCGTTACGGCACCAACCCGATCGCCTTCGGCTTCCCCTCAGACGATGCGCCCGTCATCTGGGACATCGGCACCTCCCGCGTCACCCTGGCTGAAGTCATTTTGAAGATGCGGCAGGGCGCCGAGCTTGCGCCCGGTCTGGCGTTCGATGCAGAGGGCGTGCCGACCACCGACCCGGTGGCCGCCCTTGCCGGCCGCGCGTTCAAGGTCTGGGGCGGACATCGCGGCTCGGGGCTTGCCATGGTGGTGCAATTGCTCGGCATGCTGTGTGGTGCCGCGGCAGCTCCCGATGGCCTGCGCGATTGCGGCTTGTTCATGCTGGCGGTTAACCCTGCGGCGCTGACGGACGCCGCCCGTTTTAGGGCCAGCGTCTCCACCTACGCAGCCAGCCTGCGCGCCACCCGGCCGGAGCGCGCCGAGGCGCCGGTGCGCGTGCCTTTTCAACGCTCGGCAGCCGAGCGCGACCGGCGCCGCGGCCAGGGTTTCATTACGGTCGATGACGAGGTGGTCGCACAGCTCGGGCGTGCCGCCGGCTCGAACTCGCCGCGTGCCGGTTAGACATAGGGCAAATTCGGATAAACAGTGTGCCGCAATCTGGGTCGCGGGTAAGTCGCGTACCGCAAGCGGTAGGACTAGATCCGACTGGAGCTGACACGTATCAATGCACATCAAAGGCTTTGGCCGTCCTATGCCCACGATGCAACGTGTTATACCAACAAGCAGAAAGATTGACCCTCGAAAAGACTTGGGGAGCACTGCCTGACTCCCCAGACCCCCGGTCATTATTTTAGGGGCTTGGCCATACGATAAATGACGGAGGGTTTGGTGGGGGATGGCACATTTCCCACCAGCCTTCTTTTGAATGCGTGTCATTTTTTTTGCGTATCGGTGTTACGCCGGTCCACATGAGTCGTTACGACAGGTAATCGGGTGATGTTGTCTCACGCATGGCGACATGACGGCGAACTCGGCGTTCAGGGTGACCTTCCGCGCCGAAAATGAGACAGTCTGGACTTTACCCGAATGCTTGCGGATCCGACAGGGCGGCCTCCCGTAACTCCGTCTTTGCCAAAGCGCCGCGGTATCGGACGACCCTAGGCCGCGCACGTTGCCGGCGGCACAAATCCCAAGTATGTTGAACGGACAACCAGCAGCGCTGCCCTGCGCATCGCAACCAGACGCTGGAACGGGGATTAAACGCCATGGATTTCACGTTGTCGGACCGCGAGACTTACTTTCGCGATCGGGTCAGAGACTTCATCGACACGCGCATCAAGCCGCGCAACGCGGATTATCTCCTGCAGGCGCGGCAAGGCGACAGGTGGAAAGTCAATCCGGTCATCGAGGAACTCAAGCCGGCCGCGCGTGAGGCCGGGCTATGGAACCTGTTCATGCCGCCGCATTCCGGCCAAGCGCACGTAGATGACAGCTTTTCCTTCGAAGGCACGCGACTCACCAATCTCGAATACGCGTTGTGCGCAGAGGAGATGGGCAGGCTTGGCTGGTCGTCCGAGGTGTTCAATTGCTCGGCGCCCGATACGGGCAACATGGAGGTGCTGCACCGCTACGGCACGCGCGCGCAAAAACAACGCTGGCTGAAGCCGCTCATGGATGGTGAAATCCGCTCGGCCTTCCTGATGACGGAGCCGGATGTCGCTTCCTCGGACGCCACGAACATCCGCACCTCGATCATGCGTGAGGGTGACGATTACGTCATCAACGGGCGTAAATGGTGGTCATCTGGCACGGGCGATCCGCGTTGCCGCGTCGCCATCGTCATGGGGAAATCCGATCCCGGCGGCTCGCGCCATGGCAGCCAGAGTCAGGTCCTGGTCCCGCTCGACGCGCCGGGCGTGAAAATCGAGCGCATGTTGTCCGTCTATGGCTATGACCACGCACCGCATGGCCATGGCGAGGTGGTGCTTGAGAATGTCCGCGTTCCCGCCGAAAACGTGATCCTGGGGGAAGGGCGAGGTTTCGAAATCGCGCAAGGCCGCCTTGGCCCCGGCCGCATCCATCATTGCATGCGCACCATCGGCGTGGCGGAAAACGCGCTCGCGTCCATGGTCAAGCGGCTGGTCTCGCGCATTGCCTTCGGCAAGCGCATTTCCGACCACAGCGTGTGGGAGGAGCGGGTGGCGCGGGCACGCATCGATATAGAAATGAGCCGGCTGCTGTGCCTGAAGGCGGCCGACATGATGGACCGCGCCGGCAACAAATCCGCGCGCAATGAAATCGCGATGATAAAAGTGCAGGCGCCGACGATGGCGTTGAAAATCATCGACGATGCGGTGCAGGCTCATGGTGGCGCCGGCGTTTCCGCCGATACGCCGCTCGCCCATGAATGGGCCGCGGTGCGCACGTTGCGCTTCGCCGATGGCCCCGATGAGGTCCATGCGCGGTCGATCGCTCGCGCGGAATTCGGCCGCTATGCCGAGTTCAAGGCCGAACGGCCCTGAACAATGCCTGACCAGCCAAGCACGTTTGCTTCATGGCCGGCCGCATCGCTGAAGGCCATCGAACGGCGGCTTTGCGCGGCGGGCGAGCCGTTCGAAATGGAGACGGTCACCATCCGTGGCGTCGAAACCCGTGTGTGGAAGCACCAGCCGGCAAGCCTGAAGGTATTGGCCGAATTCGCGCGCAACACCTATGGCGAACGCCAATTTGTCGTCTACGAAGACGAACGTGTGACCTACGACGCCTGGTTTCGTGCCGTGGCGGCCTTGGCCGCGGACCTGCATGGCCGCGGGATCGGCAAGGGCGACCGCGTCGCCATCGCCATGCGCAATCTGCCGGAATGGCCGGTCGCCTTTTTCGCCGTGACGTGCATCGGCGCCATCGCGGTGCCGCTGAATGGCTGGTGGACGGGTCAAGAACTGCGATACGGCCTGACGCAATCGGGCACATCCGCGCTGATCGCCGATCCGGAGCGCTGGGACCGCATTCGGCCGCATCTCGAAGAATTGCCCGATCTGCGTTTTGTCCTGGTGTCGCGCGCGCAGGCGCCGCTGCAGGCGCCCGCCCGGGCTTTGGAGTCAGTCATAGGTTCGCCACAGGACTACGCGCGATTGCCGGCCACGGAAGTTCCCGAAGTGCCGATCGAGCCCGAGGATGAGGCGACCATTTTCTACACCAGCGGGACGACGGGTTTGCCGAAAGGCGCGCTCGGTACACATCGCAATATCCTGACCTGCGTGCTGGCCGCCGGCTATCTCGCGCGGCGGACGATGCTGCGTCGCGGGGAGAAGCCGCCCGACAATGCCGAGCCGAGCATCGGATTGGTCGTGGTGCCGATGTTTCATGTCACCGCCTGCAACGCCACGCTGATGGGCACCATCGCCTGGGGCGGCACCATGGTCTTCATGCCCAGATGGGACGTCATTCGCGCTTTCGAGCTGATAGAGCGGGAGCGCATCACCTTTACGGGCGGCGTGCCGACCATCGCCTGGCAATTGCTGGAACATCCGGACCGGAGCAAATACGATCTGCGCTCGTTGAAAACCGTTTCCTATGGCGGGGCGCCGGCGGCGCCTGCGTTGGTGCGGCGTATAGGTAGCGATTTGGCCGCGGCACCCGGCATGGGCTGGGGGATGACGGAGACGTCGGCCACCGTGACCAGCCACAGCGCGGAGGATTACGAGCACAGGCCGGAGAGTTGCGGACCGGCGCTGCCTGTATCAGACCTCAAGATCATGGATGAGGATGCCATGCGCGAGTTGCCGGTGGGCGAGGCAGGGGAGTTGTGGGCCAGGGGACCGCAGATCGTCAAAGGTTACTGGAATAATCCGGAAGCGACCGCGGCCACCTTCGTGGATGGCTGGGTGCGCACGGGCGATATCGCCAGGCTGGACGAGGAGGGTTTCTGCACCATCATCGACCGCGCCAAGGACGTCATCATCCGCGCCGGCGAGAACATCTATTCGATCGAGGTCGAAAACGCTCTGTACGATCATCCAGCGGTGAGCGATGCAGCTCTGGTCGGCGTGCCCCATCGCACGCTGGGGGAGGAGCCGGCGGCGATCGTGCATCTCTCGCCGGGGATGAACGCGACCGAGGCTGAATTGCAGGCCTGGGTCGCCAGCCGCTTGGCTGCGTTCAAGGTGCCGGTGCGTATTCTTTTCAGTGATGCCACGCTTCCGCGAAACGCCAATGGCAAGATCCTGAAGAAGACGCTTCGCGCGCTTTTCGAGATCAAGGAGCAAAAACTGAAGGGCCAAGATATAACACCAAGCGGCATTGAGACTGACACGTAGTCAAAAGGAAGGTTGGGGGGAGATGTGCCATCCCCCAACCCCCGTCGATCATTGGCATCGGCCTAAAATAATGACGGGGGGTCTGGGGGGGCAGGCACTGCTCCCCCAGCTTCTTGAGAATCGATCCTTTTTGCTTGTTGGTACCCGACGCACAAAGCCTTTCTCGGCACGTTGGAATTGTCGTAGAAGATGGGCCACCACAAATGGAGCGCACCGGCGATGACGGACCCGAGCGAGCCAGCCCTTCCCGACGGCGGACGGACGAGGCGCGTCGCGCTGGCGCTGTTCACCACCGCCTATTCGCTGAATTTCGTGGATCGCACCATCGTGGCCTCGATCGGCCAGGCGATCAAGGTGGACCTCAAGATCAGCGACGCGCAACTGGGGCTGCTTGGCGGGCTGTATTTTGCTTTGCTCTACACGATTTTGGGCCTGCCGCTGGCGCGCATGGCCGAGCGCCGATCGCGAGTCAACATCATTTCCGGTTCGGTCCTGCTGTGGTCGGGCATGACGGCGCTGTGCGGCGCGGCCTCGAATTACGCCTGGCTCGCGCTGTTCCGGTTCGGCGTCGGTGTGGGCGAAGCGGGATTATCGCCGCCCGCGCATTCGCTCATCAGCAGCTATTATGAACGCGGCCGGCGCGCGACGGCTTTGTCGATCTACTCGCTCGGCGTGCCGATCGGCGTGATGATCGGCGCGGTGGGAGGCGGCTTTCTGGCGCAACATTTCTCCTGGCGCGTGGCCTTCGTCGCGGCGGGCTTGCCGGGATTGCTGCTGGGCCCGGCAATCAAGCTCATGATACGCGAGCCCGCGCGCCCGGCTCCACAAACCACTCTCTCGCCCGGCGGCGAGCTTCGGGCGACACTGAGCGTCGCCAAAAGCCTGCTTGGCAACTGGGCGGTTTTCAACATGATTGCGGGTATTACGCTCGTATCCTTCGCCGGCTATGGCGGGGGACAATTCGTGCAACCTTACTGGGCGCGCGTGTTCGGACTGGGTTATGCGCAGATTGGATTGATCGTCGGACTGATCGGCGGCGGCAGCCAGATGGTGGGTGTACTCCTTGGCGGCTACGCAAGCGATCGGTTGGCCCGCGCAGGCGCGCGCGCCTGGTATGGGCTGGTTCCGGCCATCGGGGTTGCGCTTTCCTACCCCTTCATCGTTGCGGTCTATACGGTTACGAGCTGGCAAGAGGCGGCGATATGGCTTTTGTTTCCCGGCGCGCTTTCCTACGTCTATTTGGGACCGACCTACGGTATTGTGCAAAACGCCGTCGCGCCGGAGCAGCGCGCCACGGCGACCGCAGTTCTGTTTTTTATTCTCAACCTGATTGCGCTTGGCGGCGGCCCGTCCGCCACGGGTTGGCTGATCGACCATCTCGCGGCCTTTCATTTCGCCTCGCCCGGTCATCCGGAACTGACGCCGGCCATAGGTCATCTGCTCTCCGCGAACTCGGGTGCGTTTCAAACCGCCTGCCCAGGCGGGGTCGGCGGGACGGTGGGGAGTGCCACGGACACGGCGTGCCGCACGGCGTTGAAGCTAGCGACGCGTCAGGGCGTGCTGATCGCCTATGGCGTGGGTCTATGGGGTGGCATCCATTACCTGCTCGCCGCGCTTGCGATGCGGCGGCGTGGTGGCCGCGCCGCTATTACTGCCGCTGCGCCGTAAAGGTGCCGGTAGAGGCACCGGCTTTGATCGTGCCTGACAACGCATCGGCGGACTGCATGGCGCCAGCGTATTCGACATGAACAGGCTTGCCCTGAAAGATCGTGTCGTATTGCAACGACATTTTCGTGCCATCCGAACTGCCCCTGGCGACCAGGGAATCGCCCGCGGTCACCGCGCAGGAGCCGGTGAAATCGCTTCCGTCAGGCTTGAAGGTGCACAGCAGGACGTATTTGATTGCTTCACTGAATGCAGCACTGACCTTCCAGGTGACCGGCTTGCCGGCGGCGACGTCTGTCAGAGCCCGGGCTTCGAACACACCCTCCGAATTGCCTGTCCCATTGACTTTGCCCTTCACGGTGCCGTCAGGCTGAATATCCCCATGGTAGACCAACTTGACACCGCTGCCGTTGTAGTCCGTGTGATAACGGAAAGTCATCTTGCTGCCGCTGGTATAGCCTGTTGTGGACTTGGCTTTCTCCTGGATGGTCGCGCAGGGTCCCCATAGATCCTGCCGTTCGGATTTCAGGACGCAAACAAGCGTGTAGGCGAAGTTGCGGCTGAAATTGCCGTTCACCACCCATGCGCCGGACATATCCGCCGCCGAGGCAAGCGCGGGTGCGCCCAGAGCGGCCACGGCCAGCGCAAGTATCGATTTTACAAGCATCCCGTTCCCCGGTTCCTAATGGCCATCCTTGAGGTAACTGTCGAACCAGTCCAGCGCACGCTGCAAGGCCGGCTCGTAGTACTCGTCATAAACTTTGTAATGGCTGCAAGGGTAAGTCACACGCTCGCTCACAACGTGCTTCTTTGTCACCTCGGCGATGTAGCCGTGCGTTTCGGGTTGGGCGTATTCCTCGAACTCGGCGTCCAGGAAAAGTGTCGGCGCGCGGAGCGCTTCGGCTGCCTTGATCGGGTTGTGATGGGATTGGCGCGCGACGTCCGGCACGCCGCGCAAGCCAGGCGCAGTATCGATATTCTGCGGAACGGGCGGGTCGATCGCGGCACGTGCCTTGTCCGCCTCGCGTTTTCGCTGGTAGGCCACCCACTCCGCTGGTGGCTCGGGCGATCCGAAGCCACCAATCTGCGCGACAACAGCCTTCGGACGTTCGTCGCTGCCGGCAACGACGATCACGTGGCCGCCGCCGTAACTCGATCCCCAAAGCCCGATGCGTCCGGCATCGACACCGGATTCCGTCGCAAGCCATGCAAGACAGGCGCGGATATCGGCAACCTGGTCGAGCGGGTCGACCAATTCGCGAATGACCCTGGCGGTGACGTTCTGCACGCCCGCCTCGGTCAGCATGGGCGTATCGGCAGTTGAAATAAGCCTGCCGTCTGACGCGCCCCAGCCCCGGTAATCGAATACCAGGCAGACATAACCGGCCTTGGCGAAAGGAACGGCATAGTGTTCCGCCAAATGCCCTTTCAGGCCGCCCCAGCCATGGCAAAGCAGGATTGCCGGACGCGATGCGTCCTCGCCGATAGGCCTTATGACTTCGGCGGCAAGGCGTGAGCCCTCGCTCCAGATGGTCACCGCTTGTCTTTGAATATCATCATGCATGGCAATTGAGCTTAAACGCGTCGGCACGGCGGAGCAAACCTGAAATGCGTGATATCGAAGGTGCACGCGGAGCAAACGACGAAATCAGTGTCATATTCACGTTCGGCGGGTGCATGGCCGTGCCCGAAATCAACGAGCCGCTATTCGCTCGGCCGCATCAGCATCGTGCAGCATCCGCGCATTTCGCTCCTGCGCTTGCCGGTCGATGCGGTATAGCCCCAGCACGGCAATCGAGACGACGCTGAAGAACACGGTGACGGGCAGGTATATCAAGACGAGGTGACGCACGATTGTAAACAGTACAGCTCCACGCGCGGCGTGAGTTGGAAAGTCCACGACCGTCAGCAGGATACCGGCGATGAACGCGCCGATGCCACCGGTGAACTTCACCAGCAGCCCGGTCGTGGCGTACAGCAGGCCTTCCGCTCGCACTCCGGTCCGCACGGCCACGTCATCGACCACGTCAGCCATCATCGAGCCGACCAGAATATAGCCGACGACCGTCACCGTTGCTGTCAGCGCGCCATCGGCCACGACGATGACCTCGATCCAGCCCGGTGACGTATTGCTGATGATGCCGAGGAGGCGCAGCACCATGGGCGCGGTATTTGTGATGACGGAGGCTGAGAAAAGACCGATGACCGCGGCCTTCTTGCCATAACGGCGTGAGAGCGAGGGTGCGATGAACACGGCGAGAATGGAGCCGAGCGAGCCGAGCGGAACCAGTGCCGCGTATTGGCCAGGGTCGAGATTCCAGAAGTGGACGAGCAAATAGACGCTCAAGCCAGTATTGACGCCGCCGCCGATGCCACCGAGGAACCCGCCGAGCAGAAGCGCAAGCAAGGACGGGTTTGTCAGCGCCAATTTGATGTCTCGCAGGCTCGCTGCCGCGTCGATGGGACGCGGCGGCGGCAGGGCCGCACGGGCGCGGCTTTGCGTGGACAAGGCCGAGACGACGATGGAGACGAAGATGACAGCCGCGGACAACAGGCCGAATTGGCCGTAGCCATGCCGGTTGAGGATGCCGAGCGGATTTGCGGCGCTCGTGCGCAGAAAAACGGCGTTCAGTACGTAGGTGACGCCAGCGCCACCCAAAATGCCGAAGAACCACCGGTAACTCGTCAGTGTCGTTCGCTCGTCATAATCCGTGGTCAATTCGGGCAGCAGGGCATCTCCGGGAATCACGTAGAAGCTGCTGGCGATGCGCACGGCCACCATGATCACGACGGTAAAGGCAAGGAGAGCCTCGGTGGACAAACCATCGGGCGCGTTCCAAAGCAGGATGAAGAACAATGCCGTGGGAATTGCCGTGGCATACATGAACGGGTGCCGGCGTCCCCAGCGGGATCGCACCCTGTCCGACCAAAAGCCGATCAGGGGATCGATCAGCGCGTCGCTGATCAGCGAGACCATGATGATCGCGCCCACCCAAAGTGCCGGAAGCCCGAGCACCTGGTTGAGGTAGATTTGCAGCACCGCGCCGGATAGGCCTGCTATGATCACGCCTTCGGCCACGGCGCCGAAACCATAGCCAACTTTAATGGCGAGAAGGCGGTTTTGAACTCGCAAAAGGCGTGGCAGCGTCGTCCTTGTGGCGGATTGATACGTCACGGCATGTATACCACAAAGTGCGGATAGAAGGGCCACATCTCAGAATGGCCAATTCCTGGCAAGTCGCATTCCTCCAAGCCTGCGTTCAGGAAGATGTTCGCTGCACCGCACACAAACCTGTTTTCTTAAGGTATCCTAGTGGACAGGCGACAGAGGCGTCAACGCGGCGCATGTCGGGTGGAAACAACACTCCGGTGGCGTCAGGCAGCCGCCTCTGACGAGACTCACCCAACCTGTGTTCTGAATGTGACACCAGGTTCTAAGCAAGATAAAGACCGCGTCCTTCGGCGAAAGAGGGCGCCTGGCAAGGGAAAGTCCGCCGATGCGCCATTGACGCGCGCAAGCACGCGTTGCTAGCGTCCCGTTTAAGAAAGTCGGTCTGCTCAAGATCAGCGCGGGCCAGATGGTACGATAAGTGCCCAAAGGGGGAAGGTCATGCGCAAACGTCACGTTTGGTGGCTGTCAGTCAGTCTCTGCGCCCTGGTCGCCGCGTCGCGTGTCGCGGCGCAGCCCGACCCGCAAACAACGCCGTCCGGCAATGCCGGTGCAGCGCCCAGCATCGCAAGAGCCAGGCAGACCCAGGGCGCCAGCCGGTCCGATGCCGGCCAAAGCGCTGCACAGACCAACCAGAACACCAATGCATCCTCAACCACCGCGGTCGAGCAGGTGATCGTGACCGGCGCAAGCCGCGCTCAGAAGCTGCAGCGCGTGCCTGCGGCCATCACCGCCTTTACCGACGTGCGGCGCAATCTGCTCGGCATCGAGACGGGGCGGGACGTAGCCAATCTGACGCCCAGCGTCGGTCTGCAAGGCGAGTATCTTTCGATACGCGGGCTTGGCCGTTATGAAGATCCCGGACAGGGCCTCGATCCTGCCGCGGCCGTCTACGTGGACGGCGTTTATACCTCTTCGCCCGCCTACCTCAACCAGCCGGACTTTCTGACCGATCGTATCGAGATCCTTCGCGGTCCGCAATCCGTATATGGCCGCAATGAACTTGCCGGCGCCGTGGATGAGTATTCCAAGCGACCAACCGACGAATTGCATGGCGATCTGCGCGCCGGCGGGACATCGCTCGCGGACGGGTATGTTCAGGCCGGCGTCTCGGGCCCAATCACGGACAAACTGCGTTACCGCTTCGCGTATGCTTTCAGCGACACGGGCAATGGCGATGGACCGCAGGACAACATAGCGCCCGGCAAGGAAAATCCGAGCACAGGCCTAACCCGGCTCTATCAGGAGCAGCTCGATTGGACGCCGACCGAAGACCTCGACATCTGGGTCAGCGCTCAGCAATTTAGCAGCAACCTGACCGGCGATTACGGCGTGCAGACCGGTATCGGTGGCGGCTACAACCAGCTCAGCCCCTATTTCACCGACTCGCCGGCAAACTACTTTAATGCCGCTTCGTCATATTACGGGCTGGCGCCCAATCCGCAATATGGTCTTCCCGGCTACCTCAACCCGGCGATCAGGGACAGGTTCAAGATCGCCATCGACGATCCTGGCAACACCAACCTCAAAAGCGACGATACGTTCACCACGAACGCCACCTATGACCTGCACTGGGCAACGTTGAAATATATCGGCGGCTACAGCCAGTATGACTATCAATCGAGCACGGACGCGGACTACACGGACCGCCAATATTTCATCAGCCCCTACGGCGTGAAAACGCCGTCTTACTACACGTCGGATTCCTTTCAGCATAAGGAATGGTATAGCAACGAGCTTGTGCTGAGCTCTGAGAATACCGATCGGCTGCGCTGGGTGGCAGGCGTCTATCAGTACGCGGAACGCTATCACACCGATTTCTCGGTCGAGGATCCGTTGCAAGCCACGCTCGAGGACCCCGTCTATAACACGGCGGGAACGGAGCCGGCACCGGCCAATCCCACTCGCGCTTTCTACGCCCAGCACACCAATCTCAGGACCGAAAGCCAGGCCGTCTACGGAAGGCTGGATTATGACATCGCGCCGACGGTTACCCTGACCGGTGACATGCGCTACAACTGGGATCAGAAATACGGCGGAAATTCGTTCCGTGACATCTATGACCTGGTCGGCTTCTACGGCCCATACGTGACCCAGCACGGTCTCGACGTCACGCCGGCGGTTCATGACCTCAACGCCACTCAGGATTATCGGGACTGGACCGGCAAGATCCAGCTTGATTGGAAACCGGACGCGACAACCCTCGCCTACGCCGAAATCGCCAAGGGCTACAAGCCCGGCGGCTTCGATCTGGCGGCTTTCAATCCGATCCCGATCCTGAAGCAGGAACAGCTGATAGATTACGAGGCCGGACTGAAGAAGTCTTTCGGCAGTCTTCTCTCCGTGAACGCCGCGGCCTATTACTACGACTATCACAATCTTCAGTTGCCGATCACCGAAGGGCGGCCGCTCAACATCATCAATCCGCTGACGGGCGTCACGACAACGACCATCCAGTATTTCGGCACCGCCCAGAATGCGCGGACCAGCCGCTCGACGGGTTTGGAGCTGGAGGGGGTCTATTCACCGCTGGAAAACCTGCACTTCACCTTCGTCTACTCGCTGCAGGATGCGGAAATCGTCGATTTCGCCAGCGCGACACCTGGCGGCATCATCCACGATCCTGTCAGCGGGCAGAACTACACGAACCTGAAGGGCAATCAGCTCCCCCAGGCACCACGCAACAAATTCAGCTTCATCCCGCAATACGTGGCGCATCTGGGTGCGGGCGATTTGAGTCTATCGGCACTCTTCACCTGGACGGACAAGGAATATTACAGCGTCTTTGACGTGCCTGGCTACCAGGCGCCCTCTTACTACAACCTCGATCTTCGCGCCGTCTTCCAGCCTAAAAACTCCCACTTCACGGCATTGGCCTACATCCGCAACGTGGGCGACTCCCTGCAATACCTCTATTATGGACCTGGCGCCCAGCCGGGACCTTTTCCCGCCACGGAGACGCTCTACACGCTGAGCGAGCCACGGACCTTTGGCGCGGAGCTGCAATACAGGTTCTAGATGTCATACCCGAAGTCTGACAGAGGGAGACCTTGACGCGTCACTACGAAGACAAACATACCGACATTCTTGGAGCCGGCGGGGCACGAAATACGGCGTCGTGACCATGCGCATGGGCGGGTCGGGTCTCTTGAAAATCCTTTGACGCCGCCGGAGACAATCGACATCGGCTGGAACATAGGGGAGTCGTCATGGCAGAGCGTCTGGCAGGCAAGGTGGCATTGATCACCGGCGGCACAAGCGGCATTGGGCAGGCCACGGTGGAACGCTTCGTGGCCGAAGGCGCCTGCGTCATGATCGCGGCGCGCAATGCCGCCAAGGCTGGGCGTATGGTCGAGGCGCTTGGTTCCGCGGCGCATTTCATCAAGACGGATGTCGCGGCCGAAGGTGACATCGAGCGTGCTGTGCAAGCCACCGCCGAGCGGTTTGGCAGGATCGATATCCTGTTCAACAACGCAGGTGGCCCAACGCCTGGGACATGGGATTCCCTCACGCATCGCGATTTCACCTATGCCATGAATCTGCTCGTCGGATCGGTTCTCTTCGGCATCCGCTACGCCGCGCCTTTGATGCGCGCGCAGGGCCGGGGCGCCATCATCAACAACGCCAGCGTGGCCGCGGGGCGGACGCATATGGGCGAGTATCTCTATTCGATCGCCAAGGCCGGCGTAAACCACGCCACCCGCATGGCCGGAATGGAACTCGGCCGGCACGGGGTTACGGTCAATTCCATATCTCCCGGCGCGATCGCCACGCCGATCTTCTTCGGCGGCTCTGCCGCGGCCGAGCGGCTCGAGCCCGGCCAGGCCGAAGCCAAGCTCGCCAAACTGGCCGGCAATCTCGCCAAGGCGACGCCTCTCAGACGCTCCGGTCTGCCTGCCGACATCGCCTCGGCGGCGGTGTTTCTGGCATCCGACGACGGTGCTTTCGTCAATTGCCACGATCTTGTGGTGGACGGGGGAATGACCGCCGGCGGCCGCAGTCAATACGACTGACGAGCATCAGGATAATGAGGGGAGTGCAACGTGCCGAGACGCCTATCCGAAGACGAACGCAAATTGCATGAAGCCTCGCTGTCCGAGAAGGGTTATGCCATCATCGCGTGCTTGCTGAGCGGGCAGGAGGCCGACGCGATCAACGCGGCGCTGTCGCCGCTGCAGGAAGCAACACCGTATGGCGACAACGATTTCACCGGGTTGCGGACCCGCCGCGTGTTCAATCTCCTCGCCAAGACCCGCGCGCTCGATCAGGCTTTGCTGAACGCGGATATTCTGCACCTCGTCCGCACGGCACTCGGCCCGTCGATTCAGCTTTCGATTGCTTCGACGATGGAGATTTTCCCCGGCGAGACGCCTCAGGCCATTCACCAGGATGACGCCTATTTCCGTCTGCAACGCCCCCACCCTGCGCTTGTTCTGAATACGATGTGGGCACTGACCGACTTTACCGAGGCGAACGGGGCGACCCGGCTCGTGCCCGGATCGGCACATTTCACCCGGCCCGTCTCGGTGGATGAACCATCGCTCGCCGCGGAAATGCCCAAGGGCTCGGTTCTGTTGTGGGATGGTGCGTGCTGGCATGGTGGCGGTGCGAATTTGTCCGATGGCGTGCGCTTTGGTGTCTCGTTGAATTATTGCCGCGGCTGGGTCCGCCAGCAGGAGAACCAATACCTCGCCATCCCTCACGCGCTTGCCAGGACGCTTTCGCCCGAGTTGTTGAAGATCCTGGGCTATGACAATTGCGAATTCGTGGGCTTCGTCGACCGGCGCCATCCCTTGCAGATGCTTGCCGCCGCCTAATACCCCCAGCCCGGGTCGGAGCATGGCCATGTCGAGCAGCGCGATCGCCACGAATCGGGACGACGTAACAGCCAATATCAGCCGGGCGCAGGCGTTGGCTTGGAATGTGGCCGATGTGACGGCCCATACGCCGCTCATACGATGGGCACGCAACAGAGGGCGCTTGACCGCGGCTTGGCCACCAGCCGCCGCAATTACGAAAATCGCGCCAGACGCGGCGGGTTCACGATGGAGGATGCGCAAATGCCCTGTCGCGCATTGGCGCAACGCTGGACATGAAGGAACTCGCCGATTGCGACCTGATCATCGAGGCGGTGTTCGAGGACATGACCTTGAAGACGGATATATTTTCCGGCTTGGATGGGATTGCAAAGCATGGTGCAGTAGCCACCCGCCCCCGACACTTTATCGCCTCTTCAAAACCGGTGTGCCAGGAGATGGTGGATCGGCGCGGCGCCTAGGCAAACCGACGTTGAGAAAAGGAGTTTGCTTCCGACAAGGGATCGTAAGCCTGTGGCCAGCCCGTTTTAGACAGCAGACATGCAGCACGACGCACGACTTGTTCAGCAAAAGCTTCTATCGAGGCGGGCCGCGTCGCCGTGGTCGCGCGACCGGCGGGCGGCTTGATGAGTGAGGCAGGATGGCCAGAGACGAGCTTTCTTCGACGGACGACGCTGGCCGGGCGCGCTGGGCAGCATGGATCTTGGTCGGAGTCATTCTCATCAACATGCTGGGCTTCGGCGTCATCGTCCCGCTGCTGCCCTTCTATGCCAAATCTCTCCAGGCGCCGCCTTGGGCTGTGGCCTTGATCTTTTCAGCCTATTCGCTCGGCGCGGTCTTCGGCGAACCCTTCTGGGGCCGCATGTCGGACCGTCATGGCCGCAAGCCGCTGCTGATCTCCACGGTCTGCGGCAATTGCCTGTGTTATCTCGCCCTGGCCTTTGCGCCAAACATGTATGCCGCCTTTCTGATCCGCCTATGCGGCGGGCTGGCAAGCGGCAATGGCGCTGTCGTGCAGGGCTATCTGGCCGACGTGACCCCGCAGGGCAAGGCGACAGGGCGGCTGTCCCTGCTCGGAGCCGCCTGGAACATCGGCCTGATCATCGGCCCATCGCTTGGCGGGCTGCTCGCCCGGCCGGATCAGGGCCCGGCGGGGTTTCGCCTGCCCCTCTTCGCCGCGGCTGGCCTTGCCGCCTGCTCGGCGGCCTCCATTGCGCTCTTCCTGCCGGAAAGCCGCAGACGGAATGAGGCCGCGCCGGCAAAGAGTCGATGGGCGGCGCTGCATGAGGCAGTCGGCGACCCAGTGGTCGGGCGCCTGATGCTGCTGACCTTCCTCGTCGGCTTTGCCTTCACCGGCATCGAAAGCATCTTCGGCCTATGGACGCAGGCGCGCATCGGCTGGGGGCCGCGGCAGATCGGCGCCTGTTTTGCCTGCGTCGGCGTGGCCGCGGCAATCACCCAGCTCGGCTTTACCGGCCGTCTGGCGGAGCGCTTCGGCGAGGGGCGGATGCTGAGCACCGGCATGGTGTTGACCGTCGCCTGCCTGGCCTTGCAGCCCTTCTCGCCCTCGGGCTGGGCCACGGTGGCCTTGCTGTCCCTCACCGCCGTGGGGCAATCGGTGGCTTTCCCCAACGTAGCCGCGATGATCGCGCACGCCGCCGCGCCAGGCCGACGGGCGCAAATCCTGGGTCTGAACAATGCGTGCGGCGCGGCGGCGCGCGTCACCGGCCCGTTCTGCGCCGGCATCACCTTCGCCGTCTCCGGCCACAACGCCCCCTTCTTCCTGGCTGCCGGCGTGGTGGCGCCGGCCATCCTCCTGGCACGCTCCGCCAGCCGGTATGCCTTGTCCTCGCACACCCTGCGGACGGCCACGGCCGCGGCGGCCCTGGCCGGCCTGGTGCTGATAGGTCCCACCGCCAGCGCGGCGCCGCCACGCACGCCGGATTTCACCGCAGGGCAGGCCGCGAGCGGCGCACAAATCTACGCTCAGCATTGCGCGCTGTGTCATGGCCCGAGCTTGAAGGGTGCTGCCGCAGCGGCCCTGATGGGCTCTTCCTTCCAGGCGCAATGGGCTTGGCCGCGCCGATCCGTGCTGGACCTGCTGAGCTATGTGCGGGCCAACATGCCTTTGGGTGCGGCGGGATCGTTGCCGCCGGCGGATTACCTGTCGGTAGTAGCCTTCGTTCTGCAGGGCAATGGCCTGACCGCCACAGGCCACCCGCTGAATGACGATCGCGCCTTGCTGGGCCAGATGGGTTTTGCACAAAGCGCGCCCGCCACGCCCGCGCCCACGCCAGCACCATCGGCCGCCTTCATCACCGGCGATCATGGGCTGACCCCGCGCGCGACCGGCCCTTCCCAGGCCGAGTTGCAGGACGCGGCGCAAGGCCGGGACTGGCTCATGTCTAACAGGGATTTCAGTGGTGACCGCAGCTCGCCATTGCAGATCATCGACCGGTCCAACGTCGCCCATCTGCAAAAATTGTGCTCTACTCCGCTGAAACGCTCTGTCAGGTCGCAGTCCAGCCCGATCGTCCATGACGGCGTGCTCTATGTCAGTTCGGGCTATTGGACGGCGGCCATCGATGCCGCCAGCTGCAAGCTTCTGTGGCAATACGACTGGCCGAGTAAGCTGCAATCGGCCGCCAGCGCCGCGAACCGCGGTGTGGCCATCAAGGATGGCCGGGTCATCCGCGGCACCGCCGATGGTCATCTGATCGCGCTGGATGCCGCCGACGGCACGCTGCTCTGGGCGCGCCAGGTGTCCAATCCGTTTAGCGGCGAAATCATCACGATGGCGCCGCTGATTTACGACGAGCTGATTTTCATCGGTCCGGCGGTCAGCGAATTTGGCATCCATGGCTGGATCGGTGCCTTTCGGCTGTCGGACGGCGCACCGGTCTGGCGCTTCAATATCGTGCCAAAGCCCGGCGAGGCGGGTTTCGAGACATGGAAATCCCAACCCACGGTTCCGCTCGGCGGCGGGTCCGTCTGGAACGCGGTCTCGGTCGATACCAGCCGCGAAATCCTGTTCGTGCCGACCTCGAACCCGGCGCCCGATTTCGCGGCCTCGCTGCGTGGCGGCGACAATCTTTACACCAACTCGGTGCTGGCGCTGCACCTGCGCACCGGCACACTCGCCTGGTACAAGCAGGTGCGGCCGCATGACGATCACGATTGGGATGTTACGCAAACCAGCCCCCTCTACCGCGCCATCATCGGCGGCAAGCCGCATGATCTGCTCACGCAAACGGGCAAGGACGGCGTGCTGCGCGTGTTCGACCGTGACAGCCACCAGCAGATCTTCGCCACGCCACTGACCACGATCAAGAACCCGGATGTGCCGGTCACCGAAAAAGGTGTCGACGTTTGTCCGGGCGTGCTCGGCGGCGTGCAATGGAATGGCGCAGCGTATCTGGCCTCGCAAAACCTTCTGGTGGCGCCCGCTGTCGATTGGTGCTCACGCTACACGCTCGACCACGACGTCACCTTCATTCCCTTCCGGACCTATCTCGGCGGGGAGAGCACGATGATTACGTCCGCATCGGGTTGGCTGACCGCGCTCGACGCCTCGACCGGTGCCGTGAAGTGGCGCTACCATTCAGCCCGACCCATGATCGCGGGCGTTACGACCACTTCCGGCGGCCTGGTCCTGACCGGCGAATTGACCGGCGATCTGCTGGCCCTTGACGCGGCGGATGGCCAGGTTCTGGCGCGGCTTTCCGCAGGCGGTCAATTGGGCGCGGGCATCCTCACCTATCAGGTCAATGGGCGCCAGTTTATCGCGGCTGTGTCTGGCACGCCTTCCGCCTATTGGGCCAACCCACCGGGCGGCGATCCCGCGCTGACGGTATTCGGCTTGCCCGCCACCCCATAGGAGATGTGCGCATCATGAAATCGGCAACCAGGATCATAGCCGCGTGCCTGGGTTTCATGGGCGGTGGCATTCCAGCGCTACGGGCACACACGAATTTCGCATGCCCGCAAGGTTTCACGCCCAAGGCAGGCCTCAACACCGATTTTCCCAGTGACGGACTCAAGCGCGCCTTTATCGTCTATCCGGCGCAGGGTGCCACCGGGCCCGCGCCGGTCTGGGTGCCGATGAGCGGCACCGTGGAATCGGCCAATGCCAACCTTACCTCGCTGCCATCGGGCAACAACGCTGCGCTGGCGCAACACGGCTTTACCGTCATCGGCCCCGTGCGCCAATGCGCCAAGCAGGATCCCAACGTAGGCTTTGCGCCGTGCAACGGCCTTGGAAAGAATGGTTGGACCTGGACACCTTGGAATGATGGCCGCATGCCCGGTCCGGAAGGTGCGCGCTGGGCCAACGATGAAGGTCCCGACGCACGCTTCCTCAAGGCCATGGTTCTGTGCGTCGGCACGAAATTTCCCATCGATCCCGCACGCTTCTATCTCGGCGGCATTTCGGCCGGCGGCTCCATGACCAACCGCGCCCTGACTTTTGATTCCGATTTCTGGGCGGGCGGCATGCCGATTTCCGGCGAGTGGTACACGACCAAAGATGACGGCGCCTACCTGCCCTTCGAGGCGGCGCGGGAAGCGGTGCGCGCCGCGCCCCATAAGGTATTCCAGGGCAGGGTCGGCCCGCTTCCGCTCAAGCCGCGCCTCGACCCGATGATTGTCATGACCGTGTGGGGCGGCGATGACGACAAATGGGATTGCGGGCCGCCGATCGGACTCTGCGCGGATTACCGGCCCGCCACGCAGGCGAGTTCAAACTATTTCTCATCGATGCCTGACGTGGTACACGTCGCCTGCACCCTTCACGACGGACATCGCTGGCCGAAGATACATACCGATGAGTTCAACGCCTGGGCGCTTGCCACATTATCATCCCACCCCAAAGGATCAAGCCCGGCGCAATTCCACCTCACCACGCCGCCGGATGGCTACAAATGCCAGCTCGGACCATTTACGGACCATTATTAGGCGCCAAACAATCGACGGGGGGTCCGGGGGGGATGACACATCTCCCCCGGCTTTTTTCTCTGCTGGAGGCTTAACTTTTAGGAGACCGGCCTTAAACTGCGCTTCCCTCATGGCAGGATAGCATGCCGACCGACCTCGACGAAGAGCCAAGCCGTACCAAGTTGAGCCGGTTTGACCGCCGCAAGGAAGAGATTCTCAACGCCGCCGGTTCGCTGTTCAACCGGCACGGACTGCGCGACGCCACGCTGGCCGTGATCGCCTCCGACATCGGGCTCAATCTAAAAAGCCTGCGCTATTATTTCGAACGGCGGGAAGATTTGGTCGCCGCGGCCTTCATGCGCTCGATCGACCTGCACCGCGAATTGGCAAAGGCGGCCATGGCAGAAACCGGCATCGAGGCACGGCTGCGCCACTTCGTTCACGGCTATTTCGGCCTCCGCGCGGCCGTGCAGAAGGGCGAAAAACCGGAATTCGTCCATTTCGGTGACATCCGTGCGCTGGCTGAACCACATTCGGATGTTGTCTGGCCCGCCTACACGCAGATGTTCCGCACGATCCGCCAGCTCTTCAGATCGCCCGCGGCCGGTTGGACGCCCGCGCAACTCAACGCCTCGGCGCACATGCTCTTGTCCCAGTTGCTATGGTCCGTCGTGTGGGCCAGCGACTATTACCCCGAGGATGCGCCGCTGCTCGCCGAGCGCTTCTGTGACATTATACTTGGCGGCATCTCCGCCCAGCCTGAGCAAACCTGGCAGATCACGCTCCTGCCTCTTTCGCGCCCAGACGAGGATGACCGCCTTTCACCGCAATCCTTCCTGCGTGCGGCGACCGCGCTGATCAATCAGCATGGCTACCGCGGCGCTTCGGTTGATCGCATCTCCACCACGCTGGGCGTCACCAAAGGTGCATTCTACCACCATAATGAAACGCGTGACGGGCTGGTCCTTGCCTGTTTTGACCAGAGTTTCGCGGTCTTGCGGGAGGCACAGGATGCCGCGCGGGCAAGCCAGCCTGACGGCCTGTCCCGCGTGGCGGCTGCCTCGGTTTCCCTCGTCACCCGCCAGATGGTGGAGACCGGCACCTTGCTGCGCACCTCCGCGCTGACGGCAATAGGACCCGAGTTGCGCACGCGCATGGCCTGGGAGATGTCGCGCGTGACGCTGCGCTTCGGCGACATGCTCAATGACGGGCTGCAGGATGGCTCGGTGCGCGTTTGTAATATTCGTGTCGCCTCGGAAATGATCACTGCCATGATCAACTCGGCCGAGGAACTGAACCGCTGGGTGCGCACGGCGAACGCGGAAAATGCATCCGAGCTTTACGTCAGGCCGCTTCTGGAGGGGGTGACGCGCCGGCTGGCCAGCACATAGAAGTTGCCCGACGCACTCCCTTGCCATCGCGGCGGACTTGCCGCACCATGGACATACGAATTTTCTCAAGAACCCGACTGTGACGTTCGACGAGCTTTTTGCATTGACTAAGGCGGGGCAGGATCGCTGGACCAGTCCCGGGGCACCCAGAACCAGCGAAAAGCGCCTTTTCGGCGGTGTGCTGATCGGCCAGGCCATTGTGGCCGCCAGCATGCAATCCAGGCGGTGCCACGCATTGCATGCCTTCTTCATCGGCATCGGCGATTTGGAGGCGGATTTCAGCATCGCTGTTGAACGGGTTCGCGATGGCGGCAGCTTCGCCACCCGCCGGATCGATATCCGCCAAAGCGAGCGGCTCTTGCTGACGGGTCATACGTCACACCACGATGGAGATGACGGCCCAGACGGCCAGGTCGCCATGCCGGATGTGCCGCCTCCGGAAAAGCTGGAAGACCAACGTGTCACGCGGGCCAAAGACGCCGCGTCCGCCGACCAACCCGCGCGGCGCTATCTGTCCGAGGAAATGCTCGACGCGCGCGCGGCGCTGCTGACTTCGCCCGCCGGCGCGCGCGCGGTATGGTTTCGGCCACGCAGCCCCATCGAGGGTGGCCGCGACATTCACCAGGCCGTATTGGGCTTCGCCTCCGATAGTGGCCTATCCATACCGGCCTGCGCACACATGCGC
>CAXUNZ010000030.1:0-16093 GCA_964252525.1 uncultured Acetobacteraceae bacterium
AACACCGGCGGCTGAGGCTCAATCCACGCCCCCGCGGTGCTCACCGCATGGATACCAAACAACGTAAGAAGCAGCCGAAGCAGGGTTGACAATGTGGAAACTATTGGACGCTGTTCGCTGGAAACTATTCAGCGCTGATTGACAGTTATGCTCCGGCCGCCATCGAAGACGTGTGAAGGGCGCCGCCTGCACGGGACACCGACGGTCGGTGAGCGACCGTGATGTCGGGCTGCGGAGGTGTGGCATGGCACCATCCGCGAGGCAGCACGATCGGCGCCATCGGGCGCGGGTCGACGCGATAGGCTTGCTTGATCCTCGTCCGGCCGGACAGGCCGGCGACCTCCGGATGCGCAGCCCGGGCGTACTTGGAAATCTCACAAAACAGGTTCTGGCAATCGATCAGGTGAAGCCGGCGACCACCGAGGCGCTGGAAGGAAAGCCCGAGCCGCGCGAACTCGGCATCCTGGTGTTCGACCATCCACTCGATGACCGCCGCGGCAGAGCGCCGCCCCGTGCTGGCGAAACATTTGGCGATGCCGTCGAGCGCGCCTGGGCCGGCGACGACGAAGTCGTCCTCGTCGAAGTCGAGGAGATCTGAATAGTTGAGGTCGATGGCGTATTGGAACGCCAGGAATGGCCCAAGTCCGGGATAGGGGAGCAGCCGTTCGTAGACTTCGGCGAGCGATGGCGCCTGGCGTAGCCGGTCGGGCAGCCGGTCAGCCATCATCCGCGCGAGGAGCGCCAAGTGGTTGGCGTGCTTGCGGCCGTGACCCAGGTTGGGCGGCGGCATGATGTATGCGGCGGAGTAGTTGCGCACCCCCAGGTCCTGCCGTGTGCTCAGGAACGCCGAGATCGCGTCCAGGTCGGCGGTCGCCCACACGAGGGGGCCGAACCGCCCTTCCAGCGCCTCCCAGGTCTCGATCCTGTTGAACAGCTTGAACAGGATCGTGCGGAAGAACAGCTCCTGCGTCGCCTGGCTGCGATCATCACGCTGCTGCACCTCCCCGATAAGGTACTGGCTGACCCGATCGGCGACACGATAGGCGTTCGTGAAGCGATGCGCCGCGAGGATAAGGTCGGTCGTCCAGGGACCGGCTTCACCAGCAAGCCGGCGGTGAAGGATCGCCTGTCGTTCGGCGGCGAAACGCCAATAGCTGTCGAAAACCTCTGTCGGAACCATCTCGCTCGCCGCACCCGGAAGCCGGCGAGGAGAAGCCGCTCACCTCCGGTCCGGCGGAATCGGCTGCGACGCGCGCGGCTGGACCGTAATAGACGAAGGTTGGGCCGGAGTTAAAGGCTGAGCTGGCGCGCTGGAGCGCGGCGTGGTTGGTTCCGGCGCAGACGTCGGCGATTCGGCGACCGGTCGTTCCACCTGAGCGGCGGGAGCCGGGCTGCGCGATGCGGTCAGCTCGCGAATGAACCAGCCAAGCAGCACCGCTACGAGCATGAGGCCGATCACGCGGACGAGCGTCTGCTCGGCGGCGATCGCGTCCATGCGTTTCGACAGCCCGGCGAGCGACCGGATGTCGCCGGCGATCGGGTTGATCAGCTTTGTGGGGATGTTGTCGAACCCGCCGCCCGCCTTCGCAAGCTTGGTCGGGCGGTCGAGGTCCGCGTACCAGATCAGGAAGCACTCGTCGCCGCGCGCGAGATGTACCGGACCGGGCCCAGCGTTGAACACGGAGAAGACCAGCCGACCCGTGTAGCCGGGATCGACGTGAAAGCCGGAGACGTTGACGAGGCCGCGGAACTTAACCGTCGCTCGCACCGAGATGAAGGCGAGCGCGGTGTCCGGAACGGTCACGCGTTCCTCGGTAAGCAGGAACGCGAATTGCCCCGCCGGAACGGTGAACGCCTCACCCGGGTCAAGCGCGACCTTGCTCTTGGTCTGCGCATCCTTGGCCTGGTCGGTCGGCGAGACGTAGATCTCTGGTCCGACCTGCAACCGGTAGGCGGCGCAGTCGATCCTCGCCGGGTCGAACGGATCGATGAGCTCGGGAAGCCGCTCGCCGAGCTTCTCGCCGCTCCAGAACGTCACGACGTCGTCGCCGACGCGGCGGGCTGGAGGTGACGGTCAAAGATCGAGCGCTCCTCAATAACGCGCAGCCGCTCGCGGTAGCGCTGTTCGAGCGGCAGCTCGCGAGCGGCGCCCGCGGCGACGACCAGCTTGAATAAGGCGAGGTTGCTGTCCCGCATCACGGTCCGGAACGGGAAGGCTTCCATATGGTCGAGTGACTCACAGGCCTTGGCGAGCGCCCCCGCGTGGCGCGCGAAGGGGCGAAGCAGACCGCCGACGCTGTTGTCCTGTCCAAGGTCCGAGCCGACCGCTGCGGCCAACCGATCCAGGTCGGCGACGCCAGCGGCGGCATCGCCGAGGTCGCGGCCGAGATCCTGGTTGAGGGTGTTGGCCGTGGCGAGCGTGATGATGAAGGCGTCCGTCAGGATGCGGGCGACGCGCTCCTCATCGTCGCCCTCAATCTCGGCGAGGTAGCCGACATATTTCGCCATGTGGAGTGCCATGTGCTTCACGCGCTCGCCGAGCGGCATGATCACGACATCCTTGTGGTAGCGCTCGTCGTGCGACAGCTGCGTCCATTGGAGGTCGAGCAGGTAGGACCGGGAGGTCACGACAGCGTCTTTCATGCGGCGGCAGCCAGCGAGTGCGCGGCGTGACAGCGTGCGACGAGGTCGCGGACCTGCCTGCCGTTCCAGCGCTTCGCGTGCGTCTCTAGCTGAGCCATGGTCGAGTGGCAGATCAGCGGTCCCACTTCCAGCCCGGCCTCCTGCGCGATAAAGTGCTGGAGGTGGGCGAGACCGAAAAGGTTGCCGAGCGTGCGCTGCACCCAATAATGAGAGCGATAGACGCCGGTCAGCATGACCTGGTGATCGGCCGTGAGCTTCACGCTGATATGGCTGAGGCAGGGGCCGCCGTTCGGCCGGTTGCGGTCGCTGCTCGCTGGATCGTAGATCGGGATGTCGAGCAGCGGGTCGACCGTGCCCAGCTCGTAGGTGCCCCGGTTGGTGCCGCTGATTGCGAGCTGGCTCTTGAGCTTGGCGACTAGGGCCTTGAGCGGGCTGAACTCCTTGCCGTCGGCATCGACTCGGCAGAGGATCCGCTGCGCGTAGGTGCCCCAGGCGCAATCGGGATGTTTGAGGACGTGCGGCAGCACGTCGGAGACGTAGCGATCGTAGACCCCCGCCGCGCCGTGCACGATCCTCCCGTCCTCGGCCGGGCTATAGAAGCGTTCGCCGAGCAGGAGTGCGACAACCGTCGGCCGCTCTGCGTCGAGTTCGTCGACGAGGCTCGCCATTGCCGCCGAGGCGGTCTCGGACGCGCGGCGGAACACCGGCGTCGCGCTGGCGGGCGGGGTCCAGCTTGGAATGTCGGTCAAGGGATCGATGTAGGGCCAGCCTGTCTCGGCGCTCTGACCATCCGCATCGAGCGCGGCGATGCAGGTCGGCATCGCTACGCCGTCATGCGGGTCGCGGCCTGCGGTGCGCTGGACGGTGTGATAATAGAGGTGCTCGGCGGAGAGCGGCTCCGGCTCTCCACGCGCGGCGGCATGGCCGTCGCTGAACGCAAAGGCAATGCAGGTCGGCCGGCTGCCCTGGTTGCGGGCCGGTCCGAGCTGCGGGCGAAGGTCGCGCAAGGTCATGATCGCCATCAGGCCGCCAGCCGCAGGTCCCGGCGCTTGACGCGGGGCAGGCCCACCTCCTTGCCATTCAGGTCATAGGCGACGCGCAGCGCCGAGAGCGGCGCGCCGGCCTTGATCCATGGGCGGCGGAGTTCGAGGGCGAAGCGTCCGCGGGCAGGCTCCCCGCGCCGCGCCGTGAGCGCGCGCGTGACGGGACCGCCGATGGCCTGCTCGGGCGGAGGGATCTCGCGCCGGTCGCGCAAGATGGCGAAGCCTGCATCGACCAGGCCTTCGGTAGTCCAGAGATAGCCGGCGCCACCCTGCTCGGCGAGCCGGAGGACGAAGAGGTCGTCGGGCTGGCCTTCTATAGTCGATCCCTCGTCGCGCTCGGTCAGCAGCCAGACGTCGGGGAAGAAGTTCTCGACGGCGAGTCCGTCGAGCAGCTCGGCCTTGATGGATCGCGGCGTCGTGGCAAGCAGCGCGTCGCGCGTCTTGGCGTCGATGATGTCGTGGCGCTCGAGCGCGATGCAGGTCGCCCGGTAGCTCGCCCCGGCGCGGAGCGAGAGCTGATAGACGGCGCGCGGGTTGCTCATGCTGGCGCGGTTCCATCCCTGCCGGCGCGCGTGCATCTGCAGCAGCCACTTCGGTAGCAGGAAGGCCGAGGCGAAGCTGTCGGCCGCCACCTCGATGTCCGGCGTCCGCGCCTGGCCGCTGCGGGTCAGGATCTCTTCGCCGTCGAGGCTGAAGGTGTGCCCCAGCGCGATGTGTCCCAGCTCGTGCGCGCCGGTGAAACGCTGGATTGGCAGCGGGCGTTCGGTCGAGATGATGACTCCCGGTCCGGGGATGCAGGCGCCGAGCAGTCCTTCGAGAGGTCGGAAGATAAGCGGGGTGCCGAGCGTGATGATCGCGCCGAAGACATCGATCGAGCCGGCGCGCGCCTCGACTTCGGCGCGGACGCCGAGCTGCTCGTGCAAACGCGCCGCGCTCTGCGCGCCTTCGAGAAAGGCTTCGCGCCGGGCCATCAGCGGCCACGCACCTGAAGGAACTGCGCGAAGCGCAGCAACTCCTCGCGGTCGCGATCGGTGAGCTTCGCCGCGGCGCGGGCAAGATGCTGGACGGTCTCAGGCATCGGACCCGGCTCGCCGGCCTGGCCGGTGAAGAAAGCGATCGGGCGCTGGTAGATGTCTGCGAGGCGCTTCAGCTCGATGGCATCAACCTTGCGCTGGCCCGTCTCCATGAGCGAGACGGCCGACCTGGGAAGGTCGAGCGCGCGCGCAACTTCGTCCTGAGAGAGGCGCAGATACTCGCGTGCTTCCCGCAGGCGGGCGCCGAGATCTTGGCGGTCGGCATCGTCCGTCGCGCTTGTCGCTGGTGCGGCGCGCACGATGCGCCTCGGCTCTGTCATGCTGCTTTCCTTCTGCGCGGGGTTTGGCGACGTTCGACCATGGCGCGCACCTTCGGCAGGAGGTCTGACGCCATGTCCTCGAAGCTGCTGTAGCCGCCGCGCCGCAGGATGCGCGACGGCACCTCGAAGCCGACATGCTTCTCGATCGTCAGCAGGCCATTGACGCAGCCCAACGAGTCGATGGCTGGGAGCACGTCGAAGATCGTGCCGCTCGCCGCCGGCTTCGGATCGGCGAACGGATCATCTTCCCCGCCAACCTCGCCGTCCCACCACGTGCGGAGGTCTGCGGCGAGCGCCTTTTCCGAGTAGCTATCTCCGTCCATCGACGCACCTCGAACGTCTGCCTCTTCGAAGCATATAGCACGTCTTGTTCGATTTTCAAACAGTCCGTGTTCGCATTTGCAACAGGGCGGTCGCCCGGTGAGCGCGAAACCATCTCAGCGCCATGTCCCAGCACGGAAGCAAAGCAGCGGGAGCGGAGACGGTCGGAGGGGTGGAAGTGGTCCTGTGCCGTGGAAGCTAATCAGCCAACGTGGCACCGAACCACTCCAGAACCGATTACATCCGCTAATAGGCTCTGGCGTTGTCACCCGCGGTAAGATGGTAGCATCGGCTGGCAGTTCGCACCGCAACCGACATCGCCAATTCCGGCGTGCCGGTTGGATTACCGGCAGGCTCATGACCTGTTGGTCGACCAGCGCCGCCAGGGATGTCAGCCACCAGGCGGCATGGCCCAACCAATCCGCCAATGTGGCGCGATCAAGGTCGATCCCTTCGCGCGTCAGGATCACCGATTGCCGGTATAGCTGCAGCCCGTCACAGAATTTGCCGACCAGAATATTGGCGATCAGGCCCGGTCCCGGCCGCCCACGCTCGATCGGCAGATCGGGTGCGGGAGCTTGGAACACGGCCTCACATTGCGGCACGTGTAGCGAGGGCGCACATGGCGGATTACCTTGAGCCGAGCGGGACTTTCTCAAGCACCTGGGTGACGTCATCGCCAAGGCGGGTCAGTTCCACGCGGAAACTAACACCCGGAGGCCACTCTGACACTGTCGCTTTCACGACCTTCGCCTCTACGTCCGGACCGAGAGGTGCTATGCGAGGCAGTCGGGTCTTGTTGCGCAACAAACCGGCCACCCCCTCAATCATGAAGCGTTCCTGCCAGCGCCAAACGGCGGTTTTGCTGGTGTCGCTGCCACGCATGATTTCGGCCGTGCCACACCCGTCCGCCGTCAAAAGGATGATCCGGGCTCGCCAGACATGTTTCTGCGGACTGTTGCGATCGGCCACAATGGCTTCCAATCGCGCTCGATCCTTGGCCGCTACTGTAACCGTGATACCTTTGAGCATGCGGCAGATTCGCATCGCGCCACCGGATCGGGAAGCCTAAATCGGACTCAAGCGAGAGATTTTATCCACTAGGAGCGAACGGCGTTGCGGGCAGCGCCAGCTCGCCGATAAAAATGCGGATAGATTGGAGCCAGTCAGTGTCGTTGGTACAAGCGATTGCCGCGTAAACAGGGTTGTAAAAGCATCTCTCACGAATTAAATGCCGAGGTTCATATCAGATCACTAGTCTTCGGTCTTCCAAATAGAATTACTTCTGGCATGGGGCCGGGGGTTAGTGCGCTCCCGCCGCCACTCGGTCGGCGGCCATGCGTCCGCCACAAGAGCTTGATCAATGGTCAGGCCATGGCCTAAAATGCAGCCTCTGCCTCCTCTTGTTCGATCATCTTGCTTCTACTCCCCAGCCGGGAAGCTTCGATGGCCTCGAAGTTAAGCCTATTACCTTGTAGAATTGCAGGCTGTCCAGTAAGCTGCTCGTAGCGGCGAACGATGGTATCGCAGTAGAGCGGGTCATACTCCATGACACGGGTGTATCGTCCGCAGACTTCTCCCGCAATCAGGGTTGTACCGGAGCCGGCAAACGGGTCCAGCACCAGCTGCCCTCGTTCGGTGACATCGCGGATCGCGTCGGCCACCAACGCCGTTGGCTTGACCGTGGGGTGCATGGCCAGGGCTTCCTTCCTGACGCTGCCGATGCTGCTCACCCCAGGGTAGTCCCACACGTTGGTCCGGTAGCGCCCCGTTTCACCAAGGCCAAACGTATTGGTATGCGGCGCCTCCCCAACCTTGAAGACGCAAATTAGTTCGTGCTTGGAGCGGTAAAACGTGCCCATGCCGCCATTCGTCTTGTTCCATACGCACAAATTTTTCAGCTCGCTGAATACCTCGCCCCCAGCCGTCAGGAGCTCGCCTATGTGCCGCCAATCCATACAGACGAAAGCTACGGCACCGTCACGACATACTTTGGCCGCCTCACCAAGGGTGGTGGTCAAGAATTCGGTAAACGCCGCCGCGCTCATTTCGCCCACGCCCATGGCGAACTCGCGGTGACGCGTTTTACCCAGCCCCGAGACGTGGCCGTCGATCGGCACGTTATAGGGAGGGTCAGTGAACACTGCGTCCACCTTGGCGCCCTCCAGCAGGCGGTCATAGGCATCCGGGTCGCGAGCATCGCCGCAGAGCAGCTTATGCCGTCCGAGCATCCAGATATCCCCAGCCTCGCTGACCGCAAACTTCCCCTGTGGCGGCACCTCGTCCTCAGAGCCGGTCTGGCCATTAGGGTCGGCTTCCTGTGCGGTGTCCAGGATCAGATCGATCTCGGCGACGCTGAAGCCAGTGAGCTTGACGTCGAAGTCGAGGTTGATGAGCTCCTGCAACTCAATAGCTAGCGTGTCCCTGTCCCAGCCGGCATTGAGAGCCAGCTTGTTGTCAGCCAGGACATAAGCCCGTCGCTCGGTTTCGTTCAGGTGCGACAGCCGCAGTGTTGGCACTGTCTCCATGCCGACACGACGGGCGGCCTCCACCCGGCCGTGGCCAGCGACAATCTGTCCGTCATCGCTGATCAGCACGGGATTGGTAAAGCCGAACCGCCTTATACTATCGGCGATCTGGTTGATCTGCGCCTTTGAATGCCGGCGGGCATTGCGCTTGTAGGGCCGAAGTGTCGCCGTTGGCAGGCACTCGATGCGGTAGTCGGTCAGTTGCATGTCACATCTCCTTCAAAGGACATCGCTTCCTTGCGAAGCCTTTGCTGGAGGATCGCGTCACGACTTGGGCGTGCTTAATCAAGAAGGAAGCAGAAAGCCCCCCGTTCGAGCCTTCTTAGGCCAAGAAGGCGTTGCCTCTTGGCGGACGCGGCTTCGAGTGTTCAAGATTTTCGGCGCGTCCAATACATAGGTTGACACCTGGCGGTAATGTCACGTCGGACATTTTCTTCCTCTTCCCCTCTCTCTTCGCCATCGCGTCAGGTCGAACCCCGGCTGCCGCCGTATGTCCGTCGCTGGATAGAAGGCGTCGAGAAGATCGAGTTTTTCAATCAGTGTAGCCAGTTGAGACTGGCAGCTCTTTTTAACTGAAGGGCGCAGCGTGGTACTCCTGCCTGGGTGAAAGAGCTTCTGCTTCACGGCCTCTATGTTCTCAACCAAGTCGCGCCGCTCGGTGACGCTGCGATCCCACTCAGCCTTCTCCACATCGTCGCAGGGGCCGTTGACAATCACCACGCCGTTTTTCTCGTCGATGACAATGTCATCGGGATGCGGCACGGGAATGTAAGGTTGGTGGCCCATGACCGCGCTGCGGTGCATGTCCTTGGCCCAACGGCGTTTGTAGTTGACCACATTATCGAAGTGCTTCTGTCGCTCCTTGCGTTGACGCTCTTCGATCTTACTCTGAAAATTAAGCAAGAACCGGAGAGCTTTCATATCTCCTTTCAGCGCCTGGGCTTGTGCGACAAGAACCAGTGCCTCTGCGGCCTTAATGTTCTGAACCTGCCCGTTCTCCGTCACACGAACGGACTTACGACTGGCCTTCTGTATCAGATTGCCCACCTCCGACGGTGCAACACCCGAGTAGGTGGGGGATTTTCTCGGTCGTCCCCTTGGATTGCCAGACGTGCCTTTCTTAAAACGGTGTTCCTCCGGCGGGCGACAGTAGCCAACCCGCTTGTTCGATAAGGCCTGCACCGCAGGTGAGCCCTCTTCGTCGAATTGGCTCATCGCTGCCACTCCCGGCAAAATGCGGGCGGGCACAAAGGCTCAGCGCTCTTGGCAGACAGGAAGCTAGCACCTGCGCGTGGCCGCGTCAGGCGCGAATTGGAGATTCCACCTGCGGCAACCATGGCGAGGATGGCAAAGGCAGCGACACGCCAGGGCGGCTCGGTGTGCAACAGGTCGAAAGGGCAGGTAGAAGGAGGACGATTAGGCATAAGGCTAGCGTGGCGTCACGACTTCGGGCCGTCTGCGACGTCACATCCTGGTGACCTCGGTTTATCTTGTGCCCATTCACCGGACGTATCCAAGCTGTGCTTTGGCGGTCACACAGCTCCCCTTTAGAAGCTTGAGCTACTTTTTTGCAGTTTCGCATAAGGCTCATGGGAACCGTATTGTCGTTGTTTGCTCGAATGAAGACCAAAAAGCGCCCGCGCGCCTATACCACGCCTGACCACCACATCAATGCGGCGTTGTGGAAAGAGACTTTCGCCCACACAACTCGGCTCATAATGATGCTGGAGCTCATGACCGCATGAATAACAGCGGAACATCATGTCCTAGCGCAGTGCACCACCAGCTGCCGCTTCTCGCGCCGAAGAGGCCCGATGCGAATTTTCAGTTACGCTCATTCTCAAGCACGGGCGTGGAACCGAACAATCAATCGCAGCGCCACCAGCGGCAGCATGATTCATCGCAGTGGTCTTAGCGCTCCGCCGCCTCAGGCTGCAATGCTGTATATCTTTGCGCAGTCGACGTTCCCATCCGCTTGCATAAAGCCTTCTCTTTAAGGACAGGCAGCCCGCCATGTGCCGTGGGCGTGCAGAAGCAAATAACCAGTGCCAGCCAAATCCTGCGACCGCAAGCTTGGCTTGCGGCGCAAGATTGTCAGCGGCTTAATGCAGGCGACCCGCACGTGTAACCACGCTGGTGTTTAGGACTGTGCGAGAGCAACAGCTTCAGTCCACGTGGGACAATCTCTGCCCTTGCTTTTCTTCTTCCTCCATGCCTCCAGATTAAATCTGGCCCGACGACGGATGTCTGGGGCGGGATAAAAGGCATCAAGCAAATCCAGCTTTTCTATTGTCTCAGCTAGCGCCATCTCGGCCTCCTTCCTTGTTGCGTCCAAGCCTGTCCTGATCTGTTCGTCAGAGCCAGCAAGCAGCTCTTTCAGGAAGTCGACGTTTTCCAGCTCTTCGCACCTCCAGAACTCGGCTTGATCCCATTCCGCCTTCTCCTCCATGTTGGCAGGCCCATTGATCGTTACCTCCATTCTCTTGCGGCGGATCACCATGTCGTCAGGATGAGGCACAGGGTCAGGCGGCTCCAATCCCGCGTCTATGGCGCAGCGGATCTTTTCGCTTAGCAGCCGTTTATAGGCAACTCTAAGGACAAAAAGTACTTGCCACAGCTCGTCCAAGCATCTTGCGCGCAACTTAGAAAAGTCAGGTCCAGGTAGGTGGCATTCCTCGGCCACTGCTCCCGAAATCGTTTTCTGTGGAGAAGCCGTAAAAATGGTGTCCAGAACAATCTGAACGCAGGTCAAGCGCCTTTCGGCGGCTTTAACTGCTGTGTTACATTGCGTGTTGGTCATTGTATTTACCCTTGGTGATCTGGTTGCGAACTTGTACGCACGTCTCTCGGCCGCTTAGTGATCAGCGAGCACGTCGATCTTGAAAGGGCGGACCTCGCGCGGGCAGCTTTAGCCAGCCTTTTCGACCAGACTGGCTCGGGTCACGAACAAACCCCATTCTGTGGGCTGGCTGATTGCCGGCACGACGAGCAGGACGCAGCAAGGCCGCGAGCCTGGTAGTGCGCGGGAAGTTGCGACCCGTCATTGACCTGGCGCCAAGCACAGCAGCGGTCTGATCGAGGCGAGCGGTGGCAACAGAGACACAAGCGCCCAAGTGCCTAGGCACCAAGCGGCGCGGCGGGTCTGAAAAGGCAGTGTGAGGACGAAGCTTGGCCATAAAGCCAGGATAACGTCACGACTTTCACAACTGCGGAGCGCCGGCTCATGGGCGTCACAAAAGCCTTGCGGATCAGGCGGCCTGCTTGGCAATCGCGGCGGCGGTGGTCAGAGTCCCGACTTTATAATAGGGCTGCGCGGGTTGGCGCTTACAGCCGGGCGTAGCACTGCAATGCGGCGCTACAATGGTCCAGAGAGGAGCCTCAGGGCCGTGCCGAGCGGCCACCGTCGGGCGAACTCAACTGACTGCAAATGACTTGGCCGGCCATGGCGGCGGGGCAGCAGCGGCGAGGCCCAACAGCATACAGGAACAGAAAGGTAACGTGCGCCCTACACAAGGTGGCTCAGGAACGGTGATGTCGGCGACGTTGGTAGCCGCATCTACACCTAAAGCAGCCTTCTACGAAGGACTGGACTTCTATGCCGGAAGGAGCGTTGCTGTCCCGCCGGCCTTGATCCGGCTCGTCTCAGTGCGGGGCGGCTCATCGTCCCCGCCCAACAGGAGACGAAACAATGGCCAAAACTAACCCTACCCTCAGGCCCCATAAGGCAGGCGCGTCAAGGAAGAACGTCGGGACCTGCATGCTCGGCGAGCAGTCAAAGGCGGGCAAATCTGGGACACGCAGCGAGCAGCTGATTACCATGATGCGCACGCGTCAGGGTGCCACCGCCCAGGAGCTTGCCTCAGCAATCGGCTGGCAAGTGCACTCCATCCGCGGCTTCATCGCGGGCAACCTCAAGAAGCGCGATGATCTCGAAGTCAGTGCAGCAAAGATCGACGGTCTCACTCGCTACCGCGTGCGCACCCGCAAGGGTGTTGCGGCATGACCGCCGATCTGGATGCCGCCCTCGGTGACGTGGAAGCGGCCGACCTGCGGGCGTTGAGAAGCTTGTGGCAGGCGCGGTTCGGCCCAACGCCGACCTTCCGATCGCCCGGTTTGCTTCGGCTGATGCTAGCCTGGCGCATTCAGGCGGAGGCATTCGGTGGGCTGGACACCAGCACGCGGTGTGCCCTGCGGCGCCCGGCTTCCAGCGCTGGCAAAGCGGTGCCCCGCTCGGGCACCCGTCTCGTCCGTGAGTGGAAGGGCATTCGGCACGAGGCCGTCGCTCTGGATGATGGCGGCTACTCATACGCTGGCGCGCGCTATGACAGCCTGTCCCATGTGGCGCGGGCGATCACCGGCACGCGCTGGAACGGCCCACGCTTCTTCGGGCTGCGGGAGCGCAACGCATGAGCACCAAGCGGCTGCGCTGCGCCATCTACACAAGGAAGAGTTCCGACGAGGGGCTGGAGCAAGCCTTCAACTCGCTGCACGCCCAGCGCGAGGCGTGCGAGGCCTACATCAAGAGTCAGGCGCATGAGGGCTGGCGTGCCATTGCAACGGCCTATGACGATGGCGGCTTGTCGGGCGCGACGATGGAGCGACCGGCCTTGCAGAGGCTCCTCGCCGAGGTTGATGCCGGCCAGGTCGATACGATCGTCGTCTACAAGATCGACCGGCTCACCCGCTCGCTCGCCGACTTTGCGCGCATCGTCGAGCGGCTCGACGCAAAAGGCACATCCTTTGTCAGCGTCACCCAGGCGTTCAACACGACGACGTCGATGGGACGGCTGACGCTGAATGTGCTGCTGTCGTTTGCCCAGTTCGAACGGGAGGTCACCGGCGAGCGCATCCGCGACAAGATTGCCGCCTCTAAGAAGAAGGGCATGTGGATGGGTGGCGTGCCGCCGCTTGGCTACCGTGGCCATGAGCGCACGCTGGCCATCGTCGAAGACGAGGCGGCGCTCGTGCGGGCCATCTTCAGCCGCTACCTGGCGCTCGGCTCGGTGCACGTGCTACAACGTGCTCTTGAGCAAGAGGGCGTTCGCTCGCGCTCCGGCGCGGCGCTGAGCCGCGGCGCGTTGTTCCACCTGCTGAAGAACCGCCTCTACCTCGGTGAGATCGTCCACAAGGGGCAGAGCTACCCCGGCCTGCAAGCGCCAATCGTCGCAGCTGAACTGTTCGAGCTTGTGCAGGCACAGCTTGCGGCGCAGCGAGGAAGCCACCACGCGCATGAATCTATCGCCGGCGAGGCACCGCTGACAGGATTGCTGTTCGATGCGGCCGGATCGCGCATGAGCCCGAGCTTCACGCGCAACCGCCATGGGCGCATTTACCGCTACTACGTGTCCGCACCGCTGCAGCAGGGTGGACAAAAGCAGCCGGCAAGCCTGCGCCTTGCGGCGCCCGTGCTCGAAGAGGCGGTGCGCAAGGCGCTCGTGCAGGCAAGTGAGATGCCCGATGACGCTGGCCTTGGAGATGTGCTGAGTTGCGTTCGGCGCATCGACGTCCTGAGCACCGGTGTGTGCCTGACGATCGATCGCGCCAAAGCGCCGCGGCCGTTACGCAGCCGGTTGGAACAAAGCACCGATGCATCGCTCGGCGAAATGCTCGTGCCGGCCTGTCTACGTCAGCGTGGTGGCCGCACCTGGCTGCATATCCCACAGGGTATCGGCACATCGCGCAAGGATCCGGTGCTGATCGCCGGTTTGCACAAGGCGCATCGCCTTGCCGCGGCCGCAGGCTGGCTGCTGGATGGAACAATCGCGCGGGACAATAACTCGCCACCCGAGAACACCTATGAGCGCAATCTCATCCGCCTCGCCTTCCTGGCGCCCAAGCTGCAGAGATCCATCCTCGATGGACAGCAGCCTGCCGGGATGACGCTCGAGCAACTGGTGCGCGGCGACATTCCTATCGACTGGCGTGCTCAAGCCGCGCTGTTCGCCCCCAAGGCGCACCTGCCGAACGCGTGAAAGGCTGGTCTCGCGTTCCCGCATCCAAGTCTCGCGTCTCCCGCCCGGTGTCTCCCGTCTCTTGTCCCGCCTCAGGGTGTCTCCTCTAAACACGGCCATATTTGTCTCTCGTCCCGGGCGTTTTGTCTCCCGTTTCAGGTGTTTTGTCTCTTGTCTCAGGTGTTTTGTCTCCCGTCCACGCTGTTTTGTCTCCCGTCAGCGCTGTTTTGTCTCTCGTCACGCGTCCTTTATCCCAGATATGCCCAGTGGATCGTGCCCGGCCGCGTTCAGCCTGACGACGAATATCCCTGTTTTGAACGTGAGACTTACCTGATCGCACGCGAAATTTCCCTGTTATTTGAGGCGGGAAATTCCCTGTTATCATGAGCGCGTCCACGGGCCTCTAAGCGGAAAAAGCGAGGTCTCTCTTGGGATTGCATGGACTGAATGGCTGGCTGCCGTAGCCGCGAAAAACCGCATGGGCGGAGAACAGGGAAAGCGGCCAAACCGCACCGCCTCGCAGACCGCCGGAGACCGGCCCGACAGAGGGCGCTAAACAGGGCGGGATTGATGCACCGGAAAACGCCAGGCGTGCCGGTTGGGCGCCGAAAGGCTGCGGCCTAGTCAGAGTCTTTGGCGATTAGCCTTCAGCCAGAGACAAGTTCAGGGACTGCGTGGCGGAAGGAGTGGGATTCGAACCCACGGTGGACTTGCACCCACGGCAGTTTTCAAGACTGCTGCCTTAAACCACTCGGCCATCCTTCCGGCTGGGCGAGGCCTAGCACAAGGCAGGCGGGGGTTACAGATGCCCCAGAGAACGCTAGAACGAGTCTCATGAGACCTACCCCTCGCCCCACGCCGCGCCGTGCCGCGGCCCTTTCCATGCTTGGGGGCGTGGCCTTGCTGGCAGCCGCCGGGGCAGCTCAGGCACAGGCCATACGGCCGGATCCGGACAACATCTTCACCATCCAGGTGGAGAATGACGCTGTCTCCACCCTCAAAGGCACGTCCGACCAGTATTACACCAGCGGGCTGAAGCTGGGCTGGACCTCGGGCGCGGATGCGATTGCGCCGGTGGCCCAACTGGGGCGGGGCATCTGGGGCGATGGGACAACGCGGGTTTCGTTGAACATCACGCAAAGCCTGTTCACGCCGCGCGACACACAGCTCGATCCGCCAAACCCGCGCGACCGGCCCTATGCGGGCGAATTGCTGGCGACGTTCGGCCTGGTGCACGACACCGCGCTGACGCGCGACCTGGTTTCCTTGAGCCTGGGCGTAGTGGGACCATCGGCGCTGGGCGAGGAAGTGCAGAACGGGTTCCACAGCATCATCGGCGATACATCCAATCGCGGCTGGCATTACCAGGTGCCCGACCAGGTTGCGGCACAATTGCTGTTTCAGCGGACCTGGCGCTTGCCGCTCATCCGGCTCGGGCCGCTCGAGACGGACGCGCTGCCTTCCGTGACTGCGAGCGTGGGCGACATACGTGAGTACGCGCAGATCGGCGGGCAGGTGCGGATCGGTCAAGGGCTCGACAGTGATTTCGGGACGGCGCGGATACCTCCAGGCCTGAACGGCAGCGACGCCTACACCAACACGCGGCCGATCGCGTGGTATGCATTTGCCGGCGGCGATGGCCAGGCGGTGGGCTATGATGTGACACTGGATGGCAATGCGTTCCGCAGCTTCACGCCGAGCGTGCAGCGGATTTGGGATGTGGGCGAGTTCGAGGGCGGCGTGGCGATTATGGCGTTCGGTTTGCGCCTGACCTACACGCAGACTTGGCAGACGCTGGAGTTCAAAGGGGCAAAGGCTGGACTGTTCAATTTCGGCAGTCTGGCGTTGAGCGCGAAGTTCTAATACCAACAAGCAGGAAGTTGACTCTTCGGAAGTCTGAGGAAGATGTGCCGTCTCCCCCAACTTCTTTTTCCTTCGACGATGTGTCGATCTCAACCCGGATCGGTATAAGGCGCGCAAGTTTCTTCAAAATAACTCCGCATCACTTGCTCGTTTTGCACTGAGTATTTTCTCGAGCACGTCGTTCTCGATTGCCGCCAATTCCGGCCCGGCATGCCGCGGCCGTGGCAGGGCATTGTCCTGATCTAGCGCAATGCGACCGTCTTCGACGACGATGATGCGGTCGGCCATGAGAGCGGCTTCGGTGACATCGTGCGTGACGAGGATCGCGGTAAAGCCGGCTTGCAGCCAGAGGCGTTCCATCATGCGCTGCATGTCCAGCCGTGTCAGCGC
>CAXUNZ010000030.1:16103-18160 GCA_964252525.1 uncultured Acetobacteraceae bacterium
CATCCAACGCGCCAAGCGGCTCGTCAAGCAGGATCAGGCGGGGCTGAGCGGCGAGCGCGCGCGCAAGTGCCACGCGCTGTTTCTGGCCACCCGAGAGCACGCGCGGCCAATCGCGCGCCCGGTCTGCCAAACCGACGGCGCCCAGGGCGACTTCCGCACGTGAGTGCACGGCCCGGGGAAGGCCAAGGGTGACGTTGTCAATGACGCGCCGCCAGGGCAGCAGGCGACCATCCTGGAACATGACTCGGATGGCACGTTTTTGCGTGGCGGGCGAAGTGCCGTCCAACGTGAGGGTGCCGCTATCCGGCGCTTCAAGGCCGGCAATGAGGCGCAGGAGCGTGGTTTTGCCCGAGCCGCTGCGGCCGGCGACGGCGGTAAAGCTGCCTGGCGCGATATCGAGGTCGATGTCGTGCAGGACGGAACGCGCGTTGTAGCGCTTGGAGATACCGCGGAGCGATATGGCCAAGCCGCTGCCGCTGCTGCTCTGCAGGGCCGTGGCACACGCGAGAGTTGGAGAAGGCGCATTCATGCGGCGGCTGCAAAATTGGGGTGCCAGGACAAGGCTGTGCGCTCGATCAGGCGGGCGGCGCTGTCGATGAGTTTTCCCAAGGCGGCGTAGAGGAGGATGCCGAGCAGAACGACATCCGTCTGCATGAATTCTCGCGCGTTCATGGTCATGTAGCCGATGCCCGAATTGCCGGCAATCGTTTCTGCCACGATCAAGGTAAGCCACATGATGCCGAGCGCGTAGCGCACGCCGACGAGGATGGAGGCGAGTGCGCCGGGAAAAATCACGGCGGTGAAGAGTTCGGCGCCGGAAAGGCCTTGCACCCGCGCCATCTCAAGCAGCCCGGCATCGATCGTGCGTATGCCGTGATAGGTGTTGTAGTAGATCGGGAAGAAGACGCCGAGTGCGACGAGAAAGACCTTCGCGCTCTCATCGATGCCGAACCAGAGGATGACGAGTGGGATGAGTGCCAGGTGGGGCACCATGCGCAGCATTTGCAGTGTGCCGTCGAAGAGGGTTTCAGCCAATCGGCTGATGCCGGCGGCAAGACCGGCGGTGAAACCGAATGCGCCGCCAATGGCAAAGCCGGTGGCCGCGCGCAGCGTCGAGACGGCCACGTCCCTTACCAGTTCGCCCGATTGCAGCATCTGCCAGAAGGCCGTGGCGATGGCATGCGGGGGCGGCAGCTTGCGGGGCGATATTGCACCCGCATCGGCCAGAAGTTCCCATGCCGTGAGCAGCAGAACGGGAATGATCCAGGACGCGGTGATGCGGGCGAGGCGGTTCACGAGGCGGCGGCGAGTACAGGTTTGGGTGCGTGCTCATTGGCGATGATTTCGCCGAACGGGCCGTTCAGCGCCGGAATGGCGCGTGCGTTTGGACCGTGCGAAAGGTTCAGTCGAGGAAAGAGGAGTTCGGCGACGCGGTAGGATTCTTCCAGGTGCGGATAGCCGGAGAGAATGAACGTCTCGATGCCGAGATCGGCGTATTCGTTCATGCGGGCGGCGACGGTGTCGGCATCCCCCACAAGCGCGGTGCCGGCGCCGCCACGCACCAGGCCGACGCCGGACCAAAGGTCCGGGCTGATTTCCAGGCGTGAGCGGTCACCGTTGTGAAGGGCGGCCATGCGCTGTTGGCCCACGCTGTCGTAGCGGGCGAACACTTTTTGCGCATCGGCAATGACCTTGTCGTCCACATAGCGGATGAGGTCATTGGCGGCATCCCAGGCCGCCTGGCGGGTTTGACGTACGATGATGTGCATGCGGATGCCGAAGGTCAGCGTACGGCCACGGCGCACAGCGGCTTCCCGCGCCACCTTGATTTTTTCGGCCACGGCGGCCGGGGGTTCGCCCCAGGTCAGATAGACGTCGCATTGTTCGGCGGCCACTTCGATGCCGGGTGCGGAGGAGCCGCCGAACCAGAGCGGCGGATAGGGTTTCTGCACGGCGGGAAAGGCGAGGCGCGCATCCTCGACATGGATGTGCTTGCCTTCGAAATCGGTCGAGCCGCCTTGCATGACCTGGCGCCAGACGCGGAGGAACTCGGCCGT
>CAXUNZ010000030.1:18170-18524 GCA_964252525.1 uncultured Acetobacteraceae bacterium
GTTCGTAGCGTTCATCGTGCCCGAGCCAGAGGCCGTCAGCCTTGAGTTCGACGGGATCGCCGCCGGTGACGACATTGATCAGTAGCCGGCCGTCACTGACGCGATCGAGCGTGGCGGCCAGGCGGGCGCCCATCGTGGGCGAAACCAGGCCCGGGCGGAGGGCGACGAGGAATTTCAGCGTGCGCGTGTAGGGTGCGACCGCGGAAGCAATGACCCAACTGTCCTCGCATGACCGGCCTGTCGGCAGCAGCACGCCATAATAGCCGAGCTGGTCCGCCGCCATGCCGACCTGGCGGAGATAGTCGAAGGTAAGGGCGCGTCCGCCGGTCGAGGCGGCGAGATAACGGCCATCAC
>CAXUNZ010000030.1:18534-20515 GCA_964252525.1 uncultured Acetobacteraceae bacterium
TGGGGAGGAACCAGAGGAGTTGCATGTCGCGTCCTTGCCCGTTCAAATTTTCGCCTGCGCGACATCGATGCGCGTCGGGATCAGGTGAAGTTTGGCGAAGAGGTCTGCAATGTCTTGCTGCGAGGCGAAATTGGCCGGGATTAGGGGAGACACGCCGAAGGCCAGGCGGTCGATGGCGCGTTTGACCGCGCGCGGATCCATGCCCATGGCCGGCGCGAGCAAGCTGACCACCTCGGGGCGATGGGCGGCGGCGTAGGCTTCCGTCTGGGTCAGATCGGCAAGCAGTGCGGCAATGACATCGGCGTTGGCGCGCGCATAGGGCCGCGCGGCCAAAAAGAATTCGCGGTTTTCATCGATGACGCGGCCATCCTGCCCCATGCCGTCGGCGATTTCGCGTGTGGGAAGCGCGGTTTGGGCGGCGGCCAGATAGGGGTCCCATATGACCCAGGCGTCCACGCTGCCGTTTTCAAAGGCGGCGCGTGCATCGGACGGTTTTAGGTAGATGGGCTCTACATCGGTAATCGACAGGCCATTGGCGGCGAGCACGCGCACGAGAAGATTGTGCACGTTGCTGCCTTTATTGAGCGCGATGCGCTTGCCGCGCAAATCGGCGGGCGTGTGGATGGCCGAGGATTGCAGGGCGATGATGGCCTCACCGTGGGGACTTGCGGGTTCTACGGCAACATAAGCCAGATCCACGCCTGCGGCTTGAGCGAAGATGGGTGGCGCATCGCCCGCGCTGGCAAAAAATATGGTGCCGGCGCCCCGGGCTTCGAGCAGCGCCGGGCCGCCGAGGAATTCGGTCCAATGGACGGAGACACCCAGTGGTGCAAGGCGCCCTTCCAATGTGCCGCGGGCTTTTTCAAAAACCAGCGTTCCGTATTTTTGGTAGCCGATACTGATGCTGCGCGGGGCGGCCGTGGCCGCGGAGGCGGCCAGGAAGGCGGCGCCGGCCGCGGCAATGCTTATGGTGCGGAGAATGGAGATGCGCACTGGCCTTAAAGCCTCCAACCCATAGAGGAGATGCTATTCCACATCACTTAATTGTGGTTCATCGCCACTATCTCAGGGGACCGTGCATTTGTGAAGCACTATTTGCTCACGTACCTTTGCGCATAGCTGGGGGTGCTTGGCTCGACTATCACGCTGTTGACTCGCTGGAGTCGGGCGATTAGAAGCCCGTCACCGACGCGGACCGCGCGAAATCACTTGCGGATTTGGGTTGGGTATCTTAGCTTTCTCGGCTCGCTGCTGGGTAGCGGGCATCTTCTGGGCGGTGTTTCTGGCTTTGACTGGCTGGGGCGCTGTTTTGGGGGTGTTTGTTCGTTGACATTTGAATATGGAATGGAAGGGATACGCTGGCGGCGCTCCTTGGGCTGTTTGCTGTGCCGAGAGGTGCGGTTGATGGTGGCAGGTTTGTGGTTTGACGGGTCTTTGGTTTGGGGCTGATTTGGTTTGGCTCTGTAATTCTTGGGCTTTTGATGGCTGCTTTATGGGCGCTGCTGGTTGAGTATCTTTGATGCTACGCAATACGCAGTGTTTTGATGAGTGGCCTCTCCTGGCCTACCCCTCGTGGGTTTATGGGAGGCATTGAGAGTGTTTGGGGTTTAGGGTCTGTTTGTTTTGTCTGTTGTCCTGGGCGTTTTGGCGCTTTGGGTTACGGGCAGGATGAACCTGAGAGTTTGATCCTGGCTCAGAGCGAACGCTGGCGGCATGCTTAACACATGCAAGTCGCACGGTCAGCAATGGCAGTGGCGGACGGGTGAGTAACGCGTAGGTATCTATCCACGGGTGGGGGACAACGTCGGGAAACTGACGCTAATACCGCATGACGCCTGAGGGCCAAAGGATCAGTTGGCAGTTGTCAGTGGTCAGTTATCGGAGTGTTTTCTGACAACTGAAGACTGGCAACTGGCAACTGGATCTGCCTGTGGAGGAGCCTGCGTACGATTAGCTAGTTGGTGGGGTAAAGGCCTACCAA
>CAXUNZ010000031.1:0-19197 GCA_964252525.1 uncultured Acetobacteraceae bacterium
GCGTCAGGACGGGATTGTCGAACCATGCGCGCTGTCTCAAGAGAGGCCGCAACGCATGTCGGCAGGCCTTGGTCATGAAAGGCTGGGCTGGGATGAAGACTTCTTCGGCTTGCGGCGTGAGAGGCGGCACGCCTGGTATGTCATGAGTTGCCTGGCCGAATGCAGCACAGGCAGCGAGGCCAAGCCTCGCAGCGAGAAGATATGGGGAAACTTTCCGCCGAAGATAGCCCATGTTCAACACCATACGCCGGACATGCCGCACTGTATCTGCACAGATCAGGCGTGGCTGCAAGGATTCACTTGTATCGAAGGTATATCAGTCTGCAAACGTCACTTTCTGAGACGCTCTAGCGTAGGTTTTCGCCTCCGCATATGCTAAACTCATCGGCAGACATAAGGTTGATTGACATGGCAAATGTAAAGTGGTGGCAGCTTACACCGTCCCCAGAGTGGCGACAGCATCCGCGGGTTTTGAAGCAGGTCTTCTGGCGTTACGAAACTGCACGCGGTTAAGGCCGATGCCATTCAGCACTAAATGTGCAGAGCAGTTGATTACTTCAGCGGGGACAAAGCTGGATTAGGAAGATTTCTGGCTCAACAAGTAGCCCAAAGCGGCGACATTGAAGAGCGCTCCGCGTCCGATCATCCAGCCTCGGTCTAAGATGATGACGGGGGGTTTGGGGGGAGGGGCACCCTCCCCCCAACCTCCCTTTCCTGCTTCACTCCCGCGCCGATGCTCGAAAAGCTCACCTACTTCGTTGCCGTCGCGCGCGCGCAGAGCTTCCGCCGCGCGGCCGACGCATGCGGTGTCGCCCAGCCCACGCTCTCGGCCGGCGTCAGGCAGCTCGAGGACGAGCTCGGCGTCATGCTGGTGCGCCGTTCCTCCCGCTATCTCGGCCTGACGCCGGAGGGCGAGCGCGTGCTGGTCTGGGCGCGCCGGCTGATCGGCGATGCGCGCGCCATGCGCCAGGATTTGCAAGGCATGCGCGAGGGTTTGAGTGGCCATCTGCGCATCGGCGTGATCCCGACCGCGCTGACCCTGGTGCCGATGCTGACCACGCCCTGCCGCGCGCGCCATCCCGGGCTGCAATTCACCGTGCTTTCCTGCCCGTCCTCCCGCATTCTGGAGATGCTCGAAAATCTGGAGATCGACGCGGGAGTCACATACCTGGACAATGAGCCGCTCGGGCGTGTGCTGACGGTAGGCCTGCATGTCGAACGCTACCGTTTCGTTACGGTAGAAGGTGCGCCGCTGGCCGATCGCGCCGCGGTGGACTGGGCGGAACTGGGCCAGGTGGAATTGTGCCTGCTGACGCCGGACATGCAGAACAGGCGCATCATGGATGGCCTGATGCGGGCGGCCGGCGTGGTCCCGCGCGTGGCGCTGCAATCCAATTCCCAGATCAGCCTGCTGGCGCATGTTCTGACCGGGCGCTGGGCGACGGTGCTGCCCGAGCACATTGCGCGGACACTGGCGCTGGCGCCGCGCTTGCGCTGTATTCCGATCACGCCTGGTCCCGAGACGCACCAAGTCGGTCTGGTTGTGCCGCAACACGAACCGATGCCGCTGCTGGCGGCGGCCTTACTGGCGGAAGCTCGCTCTCTGACAGAAGCTCGATAGCAGTTTGCTATCGCAGCACGGGCGATGCGTCTTGATCTTGCCGCCTGGATAGCGCTTCGTTCACGTTGCGGCGGGATAGGTCGCCCAAACCAGCGGACGATGATCGTGGGAGCCTTGCCTCGAGAGACGGCGCCGTCCCAGCGCCCTCATGCCTCGGCGGAAGAGGCGCCATGGGACGTGGCCCTCGCGGCGGAGATTATCGCCTCGCATGAAGGTGTCGCGGGGGCGACGTTGCCGATCCTGCATGCGTTGCAGGCGGCATTCGGCTTCGTGCCACGCGGCAGCCAGGCGATGATCGCCGAAGCGCTGAACCTCTCTCGCGCCGAACTTCACGGCGTCGTTTCCTTCTACCACGATTTCCGCAAGGCGCCCCCTGGGCGGCACGTGTTGAAGATCTGCCGGGCGGAGGCCTGCCAGGCGATGGGCTGCGCTGCACTGGCCGAACGCTGCCTCGCGCAAGCGGGGATAGGCTGGGGCGGCACGACCGCTGACGGCGGGCTGACGATAGAGGGCAGCTATTGCCTGGGTCTGTGCGCCTGCGCGCCGGCCGCGTTGCTGGACGGTGCGCCGCTGGGACGGCTGGACGAGGCGCGGTTGGTCGCGGCGCTGGATGAGGCGCGGCAATGATGCGGATTTTTCTGCCGAAGGATGCCGCCGCCTTGGCGCTCGGGGCTGACGCCGTGGCGCTGGCGTTGCGCGAGGAGGCGGCGCGTCGGGGCATAGACGTGCAGATCGTGCGCACGGGCTCACGCGGGGCGGTGTGGCTGGAGCCGTTGCTGGAGGTCGAGACGCAGGCTGGCCGCGTGGGCTATGGGAAGGTGCGGCCGGGCGATGTGGCCGGACTGTTCGACGCCGGACTGGCCGAGGGCGGCACACATGCGCTGTCTCTTGGCCCGGTCGAGAAGCATTGGTGGTTTGCCGGGCAGCAGCGGCTGACGTTTGCGCGCTGCGGCGTGATCGACCCGGCGAGCGTGGCCGATTACCGCGCGCATGGCGGCTTTGAGGGTTTGGCGCGCGCGCTCACGTTAAGCGGCGAGGCAATTGTCGAGGAAGTGAAAGCCTCCGGCCTGCGCGGCCGCGGCGGGGCGGGGTTTCCGGCCGGCATCAAGTGGAACACGGTGCGCCTGGCCGAAGGCGCGCAGAAATACATCGTATGCAACGCCGATGAGGGCGACAGCGGCACGTTCGCCGACCGCATGTTGATGGAAGGCGATCCGCTTTGCCTGGTCGAAGGCATGGCCATTGCCGGCATGGCGGTCGGCGCGACGCTGGGCTTTATCTATATCCGCTCCGAATATCCGCACGCCGTGCGCGCCATGGGCGAGGCGATGGCGGCCGCGCGCGCGGCGGGATGGCTGGGTGCCGATGTGGGCGGCTCCGGGCGCGCCTTCGATCTGGAGGTGCGCGTCGGCGCCGGCGCCTATATTTGCGGCGAGGAAACGTCCCTGCTGGAGAGTCTTGAGGGGCGGCGCGGGCAGGTGCGGGCCAAGCCGCCATTGCCGGCGATTGCCGGGCTGTTCGGCAAACCCACTGTTGTCAACAACGTGCTTTCGCTGGCGGCGGTGCCATGGATCTTGGCGCATGGCGGGGCGGCCTATGCGGCGCTGGGCATGGGCCGGTCCCTGGGCACGCTGGCGGTGCAACTGGCGGGCAACGTGTCGCGTGGCGGGCTGATTGAGCTGCCGTTCGGCACGTCGCTGCGCGCCTTGATCGAGGAATGGGGCGGCGGCACGGCGAGCGGGCGGCCGTTCCGCGCCGTGCAGGTGGGCGGTCCGCTGGGAGCGTATTTTCCGGCGGAGCTGCTGGATACCCCGATGGACTACGAAGCCTTCGCCCGCGCGGGCGGCTTGCTGGGGCATGGCGGCGTGGTGGTGTTCGATGACACCGTCAATCTGGCGCAGCAGGCGCGCTTTGCCTTCGAATTCTGCGCGGCAGAGAGTTGCGGCAAGTGCACGCCGTGCCGGATCGGCGCCGTGCGGGGCATGGAGACGGTCGATCGCATCCTCGCCGGCGTGCAAAGGGAGCGCAACTTCGAGGTGCTGGACGATCTTTGCCAGTTAATGACGGACGCCTCGCTCTGCGCCATGGGCGGCCTGACCCCCGTGCCCGTGGTCAGCGCGCTGACGCATTTCCGAGATGACTTCGTCACGGGGTCTGGGGATTTGTCCCCAGTGGGAGTCCCGGGGGCAGAGCCCCCTGGCCTAGCGTTGGGAGTGAGCTAGATGGCCCTGATCCGCGAACTGGACACCGGCACGCCCATCCGCGTCGCCGCCGACCATGTGACGCTAACCATAGACGGCCAGCAGGTGCGCGTGCCGCGCGGCACTTCCATCATGGCGGCGGCCATGTCGATGGGCACGCAAATTCCCCGCCTGTGCGCCACCGACAGCCTGGAGCCTTTCGGATCCTGCAGATTATGCCTGGTGCAGATCGAAGGAAGGCGCGGCTATCCCGCGTCCTGCACCACGCCAGCCGAAGAGGCGATGGTGGTGCACACGCAAAACGGCGAGGTCGCAAAGCGCCGCCGCGGCGTCATGGAGCTTTACATTTCCGACCATCCGCTGAATTGCCTGACCTGCTCGGCCAATGGTGATTGCGAGTTGCAGGACATGGCGGGCAAGGTGGGCCTGCGCGACGTACGTTACGGCTATGCCGGCGAAAACCATCTCGCCGAACCGACCGATGCCAGCAACCCGTATTTCTCCTTCGAAGGCAGCAAATGCATCGCCTGCTCGCGCTGCGTGCGCGCGTGCGAGGAGGTGCAGGGCACGTTTGCGCTGACGATGGAGGGGCGTGGGTTCGCCTCGCGCATTTCCGCCGGCGACACGGATTTTATGGGCTCGGAATGCGTTTCCTGCGGCGCCTGCGTGCAAGCCTGCCCGACCGCCACGCTGAACGAAAAGGCGGTGATTGCCCAAGGCGTACCGGAACATTCGGTGGTGACGACCTGCGCCTATTGCGGCGTCGGCTGTTCCTTCAAGGCGGAAATGAAGGGCGAAACCGTCGTGCGCATGGTGCCCTACAAGCTTGGCCAGGCCAATGAGGGGCATTCCTGCGTCAAGGGCCGCTTTGCCTACGGTTACGCCACGCACAAGGACCGCAAGACGCGCCCGATGATCCGCGCGGCCATTACCGACCCTTGGCAGGAAGTGAGCTGGGACCAGGCGATTGCGCATGCCGCCGCCGAATTCCGCCGCATCGAAGCCAAATATGGCGCAAGCGCAGTGGGAGGGATCACGTCCTCGCGCTGCACCAATGAAGAGACTTTTCTGATCCAGAAGCTCATTCGCGGCGCCTTCGGCACCAACAACGTGGATACCTGCGCGCGGGTCTGCCATTCGCCGACCGGATACGGGCTGAAGACGACGCTGGGCACCTCGGCCGGCACGCAGGATTTTGCCTCGGTTGCGCATTCGGATGTGATCCTGGTGATCGGCGCCAATCCCACGGACGGGCATCCGGTTTTCGCCTCGCGCATGAAACGCCGGCTGCGCGCGGGCGCCCGCCTGATCGTGGCCGATCCGAGGCGCATCGATCTGGTGCGCAGCCCGCATATCCGCGCGGCGCACCATCTGCAGTTAAAGCCCGGCACGAACGTGGCGCTGCTCAACGCGCTGGCACATGTTGTCGTCACGGAAGGGCTGATAGATCAGGATTACGTGCGCGAACGGTGCGAACTGGATGCGTTTGAAAGCTGGGCGCGCTTCGTGGCCCTGGAGAAGAATTCGCCCGAGGTGTCGGAGGCTCTGACCGGGGTGCCGGCCGAGGAAATGCGCGCGGCCGCGCGGCTTTACGCCACCGGCGGTGCCGCCGCCATCTATTACGGTCTGGGTGTGACCGAGCACAGCCAGGGCAGCACCACGGTCATGGCCATGGCCAACCTGGCGATGGCCACAGGCAATATCGGCAAGCTGGGCACGGGCATCAATCCGCTGCGCGGGCAGAACAACGTCCAGGGCGCGTGCGACATGGGCAGCTTTCCGCACGAATTTAGCGGCTACCGCCACGTATCGGACGATGCCGCGCGCGCGCAGTTCGAAACGGCCTGGGGCGTGCCGTTGTCTGGCGAGCCTGGCCTGCGCATTCCCAACATGCTCGATGAGGCGGTGGCCGGCCGCTTCCGCGCGCTCTATGTGCAGGGCGAGGATATCGCGCAATCGGATCCCGATACGCATCATGTCACCGCCGGATTGCGGGCGATGGAGTGCGTGATCGTGCAGGATCTGTTCCTGAACGAAACCGCGAAATACGCGCATGTGTTCTTTCCGGGCTCGTCGTTCCTGGAAAAGGATGGCACCTTCACCAATGCCGAGCGGCGGATCAACCGCGTGCGGCGCGTCATGTCGCCGCTGGCCGGACTTGCCGACTGGGAAGCGACGATGGCCTTTTCCAACGCGCTTGGCTTTCGCATGCAGTACGGCCATCCCAGCGAGATCATGGATGAGATCGCCGCGTTGACGCCGAGTTTCGCGGGCGTGTCTTATGCGAAACTGGACGCGGCCGGATCATTGCAATGGCCCTGCAATGAAGCGGCACCCCTGGGCACGCCGATGATGCACGTTGAACGTTTCGTGCGCGGCATGGGACGTTTCATGCTGACCGAATTCGTGCCGACCGAGGAGCGCACGGGCGCGCGCTTTCCGCTGATCCTGACGACCGGGCGCATCCTCTCGCAATACAATGTGGGGGCGCAGACGCGGCGGACGGAGAACAGCCGCTGGCACGAAGAGGACGTGCTGGAAATCCATCCGTTCGACGCCGAGAACCGCGGCATTGCCGATGGCGAAATGGTGGCGGTGGCCAGCCGCTCGGGCGATATCTCCCTGCCCGCGCGCATCAGCGAGCGCATGCAGCCCGGCGTGGTGTATACGACCTTCCATCATCCCGGCACGGGCGCCAACGTCGTCACCACCGATCAGTCCGACTGGGCGACCAATTGTCCGGAATACAAGGTAACCGCGGTACAGGTGCGCCGCACGAACAGGCCGTCCGACTGGCAGGCGCGCAACGCCCAGGACGATATCGATCTGATGCGTATCGCGGTCGCGGCGGAATAGCCCCGCGTGCAGGACAGGCTGGTGCCCATGGCCAACCAGATCGCGGCATTCTTCCGCGCCTACCCGGAGGAGGATGCCGTGGTTGGTGTGAGCGAGCATATTCGCGCGTTCTGGACTCCCGGCATGCGCGCCGCGTTGAACGAACGGATTGCGCAACAGCCCGAGGGCATCGAGCGCCTCGTGGTCCTGGCCATGACGCAAGCGCCGCCCGCCGCGGGTGAAAGCCCGATCCTCAAGGAGACGGAGGGACCCAGCGAACTGGGACAGGCGCTCAGCGACGCGGGCTGAGCCGCGGCGCCCGACCGGGAAGACGCGGCGGAGACGCGGCCCATGTGGGCGGCCGTTCCACCAAGGTTGTATCACCTGATGCAATAGGCTCTGCCATAGAGCATTCCAGCAGAGAGCGCCGCTGGATGGCGGCGCCGGAACAGAGAACGGGAGAGACGATTATGGATGTGCGCGCCGCTGTAGCCTTCGAAGCCGGCAAGCCGCTGACCATCGAAACCGTGCAACTCGAAGGCCCCAAGGCCGGCGAGGTGCTGGTCGAGATCAAGGCCACGGGAATTTGTCACACCGACCTCTACACGTTGTCCGGCGCGGATGCGGAAGGTCTGTTTCCCAGCATTCTGGGCCATGAAGGTGCCGGCGTGGTGGTTGATATCGGGCCGGACGTGCGTTCGCTCAAAAAGGGCGATCACGTCATTCCGCTGTACACGCCGGAATGCCGGCAGTGCAAATCCTGCCTCAGCCGCAAGACCAATCTCTGCACGGCCATTCGCGCCACGCAGGGCCGCGGCGTCATGCCCGACGGCACGACGCGTTTTAGTTTCCAGGGCAAACCGATCATGCATTACATGGGCTGCTCGACATTCGCCAATTACACGGTGCTGCCGGAAATTGCGCTGGCCAAAGTGAATGAGGACGCGCCGTTCGAAAAGATCTGCTATATCGGTTGCGGCGTAACCACGGGCGTGGGTGCGGTGATCTACACGGCCAAGGTGGCACCGGGCGACAACGTGGTGGTGTTCGGGCTGGGCGGCATCGGGCTGAACGTGATCCAGGGCGCACGGATTGCGGGCGCGGACATGATCGTGGGCGTGGACATCAATCCCGGCCGCGAGAAGCTGGCGCGAAAATTCGGCATGACGCATTTCGTCAACCCCAAGGAGGTCAGCGGGGATATCGTGGCGCACCTGGTCGAACTGACCGGTGGCGGCGCGGATCACAGTTTTGAGTGCGTGGGCAACACGACACTGATGCGCCAGGCGCTGGAATGTGCGCATCGCGGCTGGGGTAAAGCGACAATCATCGGTGTTGCCGCCTCCGGACAGGAGATTTCCACACGGCCCTTTCAGTTGGTGACGGGCCGCGTGTGGCAGGGCAGTGCGTTCGGCGGTGCACGCGGCCGGACGGATGTGCCCAAGATCGTGGACTGGTACATGAACAAAAAGATCAATATCGACGATCTGATCACCCATGTGCTGAAACTCGAGGATATCAATGAAGGCTTCGAGCTCATGAAGCGGGGCGAAAGCATCGGCTCGGTGGTGTTTTATTAAAATAATGTACGGCGGGGGGAGCAGTGCCTGCCCCCCCACACCCCCCGTTTTTATTTTAAGGCTAAACAAAAAAATCGACGGGGGGTCTGGGGGGGATGGCACAGCTCCCCCAGTCTTTCTCTCACGCACGCGCCATATGTCGTCAGCACGCAGCCGGCCGGCACACGCGCGGTCAGCAATGCATCCAGTTCCTGGCGATGCTCGTAGTCCGGCATGACCTGCCGCAAGATTCCATCCGTGCTCGTCGCTGGATGAAGGTATAGTTCCGAAAGCCCTGGCGGCAAATCGTCCAGCAACGCCTGAACATGGGCGGGGCGCATGTGCCCGCTTTGCGCCAGGCCGAACACGGTGTCATTCGTCAGCAAACCCGCGCGCCGCGCCTGGCGCGCCAGCACGGAAATCCACGCACGCAGAGCGCGTGCACCAAGGCCGCGCGGCGCAGGCTCGGCCGGAACGCGGATCGCGCCCAGCCCGAACTCCCGGCCGATGCGGATCATCATCGCTCCCACGACGGGATGCAGATGCATGTGCTTGTGCGCATTGGCGTGGTCCAGCTCAAGGCCGGTATCGGCAAACGCCGCAAATTGCGCGCGTATTTCCGCCGCAAGCTGCCGCCGCACGCCCGGCCTGAACGCATATGCCACGCCCAGCCGCATTTGGTCGGACGGAAATGTCCCACGCGGGTCGACAAGATCGGGAATGGCGGCATGCGGCAAAACCGCCGGCCCTTCGATCACGACAAGATGCAGCCCCACCGCCAGCCGGCCGCGCAAATTCCGTGCGCGTTGTACAGCGTCCGCCGCATGCGGCGCGCCCACCATCAGGCTTGCGCTGGTGAGGATGCCATCGCGCGCGGCGATTTCGACCGCCTCGTTGACCGCGGGAGATAAGCCAAAATCGTCAGCCGTCGTGATGAGGCCGCGAAGGCCCGCTGAGGCCTGAGGCCTCATAACCCGATCTGTTATGCGGCGTGCCGTTCGCGCAGGAATTGGAAGAACTCCACGCCCTCGCGCAACCGGCGCTTCATCATCTGCGGGCTCATGACCATCTCGCCGACGATGGAAGCGATCTTCGGCGCGCGAAAGTAGAAGCGCTTGTAGAACGTTTCGACATTGTCGAAAATTTCGGTGTGGGAAAGATGAGGATAATGCAGAGGCGCGATCTGCACGCCGCGTTCATCGATCAGCTCGGCATTGGCCACGTCGAGCCAGCCGTTTTCCATCGCCTGCTTATAGAGGAACGTGCCCGGATAGGGTGCGGCCAGTGAAACCTGAACCGTGTGCGGATTGATCTTGGTGGCCCAGCGGATGGTCTCCTCGATCGTCTCCCGCGATTCGCCCGGCAGGCCGAGGATGAAGGTGCCGTGGATCTTGATGCCCAGTTCATGGCAATCGCGCGTGAATCGTTCGGCGACTTCGACGCGCATGCCCTTCTTGATGTTGTGCAGGATCTGCTGGTTGCCGCTCTCATAGCCTACCAGCAGCAGGCGCAGGCCGTTATCCTTGAGAACCTTCAAGGTCTCGCGCGGCACATTTGCCTTGGCGTTGCAGGACCAGGTGACGCCCAGTTTGCCCAGTTCGCGCGCAATGGCCTCGGCGCGCGGAAGATTGTCGGTGAAGGTATCGTCATCGAAGAACCATTCGCGCACCTGCGGGAACAATTTCTGCCCCTGCGCGATTTCGGCCGCGACGTGCTCGGGGCTGCGGACGCGATAGCGATGCCCGCCCACCGTTTGCGGCCAAAGGCAGAAGGTGCAATGTGATTTGCAGCCGCGCCCCGTGTATAGCGAGACATAGGGGTGCAGCAGGTAGCCGATAAAATAGTCTTCGATGCGCAAATCGCGCTTATAGATTTCGGTGACGAAGGGAAGCTGGTCCATATCCTCCAGCGTCGCGCGGTCGCGATTGTGCACGATGACACCGGCGGCGTCGCGATAGGAGATGCCGTCGATGGCCGAAAACTCCCGGTCCTCGGCCACCTCCTTGATGGTGAAATCGAATTCGTTGCGCGCCACGAAGTCCACGGGCGCGCCGCGTTCCAGGCTTTCGGCCGGCTGCACGGCAACCTTGGCACCCACCATGCCAATCTTCAGGGAGGGCTTGGCAGCTTTCAGCGCCGCGGCCACTTTCACATCGCTGGCAAAGCTCGGCGTGGAGGTATGCATGACCACAAGATCATGCTGGCTCGCCTCGGCAATGACCGTATCGAGCGAAAGGCGGGCAGGCGGCGCGTCCATCAGCTTGCTGCCCGCCACGAGAGCCGCGGGTTGGGCGAGCCAGGTCGGATACCAGAAGCTCTTGATCTCCCGCTTGGCCTGGTAGCGCGACCCGGCGCCGCCGTCGAACCCGTCGAAGCTGGGCGGCTGGAGGAACAGGGTCTTCATCATTGTGTAATCATCTTTCGGAGTGCACCAGCACCGGCGACAGCACGGGCACGGGTGATAGAACGGGCGGCGGCCCGAAAGGTGGCGCGGCGGCCTGGCTCAACGCGCGGTCAGGTGCGGTGCTCAGCACCTGGCCTCGCCAAGCTACCCGATCGCTGACAAAGGCCGCCGCCATCACGCCGATCGAGAGAAGGTCGCGCAGCGGTGCGGTCAACGCCGACGTGGGCACGGCGCCGAGCGTGCGTTCGATGGTCCGTCCGCTCGCCGCGCGCACCAGCCAGGCCAGAGCGAGCAATGCCGCGGTCCAGGCCTGGCCGCCGGCCAGGACGCAGGCCAGGCAGGCCCAGAAGAAGGGGTATTGCAGGGAGGAGAGCAAAAAGCCGATCGGCGCCATGGCGCGGATGGTGCGCGCCCAGCGCAATTCGTGGGCCAGCAGGGCACGCAGGCCGTTCTCGCCCACCGTGGTGGCCGGCACAGTGGGCGCCAGACGCACGGCCAGGCCGAGTTCGCGCACGCGCCGGCCGAGCACGCCGTCATCGGCCACATAGGGAGACAGACCCGCCAGCCCACCTGCCTCGGCCAAAATCGCGCGGGTCAGGGCCATGGTTGCGCCCAGGCAATCCTGGCGGCCGAGATAGCGGGCCATCAGTGCGCCGCTGGCGAAGATCTGGTTGATGTAGGCCGCGCCGAGTTGGCCGCTGAAGCCGCGGCGCGCCGGCAGGCCGGTGTAGATGCTGGTCACCAGCCCCGTACCTGGACGGGCCAGCGTGTGCACGACATGGCGCAGGTAATCGGGTGCCACGTGCATGTCGCTGTCGGAAATCACCAGCACGTCATGCCGCGCGCGCGGAAACATGTTGATCAGGTTGGCAATCTTGCGATTGGTGCCATGGGGACGCGTATTGACGACCAGGGTGGCATCCACGTCCGGATAGGCGCGGCACAGCGCCTCCACGACGCCGATGGCCGGATCCGCCAGGCTTTGCACGCCAAAGACCAGTTGCAGGCGCGGGTAATCGAGCCGGAAGAAGCTCTCCAGCGCCTCGCGCAGCATCGGCTCCTGCCCATGCAGCGGCTTGAGCACGCTCACCGAGGGCAAATTGCCACACGGGGCAGGCGTCCGGCGCCTGGCGAAGGCCCAGGCCGCACCCACGCCGAGCAGCGTCTGCGCCAGGCCGGCGAGCGTCACGGCGGCCGCGATGCAGGCTGCGACATGCAACAGGCTCGGAGGTGTCACGGCTTGATCGCGCCGCCGGAGAGGGTCGCGACTTTCTTTTGCAGGCTGGCAATCAGGGCGGAGGCATCGTTGCCGGTCAGCAGACTGCGAAAATCGCTGCGCTGTACGGCGGCCTGGCTGATTGTGCCCGTCTCCAGCACGTCGCTCGCCTGCCAGCCCGATGTCCCTTGGTGCATGACGTAATCCATGCGCGTGGGATCGCCCGATTTGGGCACGATTTCCGTCTCGATGACGCGCCCGGTGCCGACGGCGCGGGTTTCGGGCAGGATGCGGAACGTGTCGCCGGAATCGCTGTTGAAGTTCGACACGTAGTTGCAGATGGTAAAGGCGCGGAAGACGCCAAGAAGGCTTTGCTGCTGGGCGGGCGGGACGGCGGCCCAACGCAGGCCGACGATGGTTTTCAGGATTGCCGGCAGGTCGAAGGCGCGATCAACGATCGGCGCCATGGCGGCGTAGCGCGCCGCGAAAGGCTGGGCACTGGCCTTTTCCAGGTTGGCCAGGCCCTGGTTGAGCGCGGCGACAGGGGCAGCCGCCGGATCGGCCGAATCGGCGCGCGCGGCGAGCGGCGCCAGGATCAGCGCAAGCGCCAGAAGCGGACGGCTCATGCGCCGGTTCGCCTGACGCCGGAGAAATCCTGCCCCACATCGGCGACGGACAGCGCGGCGAGTGCCGCCTTGACGATGGCCCGGCTGTCCAAGCCTGCCTCCGCCAACTGCACGGCGGGCGCGGCGTGATCGATGAAGCGGTCGGGCAGGGTAATGGGTCGGAAGCGCAACCCCTGATCCAAAGCGCCCTGCCAAGCGAGATGGTGCATGACCGAAGCGCCGAACCCGCCGGCGCTCGCTTCCTCGATGGTGATCATGACCTCGTGGTGGGCGGCAAGCCTTTCGATCAGGGTCGTGTCGATGGGCTTGGCGTAGCGGGCATCGGCCACCGTGGTCGAATAGCCGCGGGCGGCCAATTCGTCGGCCGCGCGCATGGCATCGGCCAGGCGCGTGCCGAGGCTGACGATGGCCACGCGTGATCCTTCACGCAGCAAGCGGCCGCGGCCGAGCGGCAGGATTTCGCCGCGCGCCGGCAGGGCGATACCGGTGCCCTCGCCGCGGGGATAGCGCAACGCGGACGGGCGATCGCCCAGCGAAGCCGCCGTGGCGACCATGTGCACGAGTTCGGCTTCATCGGACGGGGCCATGATGACCATGCCGGGCAGGCAGCCAAGATAGCTGACATCGAAGCTGCCGGCATGGGTGGCGCCGTCCGCGCCGACCAGGCCGGCCCGGTCGATGGCGAAGCGCACGGGAAGGTTCTGCAGAACCACGTCATGCACGACCTGGTCGTAAGCGCGCTGCAGGAAGGTCGAGTAGATGGCGCAGAAGGGGACCATGCCCTCCGCGGCGAGGGCGGCGGCAAAGGTCACGGCGTGCTGTTCGGCTATGCCGACGTCGAAGAGACGGGTCGGGAACTTCTTTTCGAAGCGGTCCAGCCCGGTGCCGCCCGGCATGGCCGCGGTGATGGCCACCACGCGCTCATCGGCTTGCGCTTCGGCGATCAGCGCATCGGCGAAGACACGCGTATAGCTGGGCGGGCCTTCGGGGGCGCGCACCTGCTCGCCGGTGATGACGTTGAACTTGGATACCCCATGGTATTTGTCCGGCGAGGCTTCCGCCGGCGCGTAGCCGTGGCCCTTCTGGGTAATGACGTGCACCAGGATCGGCCCGGCATCCTCGGCATCGCGCACATTGCGCAGCACGGGGAGCAGATGGTGCAGGTTATGGCCGTCGATCGGGCCCACGTAGTAGAAGCCCAGCTCCTCGAACAGCGTGCCGCCGGTCAGCATGCCGCGGACATATTCCTCGGCGCGCTTGGCGGTGCGCTCGAGGCCCCAGGGGAATTTCTTGGCGACCCGGCCGGCGATTTCGCGCAAGGAGAGGAAGCTCTGGCTGCTGATGATGCGCGAGAGATAGGCGCTCATCGCGCCGACCGGCGGGGCGATGGACATCTCGTTGTCGTTGAGCACGACGATCAGGCGGGAGCCGCGGGCGCCGGCGTTGTTCATCGCCTCGTAGGCCATGCCGGCGCTCATGGCGCCATCGCCGATCACGGCAACGACATGACGGTCCTTGTGGCCGTGCAACTCGTTGGCGACGGCAAAGCCGAGGCCGGCCGAGATGCTGGTGGAGCTGTGGGCGGCGCCGAATGGATCGTATTCGCTTTCGGAACGGCGGGTGAAGCCCGACAGGCCGCCCTGCTGACGCAGGGTGCGGATGCGGTCACGACGTCCCGTCAGGATCTTGTGCGGGTAGGCCTGATGGCCGACATCCCAGATCACCTTGTCCACCGGCGTGTCGAACACCGCATGCAGGGCGACGGTCAGTTCGACCACGCCAAGGGAGGCGCCGAGATGGCCGCCGGTGACGGAGACGGCATCCACCGTTTCGGCGCGCAGCTCCGCGGCAAGCTGTTCGAGCTGCTCGGCGGAGAGGTTGCGCATGTCGGACGGCACACGCACCCTGTCCAGCAGGGGGGTAGCGGGACGGCCGGGCTTACCATCAGCGGCACTCTTCATACGCTCTCAGCTCCTGCGGGAGACGACCCAGGCGGCAAGCGCGCGCAGCCGGTCGGCTTCCTCTCCAAACGACTCCAGGTGGGCGGTCGCCTGATCCGATAACATACGCGCCTGAGTCGCTGCGCGCTCCACGCCAAGAATTGACACGAATGTGGCTTTTCCGGCGGCCTGGTCCTTGCCGGCCGTTTTGCCCAGCTGTTCGACCGTGCCGCTGGCGTCCAGCACGTCATCGGCAATCTGGAAGGCACCGCCCAGATCCCGGCCGTAGGCAGCGATTTGCGCGCGCAAAGCAGGGGTGGCGCGGCCGAGAATGGCGCCGGCCTCCGCCGCATACTGGATCAGCCGACCGGTCTTGAGCGCATGCAGGCGCGAGACCTGGCCGATGCTGAGCGACTGGCCTTCGGCGACCATGTCGATCATCTGGCCGCCGGCCATGCCCCGTGCGCCGGCCGCGGCACCCAGGGCGGAGACGAGTTCGACGCGAGCCTGAGGGTCGGAATGGGTGTCGGGCTCGGCCAGCACCTCGAAGGCGCGGGCTTGCAGCGCATCGCCGGCGAGGATGGCCGTGGCCTCATCGAAGGCGCGGTGCGTGCTGGGTTTGCCGCGGCGCAGATCGTCATTGTCCATCGCCGGCAGGTCGTCATGGATCAGGCTGTAGGCGTGCAACATTTCCACGCTGGCGGCCGCGCGCGCGGCGCAGGCTTCGGCCACGTGAAAAAGGCCGGCCACTTCCATGGTCAAAAAGCCGCGCAACCGTTTGCCACCGCCGAGAGCCGCATAGCGCATGGCGTCCATCAGGCGCGATTCCATGCCCTCGTGCTCCGGAAGCAGGGTTTCCAGGCAGGTTTCGATGGTGCGGGCGTGTTCGGCCAGCGCCCGCTCGACCGATGGAGCCGTCGTTACGGACATGCGTTCACTCGACCGGGCGAAGGACAAGGGTGCCGTCGGCGCGTTCGACGATGGCCTGCACGCGCGCTTCCGCCTCGGCGAGCTTGGCCTCGCAATGCCGGCGGAGTGCTGTGCCGCGTTCGTAGCAGGTGATGGCGTCCTCCAGCTTCTGTTGCCCGCCTTCGAGACCACGCACGATGCGCTCCAACTCGGCGAGTGCGTCTTCGAAGCTCAGAGCGGCCAGGGTGTCGGACATTTATGGGGTTCTCGGGACTAAGGAAAGACCTGGGGGGGATGGCACATCCCCCCCAGGTCTTTCCTACGCCAACTGTGCCGCAAAGCGCTTCTGCCTGCGTTGCATGAAGTGCCAGGCGAGCTTGACGACGACTGTGGAAAGTCGCCCACGCGGCGGCAGTCCGATAGCCTTGATGATCATGCCGATCCCCCGCTCCAGGTGCTGGTAGCGGTAGGCGGCGATGGCGCGAGACATGTAACCGGCGATGCAGCGGTCGTGCTGGTAGGGGGCGTCGGGCTGCGCGTTGCTGCAATAGTAGGCGTAGGCGAGCTCGTCGTCCTCGCTCTCGCCCACGCGGCCCAGTGCGATGCGCAGACGGCGGAGAATGCCGATGCGCTCGCGCTTCAAATAGCGCTTCATGTGATCGTAGAAGAGCTTGAAGTGGCGGTACTCGTCTGCGGCGATCAGCTTGCAGACCTGCTTGAGGACGGGTTCGTCCGTGCTGTCGCCCAGCGCCGAGTAGTAGCTGCTGGTACCGCTCTCGACGATGCAGCGGGCGATCAGCTCGCCGGTGCGCGAGCCGCGGACGGAGGTGTCAGCGTCCAGCAGCGGCAGGTGGTAGCCGGATTTGTAGCGGGCGAAGGCGGCTTCGTAGTCCCATGAGGGGTCGGCGAGCATGGCCCAGCGGCCGAGCGCGTCGCCGTGCTGGACTTCCTCGACGGACCAGTTGTCAGCCGCGGCCGAGAAATCGGGGTCATCGTGGAAGACGCGGTTCAGGTACGTGCCGTAATCGGGGCCGTTGCGCTCGACCATGGCGGCGGCCTTGACCAGGCTGACGATGGAGAGGTCGAGGCGCGCAGGGTCGAAGCGGTCCCAGGCCACGTCATCAAGGCGCCAGTGTTTCATGGGTTTGGGATAGGCTTCATGCGGGATGTTCCAAGCCGGAGCGCCCTTGCCGCGGAAGCGATCGGGCGGCACGCAATATGACAGATGTACGTAAGGGCAATCTCGGCTGGCTCCAAGGTTTACAGTCGGAGGATGTGGCAGGAAGAACACAGGAAATGTCTGTTGGCCGGCGAGACCACCGGGCCGCTCACGTCAGCCGATCATCATCCTCTACGCGCTTTCAACTCTCGTGGGCTGTGTCTGAACCTGAGGTCTGCGTCTCTCCGTGTGTCTCGACTGCCTTCATGATGGCAACGCCGCACCTGACCACCGCAGCTAAGGCCGGGGCGCAGGTGAAAAAAGCGGGCGCTATAGTTGTTGGCCGCAGCGATGGTGGACGGACGAGCGATGACCGGAAATTCCACGCCTTGACGGAGAGAACGCTTGCAAACTGACCGCCTCACGCACTGATCGGAATCGGCCGAGCACGGCGTCACGCGCCCCATCGAAACGCAACACGTGGAAAGGCTGGAAGATTGTGCCGTCTCCCCAGCGAAGCAGTCGAGTTCTCGGCTTTGCCTGAAAGTGAACATTCGTGAGACTTTGGCGCGAAGGTAACGTCCGCTTTTTGAACAAACGGTTGCGAGCAGCTCGCGAGCTGCTCGCGTAACGCCGCGATATCGAGCAGAAACCACATCGCGGCGACTTGCCGTCGCGGAAGAGGTAGAACGCCATCTCTCCCACGCAGACCGACCGTCCGGTCGCCTCATGCCCATCCATGCGGCGCGAGGCGTGCCGGTGTCGGTGAGGCGAACCGCCACCACATCGTCGGTGGTCAGCAGGTCTTGCACCTGCCAGCGGAAGTCGGGCACCGCATCCGTGTTTGCCCGGATTGCGGCGGCGTGTCGGCAAGGGTCGTGGGCTCGCCATTGAACAGCAGTTCGTCGTGAACATAGCGGCCGAGTTCGTCGAAGCGGCGCTCGTTGCAGCAGCGCAGATACTCGCGCCAGGTCATCTCCAGGGTCATGCAACGCCTATGTCCTGTGAAGAAAGCGATGAAGGGCGGCCTTGAGATCGGCGGTGACGCGGTTTGTGAAACAAACGGGAGAAGCGCTACAGCCATAGTGGCGGGGGCTGAGAAGCAAGCCATGCCCAAGCCTATCGCGTGACAATCAACCTTTCTGCAACTCAATCCCTTGAACGGCAAGGTTGCGACAAGTCCTTGCGCACAAGCGCGCCTGTCCCCTAGGATCACGCCCGTGGCAAAAGGCCCGCCCACGACCAGCCCGAAAACGGGCGCCTCCCCCCGCGCGGACCTGCCTTCTCAGCGAGGCTGCAGGTGACGACACTCAGATACGCATTGATCGGCATGGCCGCCCTGGCGGCGCTTGAGTTCTACGCCATGATGGTGGGTGGCGGCGTGGCCAACGGCTGAACCGCACCCCATATTTATTTCAGGTATTTGTCGAACCAGGCCAGCATGCGGTCTTCGAAATTCTGAACGTGTGCGGGGTCACGCATGCCGTGGCCTTCGCCGGGGTAGATCACTCCCTCCGTCACCTTCCCCAAATCCGACAGCGCATGCCAGAATTCCTGCGTCTGCGGCGCGGGACATTCGATATCGCGCTCACCCACCACTTCCAGCGTGGGCGTGCGCACGTTGCGGATGAAGTTGATGGGGGAGGAGCGGGCATAGACCGCCGGATCGTCGTACACCGATGCGCCGAAGAACGGGATCATCCAGGCATCGATCCCGTTCTCCCCATAGTAGCTCTGCCAGTTTGCAATCCCGGCGCCGGCGACCGCGGCCCGGAAACGGTTGGTCTGCGTCACCGCCCACATCGTCATGAAGCCACCATAGCTCCAACCGGTCAGGCCCAGGCGGTGCTCGTCGATCGGGGCTGCCGCCTCTGCCGCGGTGATGCCGGCCAGGATGTCGCGCAAATCGCCATGGCCGAGGTCGCGCACATTGGCCAGCGTGAAGGCCTCGCCCTGTCCGAAGCTGCCGCGCGGATTGGGCAGGAACAGCGCGTAGCCGGCATCCAGCATCCGGCGCACCAGACCGGCGCCGGCATAGAAGGGCTGATTGGCCGCCCCGGGGCCGCCATGCACCTCGGTAATCAGCGCGAGCTTGCGCCCCGGCGGCGCATGCGGCGGGGTGAGCAGCCAGCCTTGCACGGTCAGGCTCTCATTCTTCCAGGTGACGTTGGTGGCAATGACGGGCGCGGTGCGGCCGGCATTTTCATGCGTCAGATCCTGCCAGGCGCCGATCGCACCGATGGCGATTTCAGGCGGCTGGGTGAAGGAGGTGTGGGCGATGGCGGTCTGGTCGGTGCCGCATTGAAACGACAGCGGGTCCTCCGTTCCGCCCACATTCTCCTGCGAGGCGGCCAGCGTTCTGGTGGCACCTGCCTGATCGATCGTCACGATCCGGCGCTGATCCGCGGCCAGTTCGGAGGCCAGGAGCGCGTGACCGTCACAGGCCCAGGCAAGCGCCGTGACAGTCGCCGGCGCATGCGCGGTCAGATTGGCCGGAGTGGCATCCGCGGTGTTGAGCGGCAAAACGAAGGCGTCCCCGCCCGTCGAGCCGAAATCGCTCATCAGCCCGCCGATAAAAGACACGCGCGTGCCGTCCGGCGAAACGCGCGGGTCGGCCAGCTGCTGGCGCGGATTGGCCGGCGTGTAGATGACGCGCGCGGCGCCGCTGCCCGCATCGAAGGCGTAGAGTTTGGCAACCCACCAATTGTTGTCGCCATCGCCATGGGC
>CAXUNZ010000031.1:19207-20414 GCA_964252525.1 uncultured Acetobacteraceae bacterium
ATGGGCAGCGGTGCCGACGAAACCGCTGCCGTCCGGCCGCCAATCGAATTCATAGACGAAGAGGTCGGGCGGGGACGCCCAGCGCAGCGCACCGTCCGCGCCGATGATGGCGATGCGCTGTTCGTGAACATCGGCGCCCAGCACGCCGGCCGTGGGCGCGCCGGCCTCGACCGCACCGACTTCCTTTTCTGCGCCGGCGGTGGCCAGGGCCGCGAGCACGCCGGCGCGGCTGTAGCGCAGCGCGCCGAAGGTGCCGTTGACCGTGGCCAGGCGCTGCGGCGTGCCGCCGGTCGGAGGCACGGTGTAGATGTCGTGATTGTGTCCGCCCGGCAGGCGCAGGGCGAAGGCGAGCCTCGATGCGTCCGGCGCCCAGGCCAGCGAAGAGGGCGCGCATTCGCGCACACGGCCGCAGGGCAGCGGGATGGCGGCGGCTCGCGTGCCGTCGCGGTCTCGTATGACGACGGCGCGGATGTCCACGGCGCCGGATGGGGTGGCGTCACCCTCGATGGAGGCGACGTGGCGGCCGTCCGGCGCGATGGCGACGGCGAGGTATTCGTGGACGGGGCGCTCGGCGGCGCTGGCCGTAGTGGTGGCGAGAATGGCGAGGAGGAGGGCGCGGAGGGGCATGGGCGGCACAGTTGCGGGTCTGGGAGAGAAGGTAAAGGGAAAAAGAAGCCGTTCTTTTTTGAAAAAAGAATCAAAAAACTTTTCCCCTTTAGGGATAAGGCTGGGTGGGTTTTTCAATGGAGACGATGTTATGTATGAGCGGCAGCCGACACAAACTTTCCTGGCTTCGCTGTAGTCGTCGACATTACTGCTGGATTTTTCGCAGAGTGGTGCATGAAAGGACGAGTGCTCATACGAGGCGCGTAAGAGCATTCCGAGGGGACGGATCGAGGTGACGCTGCGCCCGGGCGACGTCGGCGGTGGAGCCGCGAAGAGAAGTTCCGGAATGTGCGCGAGACGCTGCGTCCCGGTGCGGTTGCCAGCGTTGTCGCTAATCAGTACGGCGTTGCAACTGGAGTGCTCTCCCCGTGGCGCAAGCAAATGCTGGGTGCGGCGATGACCCGGATTTATGGCGGCCGAGGTTAGGCCCGAACCGCAGACATCACCGCGTCTGGATGGCGGCGAACGTGATAACGTGGCGGGACATAAGAACACCTTTCAAAACCTGCGATACAGAGCTCTGAGGCAGATAAGCGAACAC
>CAXUNZ010000032.1:0-6082 GCA_964252525.1 uncultured Acetobacteraceae bacterium
CGGGCGGGCGTCGCGCGGGGCAGCGCGCCGAGCGAGTTGCCGTCGAGGTAGATCACGCCCTCCGGCAGCAGGAACGCCTCGCGCCAGCCTGCCAGCACATCGTGCTTGTCCAGCTCCCGTGCTTCATCCAGTGTGATTGGGCTCATGGCACCCACATGCGCGGCCCGTCGCGGCCGCGCAACGGCCGAGCAGGAGCCTCGCCCTGGACCAATCCCTCTCCATCGCTTCCCCACACGCCAGAGACCACGGCCTTATCCGCGGCATCGGCACGCTCGATATGGCCGCTTCCATCGTCAATGGCGTCGTCGGCGCCGGCATCTTCACCCTGCCCGCCACCATGGCGCTGCAAGCCGGCGCCGCCGCGCCCTGGGCCTACGTCGCCTGTGCGCTGGCCATGGCCGCGGTCGTGATCTGCTTTGCGGACGCGGGCAGCCGCGTGCCCACCAGCGGCGGCGCCTATGGCACCGTGGCCGCCGCCTTCGGCCCAGGCGCGGGGTTCGTCACGGGCGTGCTGCTCGTCATCTCCTGCCTGCTGGCCAGCGGCGGCATTTCGGCGGCGCTGGCCGATATGGCCGCATCGCTGGTTCCGGCGTTTGCCAATCCCCTGGGCCGCGCGGCTCTCGTCATCGCGGTCATGGGAAGCGTGGGCGCCATCAACCTGGCGCGCGTCTCGCTGACCGCGCGTGTCATCGGCGCGGCCACGCTGTTCAAACTGGTGCCGCTGCTGCTTTTCATCTTGCTCGGCGCCATCTTTTACGGTCATGCGGCACCCGCTCATGCCGAGGCCGGCCAGCCTGGCGGCTTCGGCCGTGCCGTTATCCTCGCCCTCTTCGCCTTTTGCGGCATGGAAACTCCGCTCGGCGCCAGCGGTGAAACCCGGGAGGCCAACCGCACCCTGCCGCGCGCGCTCTTTCTGGCGATGGGGTTCGTCCTCATCCTCTATCTCGCCATCCAGTTCACCGCCGCGCATTTTCTCGGCCCCGCGCTGGCGCACTCCGCCGCCCCGCTGGCGGATGCCGCCGGCCGCATATCGGCCGCGGCGCGCATTGTCATGCTGGCAGGCGCCGGCGTTTCGATGCTTTTCTGGCTCGCCACGGATACGCTGGGCGCCTCGCGCATGCTCTTTGCCATGGCGCGGGATGGCCGCATGCCGGCCTTTCTCGGCCACGTGCATCCAGGCACCAGCGTGCCTGCGCGCGCGGTTCTGATCTATGTCGCCACCGCCATTGCGCTGGCGCTGTCCGGCACGTTCCTCACCCTGATCGTCGCCTCCGCGCTTAACTCGGCGGCCATCTATATCCTGGCCTGCGCCGCGGCCCTGCGGCTGCACCGGCGCCGGACGGCGCTGGCCGGCCCGGTCAGGCAAATCCGAGCCATTCCGCTTGTCGCGGTGGCTGGGATAGCCAGCATGATCGCCGTCATCCTAGCCGCCCAGCGCACGGAAATCGCCGGCCTGCTGGCCACCATCGCGCTGGCCTGGCTCGTCCACGCCTTCCTCGCTCGCCGCACCACCTGACCGCTTGCGCGCTGCCGCAGCGCGCCCCACTGTAGTTGCATGCGAACGAGCCAGCCCCCACTTCTGGACATGACGCCGCAGGGCGAGTTCCGCGCGCCGGCATTCCGCCTGAACTGGCCCATGCGCGTGGGCCTCATCGCGCTGGGCGTGTCCTTCGTGGCGGGAGTCGTTGCGACCTTTGCGCTGGTGATTTCGCTGGTTCTGGTGCTGGTTCCGGCCGCGCTGGCGGCGGCGGCGGTGGCTTACCTGGCCATACGGTTGCAGCTTTGGCGCAGCGGCGGCGGGCGGCAGGTGGCGGTGCGTCGCTTCTAGGGGAGGCAAGAATGTTCTTCTTTGAAAAGAAGAACCTAGAAACTTTTTACTGTGTCAGGGTGAATTCCTTGGCGAGCAAAGCGAAGCTTTGGCGCCTTGCGGCGGCGTCGTGTGACGCGGTGACGATCGCCACCTCAGCGACACCCAATGAATTTGCGATCGCCAGCAGCCGCGATTTCACCAGATCGGGCGTGCCTGACAGGGCGCGGGCGCGCAACGCTTCGGCACGGGCGCGCTCGCCCGGCGTCAGTTCGAACGCGGCCGCCTCCTCCGCGTTTGGCAGCGGCACGAATAGGCCACGCTCGCGCAGGGCACGCCAGATCTCGCGCGGACCGTAGAGGTAATCGGCCTCCTCCTGCGTATCCGCGGCCATGGCCACCAGGCAGATCGCGCTGTGCGGCTGCGGATTCTGAACGCTGGGTTTGTAGGTCTCGCGATAGATGTCCAGTGCCTCGGCCGCGCCCGCACCCTCGCTGAAGAAGTAGGCGAAGCAATAAGGCAATCCGAAATGCGCGGCGACCTGCGCGCCGTAGAGGCTGCTGCCGAGCACCCAGATCTGCGGACCGCCCGGGCCCGCGGGCTGAGCGCGGATGTCGCGGAACGGATGGTCCGGCAGCAAAGGCCCGCCGCTGACCCAAGCCATGACATCGCGCAATTGCGCGGGAAACATCTCCGCCGCGCGCGCCGCATTCGGGTTGAGCGCAAAGGCGGTCTTGCCGTCCGATCCCGGCGCACGTCCGAGCCCGAGATCGATCCGCCCCGGCGCCAATGCTTCCAGGACGCGAAACTGCTCGGCGACCTTGAGGCTGCTGTAATGCGGCAGCATGATGCCGGCGCTGCCCAGCCGAATACGCGTGGTCACCATGGCAAGCGCACCGAGCAGCACCTCGGGCGCCGAGCCCGCGATGCTGTCGCTGTTATGATGCTCGGACACCCAGTATCGCTCATACCCAAGCCGGTCGCAAAGCCGCGCCAGCTCCACCGTCTCGCGGATACTTTCCGCGGGTACACGTTTGGAAACGATCATGGACTGATCAAGCACAGACAGGCGCAAGCGTCGTGTCCCAACTTTCAAAAGTTCTTTGGTTCTTTCTTTCAAGAAAGAACATCCTCGGCCTTCTTAAAGCAGGCCCTCCTGCCGAAAAGAAACCCAGCGTCCGTTCCCGACAATGACATGGTCATGCACCGCCACGGAAACAGTGGCCGCCGCATCCACGATTGCGCGCGTCATCGCAATGTCCTCGCGCGAGGGCGCAGGATCGCCGCTCGGATGATTGTGCACCAGAATGATCGCCACGGCATTGAGCTCGAGCGCGCGCTTGACCACCTCGCGCGGATAGACCGGCGTGTGATTGACGGTCCCGCGCGCCTGCGCCTCATCGGCCAGCAGCCGGTTGCGGCTGTCCAGAAACAGCAGGCGGAATTGTTCGATCTTTTCGCGCGCCAATACCGCGGTCAGGTAGTCGATCACCGCCTGCCAGTTGGCCAGCACCGGCCGGCCCATGACTTCCGAACGCGCCAGGCGCAGTGCCGCGGCGTGCACGATCTTCAACGCCGCCGCGCCGCTCTGGCCGAGTCCGTCGACGCCGAGCAGATCGTTCATAGGGGCGGCAATGGCGTTGGCAAAGCTGCCGAAGCGCGCCATCAGCCTGTAGGCGATGGGCTTGGTATCCCGCCGCAGGATGGCCAGGAACAGCACGGCTTCGAGCAATTCGTGATCGGCCAGCGCATCCGGCCCGGCGCTCAGCAGCCGCGCGCGCAGCCTGGCGCGATGGTCTTCCGCGCTCGTCGGCGCAACCGTGGTTTTCGGGGGCGAAGCGGCGGGCGCCGCTGGCGCGGGGACTTTGCGGTTGGCGGAGACCTGACCGGCCAGGCTCTCGAGCTGGGAGAGCAGGTCGGCCTCGCTCACTTCCTCCGCCAACAGCGCGGGCTCAGGCGGCGTAGGGCGGATGATGCAGGCCAGCGGGCGAAACCGTGAAAACCTCGCAGCCCGCTTCGGTAACGCCCACCATGTGTTCGAACTGCGCGGAGAGGCTACGATCGCGCGTGACCGCGGTCCAGCCGTCATCGAGCACTTTGACTTCCGGCCGGCCGGCGTTGACCATCGGCTCAATGGTGAAAAACATGCCCGGCCGCAGGGTCGGGCCTTCGCCACGCCGGCCAAAATGCAGCACGTTGGGCGGCGCGTGGAAATTCCGCCCAATGCCGTGGCCGCAGAAATCGCGCACGACGCTGAAGCGGTGTGCTTCCACATAACCTTGAATGGCGTGCCCGATATCGCCCAAGGTGGCGCCGGGCCGCACCGCCTCCACGCCGCGCATCAGCGAGGCATAGGTGACCTGCATCAGCATGCGCGCCTTCGTCGAGGGCTGGCCCGCGACGTACATCCGGCTGGTGTCGCCATGCCAGCCATCGAGGATGACGGTCACATCGATATTGACAATGTCGCCCTCGGCCAGCTTCCGCTCGCCCGGAATGCCGTGGCAGACAACGTGATTGATCGATGTGCAGATCGACTTAGGGAAGCCGCGATAATTGAGCGGCGCCGGCTGCGCGTCATGGGCCAAGATGAAGTCATGACACAACGAGTCCAGCACGCCCGTCGTCACGCCGGGCCGGACATGGCGCGCTATCATGTCGAGGCATTCGGCCGCCAGCCGGCCGGCGCGCCTCATTCCCTCGAAATCACCGGGATCGTGGAGAATGATCCGCCGCGACTCGGCGCTGCCGTCCATGAACGCATTTTCCTGTTGCGACTGACCAAGATGCGATCCAAGCCGCCCATGTGCAAGGTGCCGCGGAAAGCCAAGCTGGGCTCGTCGAAGAGATGGAGGTCCAGGGGTCCGGTCTCCAGCTTCGTGCAGGGGCAGAGTCCCTTGTCTCACCGCCAAACCACGCCGAACGCTCAGTGATCGCGTCCGCGCCCCGTCCTGGCCTGCAACGCATCGATCCGCTTGGAAGCCTCGGCCTTGCTCAGGCTGTGGTCGAACGGCTCGCCCGCCTCGTCGGAGAGGGTCTTGAGATAGGAGGCCTGGGCGCCGGTCATGCTTTCGTCACCAGTCGTCCAGGTGTCGGGATCCTTCTCGGCATTGCTCGGCAGGGTTCGGGCGTCACCCTCGCTGAGGCCGGCCTCGTCCTCGGTGTGTCGTGCGGGCGCCTCGCGCGGCTTGCTGCTCGGATCGCCTTCACTGGTGTGTGCTGTGTGTTTCATGGTTTGGCGAACGTGCCCTGTGCATGGTTCGTTCCATTCACCGTTGCTTGAGGCTGCGCAAGCCGAGGCGAAACAAGGCAGGGTCGAGGAAGGTCCCGACTCGTCTCGCCGTGTCTTCGGACTCGATCTCATCCGCGCGCTTGCGATCATGCTTGTGCTTGTTTCGCATTGCGGCGCCGTGTTCGCCGCGTGGTATGGCCGCACCGTGCCGCTCGCCGTCGCCTATGGCGGCACGTTCGGTGTCGAAATATTTTTCGTCCTGAGCGGCTATCTGGTCGGGCGCATCCTTCTGCAAATCCCACCCACGCGCGCCGCCTGGCGCGGCTTCATGATGCGGCGCTGGTTGCGCACATTGCCGTTGTATTACCTGACGCTGGCTGTGCTGTTCTGCGTCTGGCCCCCCTGGTTCTGGAAACCCGATCACGCCCGCATCCTGCTTCGCGCCATACCGGAATACGCGTTATTCCTGCAAAATTTCGCCTGGACGATGGGCGACAACAACTGGTTCGGCGCGTCCTGGTCGCTTGCGGTGGAGGAGTGGTTCTATCTTGGCTTCAGCGTTCTGCTGCTGGCCATCGCGGCGAAATCCGGCCGCCGCCTTGCGCTATGCGCAGTCGTGCCGATTTTTCTGCTGGGACCAGCCATCGTTCGCGGCTTTGCCACGCCGCTGAACGCCGCGCCGCACTCCGTTGTCACGGCCGTGGATCAGATTTGCATCGGCGTCGTCATGGCCTGGATCAGCCTGGCGACCCCGGTGCGCTTTGCCGCTCTGGCGCGCGCGTGGCCGGCAGGAATTGCGCTGATCGCGCTGTTCTGGTCGGAACAGCTTTGGATCTATGCGCCGCTGCGCCAGGCGCTTTGGCAGGATGTGCTGGCCGCGGGCGTGGCGCTGTGCCTGCCCGCGGCGGCGGCCTGGCGAACCGCCGCGGGGCCGGCAGCCGCCGCGCTGCAGGCTGTTAGCCTGCGCTCATACGGCCTCTACCTGGTCCATCTGCCGGTGCTCGAAATCGACAGCTTCTATCGCGAGCAATTGGCGCTGCCGG
>CAXUNZ010000032.1:6092-15636 GCA_964252525.1 uncultured Acetobacteraceae bacterium
GTGCCAGATCGTCACCGCCAGCGCGATCATCGCCACGTTGCCCAGCCTGTCCTGGAGATATCTCGAACAACCGCTGTTGATGAGAGGACCGTCCCGTCAGGGCGTCATGCCGAAGACGCCCTGATAGAATGCGATGAGAGCGCAGCCCGATTGTTGCAGTTGAGGATAGTGCGCGACATCGAGCGGCGGGAAGCCGTGTCCGAGACCTTGGATGTTCCAATATTGTTCGGTGACGCCGGCAGCCTGCAACGCCGCAACCATGTCGGTCGCCTGCTTCTCCGGCATCGTGTCGTCATCCGTGCCGCGGGCGATGAAGAAAGGCGCCGCCTTCGAAGTCACGTAGGTAATCGGCGATGCTTGCGCGGCCAGCGCCTCGTTGTCGTTGAGGTTGGGAACATCGAGGTACTCCTCGGAAATCTTCGTCTGGAAATGATTTAAGGCAGCGGGATTCTGCATTTCGTTTAGGCCGTAATAATCGGCAACGCCGAGCATGGGCGGCGGGGGGTAAGCAGCCGCGCAGTTTTGCGTTGCGTCGAACTTGCCGCCGGGATCTGCGGCCAAGCCCAGCAAACCCGACAGATTGCCGCCCGCGGAACCGCCGAAGACGGCAAACCGGGTGCCGTCGATTCCCAGGGTCGCGGCATTCGCCTTCAGCCAACTCGCGGCGCAGCGCACATCGGAGATGCCGGCGGGGTACACATTCGTCTGATCCTTGAACAAACGATAATTCACCGCAGCCACGGCCACGCCGAAGGTGGTCAACTGCGCCGCCAGGTTTTGCGAACCACGGTCATCGCCGTGCCTGAAGCCGCCGCCATGGATCACGATGATGACGGGCGGGTTTATTGCCTTCGCCGGCAGATAGAGATTCAACGATTGCTGGTTGTTTGGTTGCGTCGTGTAAGAGAGGTTGAGTTCCCTGACGTATTCTTTGGCCTTGACATGGGTCGGGATGGTGCATTCCGCACTCGCTCGCGATGCGGCCAGCAGCATCGCTGCCGCCACGCACGCGGCCATGAGCGTCTTTCGGTCAGCCATGATGTGCCCTCTCGCTGTTTGCTGTTCCGACGTCAGTCCGGATTGATGATCACTTTCTTGTCTATGGCGCTAATAGAAGCTCCCAATCAACTGCCGCGGATCGTCGGTGCTTATCATGCCCATGGCGCCAGCATGGGAAACCTGATCATCGCTTCCGACTTGGTCGGCCGCAATCCGCTAGACGATGAGCGTTGATACTTATGGAATGTCTGCCTCGGCCGCCGCAGAGTTCGGGCTTTGGTTGCCGCTCGGGTCGATGCTGTAGGCGGTGTAATAGTGCACACCGCTCGGCACCTCGGCGTCCCGACACTCTGTTGCGGTTGTGCGACACGCGGCCAGCGGCACGCCATCCCGCATGACCTGATAGGTGAAGGGACCCGGCACATTCTCCCCCGTAAGGGGTAACCAGGACACGCGCACGGCCGTTGACCGGCAGTCCTGCGGCACACCGGGGTCGGCCGAGCCACACGCGATCGAAATGCCCGCAGGTGTCTGTGTCGAAAGGACGAGTGGTGGCATAGGTTGCTGGGTGAAGTCGAACTCGTCGAGCAAGTCGCCAATCTGCTGCTTTGTCCCGTTGGGGAAAGTCACGGTTGTCAGTTCGTCGCGGATGTCCGGTCTACTGTCGGGCTGATGAAGCGCGTTTGGATCCAGTCGTGAGCCGCCCATAAAGAGGTCCTCGATCAACACAGCGTAATTGTCGAGGCTCAACACGCTATGGTCGATATATCCAGCCCGCGCGTAAGCACTGATCATCAGGCCAGGCACGCGAAAACCAAATCCCTGGACCGGGGTAGACGTCGGATTGTAGTCCACGATCGGTGCAACAACGTGATCGTAAAAGCCGCCCCAGTCATCCCAAGCGATGAAGATGGCCGTATTCTGCCAATAGGGCGACTGCATGACAGCGTTGACCAGAGACGTCACGTAGTTCTGGCCCGCTACCAGCCCGGCGGGTGGATGCTCGCTGATGTCGTTTGACGGAACAACCCAAGAGACGGCTGGCAACGTTCCAGCTTTTACATCCTTTAAGAATTGATCAATCGGCGGATTGTGTTCCGCCAGGTAGCTTTTGCCCTGCGACGCCACCCAGGTGAAGCCCGGCACCGGATTCCAGAGTGTAAGTACCATGCTGGCTTGCGTTTGAGGGTCGCAGTCCATCTCGTCGTCGTCGCAATCAGGCTCGTCACCTGAAGCAAGATAGTATTTCCAAGTAACCCCATTGAGGTCGCAGAGTTGAAACAGGTTGACCCAAGGATAGGGGACGTCGTCATGATGAACTGGCTTCGCTGTCGGATCGGTCACGCACGTCGCTAGCTTTGGGTGCGCACCGCCTTTACAGATCGCCGACCATTCGCTGACCAGATCAAGGTGAGAAGCGAGCGACCAGGCGCGCGTGCCCTCGAATAGTTGGTCTTGCAAGACAAAGTTGCGGGCATAGGCCCAGTAATTCGGTATTTCCGCGTCGGTGTGGTAGCCCATGACGTCATTGCGTAGGACGCCCGCCTTGGAGTTCCTGCAATTTTCGGGAGGGCGTACGCCAAATCGGTCTGACCCGCACATCTTTTGCGAGCCGGCGATCTGTTGCTGCACAAATCCATCCATATAGTTTGTTTTAATGCCATCATCGGCATCCGCTTGGGCTGCCGCAGCGGTATGCGGACCGCCTGCATTGACGTCATGAACATCATGGAACGATGCCACGCAGGGACCGTTTGGCTGATTTGGCTTGAGCGGTATGCAGGTGCCACTCGGCACGCCATTCGCACCTGGAAATGTCCCAAAATAGTTGTCGAAGGAGCGGTTCTCCTGCATGATGATGATGACGTGCTGGATCGGCGTGGCATTCTTTGCCCGTCGATACTCGGATGCGTGTGCAAATGGCTGGGCTAGCGCCGTCAGGATGGTCAGAGATGCGAAATTCGATTTCGCTGCTTCGGCAACACGGCTCATAAAACAACCTCAAGATCGGGTGAGATGGTAGCAAAGTCAGGCAGGCGCATGCAAGCCCTCAATGCCGTTAAAACTACCGGGAATGTAATAACCGGCAGCCTGCGAACGGGACGGCTAGCCTGTTAACTTGTATCGAGAAGGTTGAGCCTGTAGTTGACCTGTCAACTTCGCCAGCAAGACGGTCGACACGACCTGACGACGAAGCGGCCGCCGCCTCCCGACACTGATTTGCTTCCGCACCAAGCCCGGCGAGTTTGCCGCTCATGGCAGGAAGATGTTCCATAACCCGATAACCACTCCCGAGAAGGCGAACCTCCCGTCGGGCGAGCGGCAGAGGGACCTCCGCCTCCCGTGCCTAAACCATCAAAAGTTTTTTGCTTCCTTGAAAAAGAAGGGCTGTTCGTCGTTCAATGCGCCGCTTCCTTATCGAAGAACTGCTCGTTTTCCGTGCTTCCCGTCAGCGCCGTTGTACTGGACTGCCCGCCCGCCGCGGTCGTGGCCACCGCATCGAACCAGCCGGTGCCCACCTCGCGCTGATGGCGCGTGGCCGTATAACCCTCGCCCTCGGCGGCGAACTCGGCCTGTTGCAGCTCCGAATACGCGCCCATGCCGCGCTCCTTGTAGCCGCGCGCCAATTGAAACATCGAATAATTCAGGCTGTGGAAGCCGGCCAGCGTGACGAACTGGAACTTGTAGCCCATCGCGCCGATCGATTTCTGGAAATTCTCGATGTCGGCCGGTGAAAGCTTCTTCTTCCAGTTGAAGCTGGGCGAACAATTATACGCCAGCATCTTGCCGGGAAATTTCTTCGCGATCTCATTGGCGAAGCGCTCCGCCTCGGCAAGGTTCGGCTCGCTCGTCTCCCACCAAAGCAGATCGGCATAGGGCGCGTAGGCCACCGACCGGGCGATGGCGTAATCGACGCCGACATCCTGCTTGATGCGGAAAAACCCCTCGCGCGTGCGCTCGCCGGTCAGGAACGGCCGGTCGCGCTCATCGACATCGGTCGTCAGCAATTGCGCCGCATGGCTGTCGGTGCGGCAGAGCAGGATCGTGGACACGCCCTCCACGTCCGCGGCCAGGCGCGCCGCGTTCAGCGTGCGGATATGCTGGGAAATCGGCACCAGCACCTTGCCACCGAGATGGCCGCATTTCTTTTCGCTGGCGAGCTGGTCCTCGAAATGCACGCCGGCCGCGCCCGCATCGATCATGGCGCGCATCAGCTCGAAGGCGTTCAGCGCGCCGCCGAAACCGGCTTCGGCATCGGCGATGATCGGCGCCATCCAGTATTGGGTGTGATCGCCCTCAAGCTGCGCGATCTGGTCGCAGCGGCGCAACGCGTTGTTGATGCGGCGCACGACCAGCGGCACCGAATTGACCGGATAGAGCGACTGGTCCGGATACATCTCGCCGGCCACGTTGGCATCGCCCGCCACCTGCCAGCCGGAGAGATAGATCGCCTTGAGCCCGGCCTTGACCTGCTGCATGGCCTGATTGCCGGTCAGCGCGCCCAGCGTGTTGACGTAGGGCTCCGTCTTCAGCAGGTGCCACAGCCGCGCGGCGCCCATCTCGGCCAGCGTGTGCTTGATGCGGAAGCTGCCTGAGAGGCGTGTCACCTCCTCGGGCGAGTAGTCCCGCACGATGCCGGCGAAACGCTCGGGATCATGGCCGGGAATGGCGCCGCCCATGCCTTCGGGCGCCATGGGTGCGGTGGTCTTGCTCATCGTCAATGTCCTCTTGGTATGCAGGCGGGTGGCATATCGACCTTCACTCCCGCAAAAGATAGTATCGCGGTCAATGCTCCGCGTACTTTCCAGTAGCCCACTTAACAACTCGCCCTGTAAATCTGTGAAGGCTGTCAATTGGCGCGCCCATTAATCGGCAGGACCGTGCGGCGCCTGCGATCCGAGCAAGGCGTCTCGCAACAGGCATTGGCGCAGCGGCTGGGTATTTCAGCCAGCTACCTCAATTTGATCGAGCACGATCAGCGCAACGTGACCGCCAGCCTGCTGATCAAGCTCGCCGAAATGCTGCGCGTGGATTTCGCGGCTCTCTCCGGCGCGCAGGAACGCGAACTGGAAATCGGCTTGCGCGAGGTCTTCGCCGACCCGCTGCTCGGCGTCGAACCCGTGCCCGACGGCGAAATCGAATCCGCCGCCGCCAATCCCAACGCCGCCCGCGCGGTGCTGGCCCTCTACCGCGCCTGGCGCGTCGCGCGGGAGGATGCCAGCGGCATTGCGCTTCCCACCGGCCGCCGCATCCTGCTGCCCAACGAGGAGGCGCGGGACATCTTTCACGAACGCGCCAATCACTTCGCCGACCTCGAAGCCGCGGCCGATGCCATCCTGGCCGATATCAACGTGGCCCCGGCCGAGATGAACCACGCTCTGGCCGAACGCCTGCGCCGCCTTCACGGCGTTTCCGTGCGCGTGGGCGGCAGCGAGGACGCGCTGCGCCGCTATGACCCCGAAACGCGCCAGCTCACCATGTCCGAGCAGCTTCCGCGCGAAAGCCGCGGCTTTCACCTGGCTTTCCAGATCATGCTGATGGAGGCGCGCGAGGCGGTCGAGGCCTTGCTGGCGGCGATCTCTCCCACCACGCCGGAGGCCGCGGCCCTGATCCGCATCGGATTGCTCAATTACGGCGCCGCCTGCCTGCTGATGCCCTACGCGTCCTATCTGGAGAGCGCCCGCGCGCTGCGCCACGACATCGATGCGCTGGCGGCGCGCTTCGGCGTCAGCTTCGAACAGGCCGCCCAGCGCCTGTGCAGCCTGCAGCGCGGCGGCGCGCGGGGCGTGCCCTTCTTCTTCCTGCGCGTCGATCCCGCGGGCAATGTCAGCAAGCGCTTCTCGGCCGCGGGCTTTCCCTTCGCGCGCTACGGCGGCTCGTGCCCGCGCTGGATCGTGCACCGCGCCTTTGCCACGCCAGGTCAGTTGCGCGTGCAGGTGGCCCAGCTCAATGACGGCGCGACCTTCCTCTGCTTTGCCCGCTGCATCGAGGGTCCTGCCTCGGCGTGGGGGGAGCCGCCGCCGACCCACGTCATTGCCATGGGGTGTGACGCCGCCCACGCGGCCGACCTCGTCTACGCCGATGGCATCAACCTCGAACAAGCCGCTGTCGGCATCGGCCTGTCGTGCCGGCTGTGCGACCGGCCCAACTGCCGCAGCCGCGCCTTTCCGCCGCTGGAGCACCGCTTGGCGGTCGATCCCAACATGGCGGGCGATAGTCCCTACCGCTTCGAGCCCAGGAAATAGGAATCCCCGACGAAGTGTGAGGTTGCGCTCTCCCGACCCTTCAAGCCGCCGCGCGGCCCGGCGAGGCGAGCCCGCCGTCTTCGGTGGCACCCACGATCTGTCCCGTCTCGCGCTCGATCCACGAACGCGCCTCGGCCGCCGAGCCGAAGCCATCGATCCAATGGTCGTCACCCTCCTGCGTGGTCAGCACAACTGCCCAGGAGCGGGTTGCCTGAAGCCGGATCGCCTTGAACACGCTTTGCACCGCTGGGCCCATGTCAAACATTTTTTAGACGTCGCAAGCTTGGCATAGGCCGTCTTGAATCTACAACTCAAGAAATTTGGCGCCGCGTTCAACCAAATTGTGACCGCTAGCCCGGGTCGCCATCCTTGCTGCAAGCCAGCTTGGCCGCGCTGACCACGGCCTGTGTTCCCAAGGTGGGATTTTCATCGCCCGTCGTGGTCAGCCACAGCGTCACGCCCGCCGGCGCCGCAAAGGCGAAGCGGCAGAGCGAGTCGGCACTCATCCGGCAGAATTGCAGCTCGTTGAAGCCGCGCTCGCGCAAACTGGTTTCGTTGTCGGACAACGCGTTGTGCGGCCGGCCAGGCTGTGGCGTCCAGCCAGCTGCCAGGATGGCGGCACGGGCCGCTCCATAAGGCAGGTTCCTGACCACGGGCACGGCGGGGGCATGGGTCAGATCGCACCCGGACACCCCCCAGGCCGGACCTGCACCTGCCAGGAGGACAGCTGCGAGCGCCGCTGCCATACGAGTCCCTTCCATGCCTGCAACCAAGCACATCGTGCGCCGGTTTTATACCAGCCAGCAGGTTGTGTCGCCGTCAGGCGGCAGGCGCCACGCGCCCGTCATCGCACAGGGAGCGACGCGCATAGGCGCCTGGCTCGCCCTGTATGGATTGAAGGCAGGTGGTCACGCCAAGGATTGACTCCGGACCGCCCAGGAACAGCACGCCATCGTTCGGCATCTGGGCCGCGATCGCCTCCAGCACGCGGGCCCTGATCGGAGTGTCGAAATACATCAGGACATTACGGCACAAAACGACGTCGAACTGTCCGAGCGCGCGCAGATCGGCCAGCAGGTTCCATTCGCGGAACTCCACGCGCGCGCGCAATTCGGGCTTGACGCGCCAGGCCTGGTCCTCCTGGACGAAATATTTGGCCAGCATCTGCATCGGCAGCCCGCGCTGGATTTCGAACTGCGAGTAACGCCCCTCCCGCGCGCGCTTGAGCGCCTCGCGCGCAATGTCCGTGCCCATGATCTCGACACGTCGGTCACCCAGCGCCGGGGCGAGTTCGGCCAGCACCATGGCGAGCGAATAAGCTTCCTGACCGGTCGCGGCGGCAGCCGACCAGATGCGCAATCGCGTGCCGGGCGGGCGGGCCGCGTGCAGGCGCGGCAGCACGCGCAGGCGCAGCGCGTCGAAGGGCTTGGCATCGCGAAAGAACAGTGTCTCGTTGGTGGTCATGGCCTCGACCACCTCGCGCTCTAGCGCCGATCCCGGCTGCATGCGCGCCGCGAGCGCGGAGAGGTCGCGCGCATTTTCGCGCCGCATCAGGCTGACCAAACGGCTTTCCATCAAGTAGAGCTTGTCGGGTCCGAGCGTCAGGCCGGAGCGCGCCTTAAGCACCGCGGCGATGCTGGCAAAGCCCGCCTTCATGGCGCCCGTTTCCATCAGGGCTCTTTCCATCATGGATTGCCGCCGAGCATCCTCAGGATGCGCGGGCCGATCTGGGGCAGGGGAAGGACCGCATGGGCCAGGCCGGCGCGCGCCACGGCGCCAGGCATGCCCCACACGACGCTGCTCGCTTCGTCCTGCACCAGGGCGGCGCCGCCTTGGGCCACGACGCTGCGCGCACCCTCCAGACCATCCGATCCCATGCCGGTCAGGATCACCGCCAGCACGCGCCCATCCGTCGCCTCCGCGGCGGAGCGCAGCATGGCATCGACCGAGGGCCGGCAGAAATTCTCCGGCGCCGACTGGCTCAGATGCGCGCGCAATCCACCGCCTTGCGCGCGCAGCAGCAGGTGGAAATTGCCGGGTGCGAGCAGGATTTCGCCGGCCACCAGGGGTATGCCGTCTCGGGCTTCCCGGCAGGGCATCCCGCCCAGCCGGTTGAGGTGCTCGGCCAGTTGCGGCGTGAAGGCGGCGGGCATGTGCTGGGTGATGATGACCGGCACGCCGAGCCGCGGTCCCAGGCTAGCCACGAGGCTGAAGAGCGCATTCGGCCCGCCCGTGGAGCTGCCGATGGCCAGCAGGCAGGGCGCCTGGCGCGGCCCCGGCTGCAGCGCGCCTATGCTTGTGGGCGCGCGTTTCGTGCTGCGCGCCGGGCGTGGTTTGGTCAGGCCCAGGATCTTGGCGGTCAGCGCCGCGCCGAACGGCGCGTCCCCCTGGCCCGCGCGCGGCTTGGGCACGTAATCGGCCGCTCCCAGGCGCAGCGCGCGCAGGGTCGCATCCGCCCCGCGCGTGGTCAGGCTGGAGGCCATGATGACCGTCAGCCCCGGCCGTAAGGCAAGCAGCTTCGGCAGCGCGGTCAGCCCGTCCATGATGGGCATTTCGATGTCCAGCACGACGACATCGATGTCGTGCACCGCGAGCGCCTGCAGGGCGGCCCGCCCATCGGCCGCGTGCGCAACCACGCGGATGGCTGGGCAAGCCTCCAGGATGCGCGAGATCATGGCGCGCACGGTGGCGCTGTCGTCACAGACCAGCACCCGCGCCAACGGCGCAGGGTCCGCCGGCGCGACCTGCGCAGCCATCATGCCAGGCCAACCTGGGCGAATTTGCCGATTACGATATCCTCGTCGATCGGCTTCATGATGAATTCCTGCGCGCCCGCCGCGATGGCCGCCTGCACGCAAGGCAAGTCGCTCCTGGTGGTGCAAAAGAGGACGATCGGGTGCTTGGGCCCATAGGACGCGCGCAGGCGGTGCAGGAAGGTCATGCCGTCCATGACGGGCATGTTCCAGTCCAGCAGCACCGCGTCGGGCATGCTCTCGCGGCACGCCGCCAGGGCGGCCGCGCCGTGTTCGGCTTCGCGCACGGTGAAATCGTGCGACTCCAGGATGCGCCGTGCGACCAGGCGCACCACGCGGCTGTCATCGACGATCAGGCAGCTCCTGCTCATCAGGCAGCCGCGAATTGGTCGAAGGCGAGCAGTTTGCCCGCGTTCAGCACCACCAGCAGTTCGCTCCCCACGCGGTAGATGCCCTGGCTGTGCTCGGCCCAGAGGGCAGGCAGGGTGGCGGGGGTCGGCGCGCGGTCGCGGCGCACCAGACTGACCACTTCGCGCCCTGCAGGTC
>CAXUNZ010000032.1:15646-19940 GCA_964252525.1 uncultured Acetobacteraceae bacterium
CGCGCTTCCCTGCGCGGTGACAATCGCCATCTGCGCCGCCCCGGCCGGCGGGGGCGGCAGGCGCAGCAAGCGCCGCACATCGATCGCGGTCACGATGCGCCCGCGCAAGTTCAGGTTTCCCGCCACTTCCGGCGGGGCGAGGGGGATGCGCGCAATCGCCTGATTGGCCAGCACGTCGCGCACGCTGAGCACGGGAATGCCGCAAAGCTGGCCGGCCAGCGTCATCGTCAGGAAGGAATCCTCGCCGCCGCTGTCCTGCCCGCTCATGGCGCCGCCTGCTCGGCCAGGCAGGTGCGCAGGCTGCCGATCAGCGACTCGCGTTCGAATTTGCGGCAATAGCCATTGAAGCCTGCCTCGCGCACGTGTTCGGCGTCATTCGGACCATCGCGCCCGGTCAGCGCGATGACGGGCAAATCCATCCACGCGCCGGCGGCGCGCACCTCGCGCGCAAAGGCCAGCCCGTCCATGCCGGGCATGTCGATATCCGAGACGATGGCATCGATGGCCAGCCCGCCATCGCGCAGGCGCAGCGCTTCGGCCGCGCTTGACGCGGCGGTCACCTCGAAGCCTTGGGCAGCCAGCGTGGGCACCAGCATGTTGCGGAAGAAGTCGCTGTCCTCGACCACCAGCAGGCGGCGGCCCCGCGCCGGCTGCCCCGCGCCGCGAAACCAGTCCTGGCTCGCCAGTGTCAGCCAATAGCCGGTATCGAGCACATCGGCCGCTTCGCCGGCTATGATGGCTGTGCCCAGCAACCCCGGCCGGGTCGAGCCGATCTCTATGTCCAGCCTTCCGTGAAACACATCGACGATTTCATCGACCATCAATCCCATGGCCTGATCGCCTTCGTTGAACACCAACACCGCCTGGCTGTCCTGATCGCCCCCGCCGCCGCCCATGGCCACGAGCGGCATCAGCTTGCCGCGGTATTGCGTCAGAGCGCCGCTGGCGCTGCGCTCGATGGCCGCGCGTGGAATGGCCTCCAGCCGCGCCACCAGGCTGAGCGGCACCACGCGTGGCGCGGCCTCACCGGCCACGCGGAACAGCAGCAGCGCCATTCCGTCCGAGGAGCGGGATGCGCCGGAAGCGGCCACCGAGGCCATGCGCCGTGCCGTGCGGGCGGCCACGCCCGCGTGCCGCGCCACCCCGTTCGGATCGAGGATCATGACCACCGAGCCATCGCCCAGGATCGTGTTGCCGGAGAACATCGTCACGTGGCGCAGGATGGGCGCCACCGGCTTGACGACGATCTCCTCCGTGTCGAACACCTCGTCCACGACGATGCCGAGCATCCCCGAGCCGATGGAAGCCACCACCACGGTTGCTTGTTCCGGCACGGCGCGCGCGCCATCGCTCTCGCCCTCATGCAACCCCAGCGCCTCGGCCAGCCAGACGAGCGGCAGAAGCTGGTCGCGCAGGCGTAGCACGGGCGTCTCGCCGATGCGCTCGATGGCCATGTCCTCGCCTTGGCTGCGCTGGGTGCCGACACGCACGAGTTCCAGCACGTTGATCTGTGGCACCGCGAAACGCTCGCCGCAGACGCGCACGATCAGCGCCGAGACGATGGCCAGGGTCAGCGGAATCTTGATGGTGAAGCGCGTGCCCTGTCCTGGCGTGCTGGCCAGTTCGACGCTGCCGCCGATGCGCTCGATATTGCTGCGCACCACATCCATGCCCACGCCGCGCCCGGAGATCGAGGTCACCGCGGCCGCGGTCGAAAAGCCCGCGCGGAAGATGAAGGTCTTGATCTGCTGGTCGGACATGGCGCCGATCTCGGCCTCGCTCGCCAGGCCCTGGGCCAGCGCCTTGGCGCGTATGCGCGCCACGTTCAGGCCGTAGCCGTCATCCTCGACCTCGATGATGATGTGGCCGCCTTCGTGATACGCATTCAGCGAAATGCGCCCCGTCTCGGCCTTGCCGGCGGCGCGGCGCAGCTCCGGCGGCTCCAGCCCGTGATCGGCCGAATTGCGCACCATGTGCGTCAGCGGGTCGCGCATCAGTTCCAGCACCTGCCGGTCGAGTTCGGTGTCCTGGCCGTGCATCTCCAGCGCGATCTTCTTGCCGGTTTCATGCGCCAGATCGCGCACCAGGCGCGGCAGCTTGTTCCAGGCCGAGCCGATCGGCTGCATGCGCGTCTTCATCACGCCTTCCTGCAGGTCGGTCGTGATGTGCGACAGGCGCTGCAATGGCACCGAATAGGCGCTGGTGGCCGAGGCGCGCGAGATCTGCAGCAACTGGTTGCGCGTCAGCACCAATTCGCCGACCAGCGTCATCAGCTCCTCCAGCACATCGACGTTGACGCGGATGGTCTGGGCGCCAAGCACCGGCTCGGCCGGCGCGGTCTCCACCTGTGCGGGTGCCGCCTCCTCGCTCTGGCCGCTGGCGGCGCGTTCGAGCATGGCGACAAGCCCGCCGTCGTCCCCTTCGGGCTCGGCGCCGGTGGCGGCCAAGCCGGCGAGGATGGCCTTGATGCGGTCGAGCGCGCCCAGTACGGCGGTGACAACAGCCGGGCCGGCCCGCAATTCCTTGTCCCGCACGCGGCCGAGCACGTTTTCGGCGGCATGGGCGACGTGTTCCAGCCTGGGCAATCCCAGAAAGCCACAGGTGCCCTTGATGGTGTGTACCAGGCGGAAGATCAGGCCAAGTGTCGTCTCGTCGTTGGGCGCGCGCTCCAGCTTGACCAAAGCGAGATCGAGTTCGGCCAGGCTTTCGTTCGTTTCGGTGAGAAACTCGGCAATCAGGTCGTCCATGCAGGGCAGCATGGGGCGGGGGGCGCGAAGACTTCGTAAATCGAAGGAAGCCGTCCTTTTTTGAAAAAAAGGACCAAAAAATTTTGTCAGTTGGCAGGGGGGCGCGCGACCATTTCGTTTCCGTTTGCAGTCAACATCCAGCCCAGGGATTCCGCCAGCATACGGGCCATCGGCGCGGCCAGCGCGGACGCGGGTCCGCCAAAGCCCGCGTCCGGCCAGGCGGCGTTGCGCCCATCCAGGGCGATGGCGAGCCCGGGCTTGGCCAGCCTTACGCCGATGCGCCCGCCCATCGGCATGCCGGCGGACGCCGCCAGCAGCAGGCAGAGCACCAGGCGCGCGGTGTCCTGGTCCAAATCGCCATGCGCGCGCGCCTCGTCCAAGGCGGCGAGATCCAGCATCAGGCGTGCCCGGTTCGGCAGCCCCTCGGCCAGCGCGGCCAGTGTCGCCTGTTCAAGATCGCCGCCGCCCCAGGCGGCGCGGTAGAGGCGCAGGCGCGTCGCGAGCGCGCGCGCCGCATTGCTGGCCAGGCTGGCTGCTTCGGTGTCGGCACCCTGATCCTCCAGCACCATTTCCAGCGTGCCGGAGAGCGTTGCCACCAGGCCGGCCATGTCGTGGCACAGGCGCGCGGTCAGGGCCTCGGCGAAATCTAGGTCCGGCGCGGGCTGCATGGTCGTTCTCCCAGGTGCCTCGCGATCATGGCGCGGCGATGTTAAGCAGATGCCCATGACCTTCCTCGAGCCGGGCCAGTTCGTGCGCCACCCCGCCTGCCCGGATTGGGGGCTGGGGCAGGTGCAATCCGTACTCGGCGCGCGTGTGACCGTAACGTTTGAACACGCGGGCAAGGTGCTGATCAACGCAGATCTGGTGGACCTGCAGCCGGCCACCCCTTGACCGGGGGATGGCGCCCCGCGATCTGACAGGCTGGATGAGCACCCTGATCGACCCTTTCGGCCGCGCGATCACCTACCTGCGGGTTTCGGTCACCGACCGCTGCGACCTTCGCTGCGTCTATTGCATGGCCGAGGACATGACATTCCTGCCGCGGGCGCAGATCCTCTCGCTGGAGGAGCTCGAGCGTGTAGCGGCGGCGTTCATCGGGCTTGGCGTGCGGCGGCTGCGCATCACCGGCGGCGAGCCGCTGGTGCGGCGGGACGTGCTCGGCCTGATTGCGCGCCTGGGCGCACGGCTGGGTCGCGGGCTGGACGAACTGACGCTGACGACCAACGGCACGCAGCTCGAACGTTTTGCGCCCGCGCTGTTTGCCGCCGGCGTGCGGCGCATCAACGTCAGCCTCGACACGCTGGACGCGGACCGGTTTGCCCGCATCACGCGCTGGGGGCGGATCGAACGCGTCCTGGCCGGCTTGCACGCGGCGCGGCAGGCGGGGCTTGCGGTCAAGATCAACACGGTCGCGCTGCGTGGCGAGAATGAGGACGAATTGCCCGACATGCTCGCCTGGTGCGGCGAACAGGGCTTCGACATGACGCTGATCGAGGCGATGCCGATGGGCGAGATCGGCGCGCTGCGCGCCGACCAGTACCTGCCGC
>CAXUNZ010000033.1:0-19936 GCA_964252525.1 uncultured Acetobacteraceae bacterium
GGCCTTTCCTTCCCATGATCAGCGCCATCTTCGTCGACCGGCCGCGGCTGGCCATCGTCATCGCGATCATCATCACGCTCGCGGGGGCGATTTCGCTGACTCGCATTCCGGTGGCGCAATTTCCCGACATCGTGCCGCCTCAGGTGCAGGTGTCGGCGAACTATCCCGGCGCTTCTGCCGCGGACGTGGAATCGTCGGTGGCGCAGCCGATCGAGGCGCAGGTGGTCGGCGTGGACAAGATGCTCTATATGAAGAGCACGAACGCCAATGACGGCACCTATAATCTGACCGTCAGCTTCGCGCTCGGAACCAACCCCGACATCGATACCGTCAACGTCAACAACCGCGTGCAGACGGCGCTGGCGCAATTGCCGGCCGAGGTCCAGCAGGAAGGTCTGAAAGTTCAGAAGGCAAGCAGCGCCATTCTGGAATTCGTCAATTTCTTCAGCAAGACCGGGCGGCAGGACACGCTCTTCATAACCAACTACGTGACGATCAGCGTGCTGGACGAGATTTCGCGCATCCCCGGCGTGGGCCAGGCGCAGCTCTTCAGCCAGCAACTCTATTCCATGCGCATCTGGTTCGACAGCCAGCGTCTGACTAACCTCAACCTCTCGCCCGCCGATGTGATTACGGCGATCCAGTCGCAGAGCGTGGTGGCGCCGGTCGGGCGCGTGGGCGCGCGGCCGGCGAGCAACCAGGTGCAGTTCCAGTTCAACGTGCAGACGCAGGGGCGGCTGACCACGCCGCAGCAATTCGGCGATATCGTCATACGGGCCAACAATGACGGATCGTTGCTGCGCGTGCGCGACGTGGCGCGTGTCGAGCTCGGGGCGCAGAACGTGGACAGCGAAAGCCGGCTGGACGGCAAGCCCTCCGTTGCCATGCGCATCAACCTGGCCCCGGGTGCGAACGCCGTTGCTACGGCGCGCCTGGTCAACAACAAGCTGCAGGCGTTACGCGCGCGCTTCCCTGAGGGCATGGATTATCAGACCACGTGGGACAGCACGATTTTCGTGCGCGACACGATCACCGAAGTCCTGCGCACCCTGGCCGAGGCGTTCGTCCTCGTTGTCATCGTGGTCTTTCTCTTCCTGGGCAATCTGCGGGCGACGATCATTCCCACCATCGCCGTGCCGGTCAGCCTGATCGGCACATTTTCGGTACTACTGGCCGCCGGCTTTTCGGCCAACACGGTCAGCTTGCTCGCGATGGTCCTGGCGATCGGCATCGTCGTCGATGACGCCATTGTCGTGGTCGAGAATGTCGAGCGTGTCATCGAGGAACGGCCGGAACTGAGCATTCCCGACGCCACCAAGGAGGCGATGCGCGAAATCACGGCGCCCATCCTCGCGATCACGCTGGTTCTGCTCTCGGTGTTTGTGCCCATTGCCTTCATTCCCGGCATATCGGGCGTGCTTTTCCAGCAATTTGCCGTGACGATCTGCATTTCGATGCTGATTTCCGCGCTGTGCGCGCTGGTCCTTTCGCCAGCTTTGTGTGCGGTGTTCCTGCGCCGGCGCAGCGGACCGCCGCGCGGCATACTGGGCCGCATCTCCGGCGGGATCGACCGCGCGCGGAACGGTTATGCCAACGTGGTCACGCGTCTGGTGCGCATCTCCATCTTCGGCGTCGTCGCGGTGGCTGTCTTTGCCGTGGGTATCGTCGGCATATCCTCGATGACGCCCACCGGTTTCCTGCCCAGTGAGGATCAGGGTGGGTTCTTCATCTCCATCCAGTTGCCCGACGGCGCCTCGGTCGCGCGCACCGGCAAGGTGATCGGCCAGATGGAGAAGGAGGTGCTGAAGATGCCGGGTGTTGCTGACACTTTCGCCATCGTCGGCTTCTCCATTCTCGATTCATCGCAGGAATCCAATAGCGGCTTCATGTTCACGCGGCTCAAGCCCTTTGCTGACCGCACGTCGACAGAAACCGGCGTCAACGCCTTGATCAAGCGTGTCTTCGGCGTGGGCGCGGGCATTCGCTCCGCGGTTGTCGTCGCGATAAACCTGCCGCCCATCATCGGTCTTGCCACGACCGGCGGCTTTGAGTACCAGATGGACGCGCTGGAGGGCCAGGACCCGTCCTCGATTTACAGCACGATGGGCGGGCTGATCGCAGCCGCCCACCAGAACCGTGCCATCGGCCAGATATTCTCGACCTTTACCGCGTCCAATCCCTCCCTCTACCTCGATATCGACCGCGAAAAAGCCCAGGCACTGGGGTTGAACATGTCCGACGTTTTTGCCTCCCTGCAGGCGACGCTCGGCGGCATCTACATCAATGATTTCAACCTTTACGGGCGCGTCTGGCAGGTCAATATCGAGGGCGAGGCCTTCGACCGGAGCGATATCCCCTCGCTATGGCAGATTTATATCCGCAACAAAACCGGCGAGATGGTGCCGTTGCGATCTATCGCCGATCTGCGCATCGTGCTCGGTCCGCAGGTGATTACACGGTATAACAATTACCGTTCGGTGACGATCAACGGGGCGCCGGCGCCTGGCGTTTCTTCCGGCCAGTCCATTGCCGCCATGGCATCCCTATCCACCCATACGCTGCCGCCCGGCTACGCGTATGAATGGACGGGCACGGCCTATCAGGAGGTCGCCGCCGCGGGCCAGACAGGCACGATTTTGTCACTGGCGGTGCTGTTTGCCTATTTGTTCCTGGTGGCGCTGTATGAAAGCTGGGTGATCCCGATCCCGGTGCTGCTTTCCGTAGCCGTGGGCGTATTCGGCTCCATGCTCGGCATCGTGTTGGCCGGGCTGACACTTGATCTCTACGCGCAGATCGGCCTGGTCGTGCTGATTGCGCTGGCAGCGAAAAACGGCATTTTGATTGTGGAGTTCGCCCGCGACCGGCGCGAGGCCGGCGTGCCGATCGCCGAGGCGGCGGTAGAAGGTGCGCGCATGCGTTTCCGCGCCGTGATGATGACATCCGTTGCCTTCATCTTGGGTCTGGTGCCGCTGGTTATTGCCACCGGAGCGGCCTCGATCAGCCGGCGGGACGTCGGCACGCCGGTGTTTGCAGGCATGCTGGCGGCGAGTGCGATCGGCATTTTCCTGATCCCGATGCTCTATGTTACGTTCCAGACCAGCCGGGAGTGGACCAGCGCCCGCTTCCGCCGGGCGCCTGCGCAACCGGGTGCGCGCCCAGGCGTCTAAAGAGGATTGTGGCCCCCTCGGTGAATGAGGCCGCATCAGGACGGAACCCGCTACATGCCCCCAGCCGACGCGATCGCAGGTATGGACCTGGACACGCTATGTATCGATACGATCCGCACGCTGGCCATGGACGCGGTGCAGAAGGCCAACTCCGGCCATCCCGGCACGCCGATGGCGCTTGCTCCCGTCGCCTACACGTTATGGCAGCGCTTTCTGAACTTCGACCCCGCCGATGCCAACTGGCCAAATCGAGACCGCTTCGTGCTTTCCGTCGGTCATGCCTCCATGCTGCTGTATTCACTGATCCATCTAAGCGGCATACGCGCGGTCAATGAGCACGAAGACCGCAACGCGCCGGCACTGACGATCGATGATCTCAAGAAATTCCGTCAGCTCGACAGCAAGACGCCGGGCCATCCGGAATACCGCATGACATCGGGCGTGGAGACGACCACCGGCCCGCTCGGCCAGGGCTGCGCCAATTCGGTCGGTCTGGCGATGGCGCAATTGTTTTTGGCACGGCGCTACAACAAGCCGGAATTTCCGCTGTTCGATTACCATGTCTATGCGTTGGCTGGCGATGGCGACATGATGGAAGGCGTCACCAACGAGGCCGCCAGTCTGGCCGGTCATTTAAAACTCGGCAATCTGACGTGGATTTACGACAGTAACAGAATTACCATTGAAGGCTCCACCGACCTGGCGTTCGACGAAGACGTCGCCGCGCGTTTCGCCGCCCTGGGCTGGCACGTCCAGGATGTGCCGGATGTCAATGATCTGGAAGCGGTCGGCGCGGCCATTGCGCGCGCCAAGGCCGAGACGGCGCGGCCGAGCTTCATTCGCGTGCACAGCGTGATCGGCTTCGGAGCGCCGCACAAGGCCGGCACGCGCGAGGCCCATGGCGAGCCGCTGGGCGAAGAGGAGGTGCGCGGCGCCAAGCGTGCCTATGGCTGGCCGGAAGATGCGAAATTCCTTGTGCCTGACGGTGTCATGCAACATTTTTCCGACACGATGGGCCGGCGCGGCAGCGAGGCGCGCGCGGCCTGGGTGGCGATGGTAGAGCATTACAAGGCCGACTACCTGGAGCTTGCCGCCGAATTGGAAATGATGAATCAGCATACCCTGCCTCCGGGCTGGGACGCGGACATTCCGGTCTTCCCCGCTGACGCCAAAGGTCTCGCCTCGCGGGACAGCAATCAGAAGGTGCTCAACGCCATAGGCCCACATGTGCCATGGCTGCTTGGCGGCGCAGCGGATCTCTCACCCTCCACCAAGACGAACATGACTTTCGAAGGCGTCGGCAGCTTCGAGTCGGACAATTACGGCGGGCGCAATTTGCATTTCGGCATTCGCGAACACGCCATGGGTTCGGTGTCCAACGGCTTGGCTTTGTCCGCGTTGCGGCCTTATTGCAGCGGGTTCTTGATTTTCTCCGATTACATGAAGCCGCCGATCCGTCTGGCGGCGATCATGGAATTGCCGGTGATGTTTATCTTCACCCATGACAGTATCGGTGTTGGCGAGGATGGGCCGACGCATCAGCCAATTGAACAACTCGTCAGTCTGCGGTCCGTACCGGGCATGATCGTGGTGCGGCCAGGTGATGCCAATGAAGTGGCCGAGGCCTGGCGCGTGCTGCTGCCGCAAAAGGAACGGCCATCTTGCCTTGTGCTGTCACGCCAGCCATTGCCGACGCTGGACAGATCTAAATACGCGCCCGCTTCCGGACTGGCGCGCGGTGCTTACATCCTGGCCGACAGCAAGGGCAAGCCGGATGTGATCTTGATGGCGACCGGATCGGAACTCAGCCTCGTCGTTGGCGCCTGGGAGAAATTGACCGCCGAGGGTGTGGCGGCACGCGTGGTCAGCTTTCCGTCCTGGGATTTGTTCGAGCAGCAGGATGAGGCATATCGCCGCTCCGTGCTTCCGCCCGAGGTGCGCGGCCGTGTCGCGGTCGAGCAAGGCTCGACCATCGGCTGGGATCGCTATGTCGGCGACAGCGGCGCCGTCATCGGCATGCACAGTTTCGGCGCCAGTGCGCCCATGGCGGCCCTTATGACGAAGTTCGGCTTTACGCCCGATGCCGTGGCCAAAGCCGCGCGTGAGCAGGCTGGCAAATCCAAAGGATGATCCACCCATGGACACCGTAGTTAACACGACCGAACAAGACGCATCCAACCCTGTCCGGCAGCTTCTGGCCCATGGCCAGTCCCCGTGGCTGGATTATATCCGCCGCAACTTCATTGCCGATGGCAGTCTGAAGAAATTGGTCGATGAAGATGGGCTTGGTGGCGTAACCTCCAACCCATCGATTTTCGAAAAGGCCATGGGCGCCGGAGAAGATTACGATCCTCAGTTCAAGGAACTCGCCGCCGGCGGCTTGCATGACGCCAGCGATTTGTATGAAACAATGGCGGTCGATGACATACAGCACGCAGCCGATGTGCTGCGGCCGGTCTTTGAACGCACGCGCGGACTCGACGGCTTTGTCAGCCTGGAGGTGTCGCCCTATTTGGCGTTGCGCACGGAAGAAACCATTGCCGAGGCGCGCCGCTTGTGGAAATGGGTCGATCGCCCGAACCTGATGGTCAAGGTCCCTGGCACTGAACAGGGCGCACCCTCCGTGCGCATCCTGATCGAGGATGGGATCAATATCAACGTCACGCTGCTGTTTTCGCTGCAGGCCTATCAGGCGGTGGCCGAGGCCTATTTGGTCGGTCTGGAGGCACGTGTGGCGCATGGCCTCGACATCTCGCGCATTTCAAGCGTCGCGAGCTTTTTCGTCAGCCGCATCGATGCGCTGATCGACAAGGCAATCGATGAACGTGTGGCGGCAGGCGATCCGCAATCCGACGCGCTGAAGAAGCTGCGTGGCCGTGTTGCCATTGCCAACGCCAAGCAGGCTTATGCCTGGTACCAGGAGATGAAGGAAACGGATCGCTGGAAGAAATTGGAGGCGGCAGGCGCCAACCCGCAGCGTCTGCTCTGGGCCAGCACCGGCACTAAGGATAAGGCTTACAGCGACGTCCTCTACGTCGAGGAGTTGATCGGCCGCGACACGGTCAACACGATGCCGCCCGCGACCATGGATGCCTTCCGCGCGCATGGTCACGCGGAGGACACGCTGAGCCAGGGACTGGACGAAGCGCGGCATGTGCTGGCCGAGGTTGAACGCCTGGGCCTCGATCTTGCCGGCGTGACCAAGCATCTTGTGCAGAACGGCGTGGAGTTGTTTGCCGATGCCGCGGACAATCTTCTTGGCGCAGTGGCGGAGAAGCGGACCAAGCTCAGCGGCAGCACGATTTCCGGATTGTCCTGGACGTTGCCACCCGATCTGGACAAATCCTACACCAGCACGCTCGATACCTGGCGCCGCAAGGGATGCGTGCGCGCGCTTTGGGCGCACGAGGCGTCGCTGTGGACGAATGAGGACGAGGGCAAGTGGCTGGGCTGGCTTGGCATCGTCGCCGAGCGCACGAAGAACGTCCGGGAGCTGCTCGATTTCCAGAATGACGTGAGAAAGGAAGGTTTTGCGCACGTCTTGCTGCTCGGCATGGGTGGTTCCAGCCTGGGCCCGGAAGTGCTTGGCCGCACCTTTGGTCATCGTGCCGGCTGGCCAACCCTTCACGTGTTGGACAGCACCGACCCACAGCAGATCAAAACGTTTGAAAACGCCGTCGATCTGACGAAGACACTTGTCATTGTCAGCAGTAAATCGGGCGGTACACTGGAGCCAAATATCCTCAGGGCCTATTTCTTCGACCGCATGAAGGCGGCCGTGGGTGCGGAGCGCGCCGGTAGCCATTTCGTCGCCGTCACCGATCCCGGCTCGCACATGCAGAAAGTGGCCGAGGGGGACGGCTTCCGTCACATCTTCTACGGTGATCCGGCGATAGGCGGCCGCTATTCGGTTTTGTCGAATTTCGGCCTGGTGCCGGCCGCTGCCATCGGCATCGACATCGAACAGTTCCTCGCTTCGGCCTCGCGCATGGTGCAATCATGTTCGGCGGGCACCCCGCCCGGCCATAATCCTGGTGTGCAGCTCGGCACGATTTTGGGCCAGGCTGGTTTGCAGGGACATGACAAGGTCACGATCGTGGCCTCGCCCGGTGTAGCCGATCTAGGCGCCTGGCTGGAGCAACTGATTGCTGAGTCCACCGGCAAAATCGGCCGTGGACTTATTCCCATCGACGGTGAAGCGCTCGCTGCGCCCGATGTGTATGGCCGCGATCGCGTATTTGCCTATCTGCGGCTTGCCGATGCGCCCGATGCCGCCCAGGACGCCGCCATCGCCGCGCTTGAAAAAGCCGGTCAACCGGTCATCCGCGCCACACTGAACGGCCACATGGAAATCGCCCAGCAATTCTTTCTTTGGGAATTTGCCGTCGCGGTCGCCGGAAGCCAACTCGGCATCAACGCCTTCAACCAGCCCGATGTCGAAGCCAGCAAAATCAAGACGCGCGAACTGACCGACGAATATGCGCACGCCGGTTCGTTGCCTGCCGAAACGCCGTTTGCGACATTTGACGGCGTGAAGCTTTACGCCGATGCCGCGAACGCACAAGCTTTGCGTGGCGCGTCGCTCGCTGACGTTCTGCGTGCGCATTTCAACCGCCTCAAACCAGGCGATTACGCCGGCCTGCTTGCTTATATCGAACGCAATCCCGCCAGCATCGCCAAGCTCGACGAATTGCGTCTGCTTATCCGCAACGGGCGCCACGTGGCGGTCGCGGCCGAATTCGGCCCGCGCTTCCTGCATTCGACAGGACAAGCCTACAAGGGCGGACCGAACAGTGGCGTGTTCTTGCAAATCACCGCCGATGATGCGGCTGACCTGCAAGTGCCGGGCGAAAAATACACCTTCTCCGTCGTCAAGGCCGCGCAGGCGCGCGGCGATTTCGGCGTGCTTGCCGAGCGCGGGCGGAGGGCTCTACGCGTTCACTTGAGCGGCCCAGATGGATTGGACGTCATCAAGAAGGCGCTAACGTAAGTTAAGGCATCGGGCCAATAGCGCGGGGCCGTTGCAAACCATGACGGAGATGACGATGCAGCTTGGTGTCATTGGGCTGGGGCGAATGGGTGGCAACATTTCGCTGCGGCTGGTGAAGAACGGCCACCATGTTGCGGTCTTCGACCGTAGCGCGGATGTGGTCAAAACCATCACGGACAAGGGCGCGCAGGGTGCCACCGACCTCAAAACACTGGTGGCCAAACTCGACAAGCCCCGCGCCGTCTGGGTCATGCTGCCCTCCGGCAAAATCACCGAAGATACCATCAGCGAACTGGCCAACCTGCTTGAACCGGGTGACACCATCATCGATGGCGGCAACAGCTTTTATAAGGACGACATCCGGCGCGCCGCCGCACTGCGCGACAAGCACATAGACTACATAGATGTTGGCACCTCGGGTGGGGTCTGGGGACTGGAGCGCGGCTATTGCATGATGATCGGCGGACCGGCCGAAACCGTCACGCGCCTGGATCCCATCTTCAAGACGCTGGCCCCCGGAATGGGGGACATCGCGCGCACGACTGAGCGCCACGGCGGTGATCCGCGACCCGAACAAGGCTACATGTACTGCGGTCCCGCCGGCAGCGGTCATTTCGTGAAAATGGTACATAACGGCATCGAATATGGCCTGATGCAGGCCTATGCCGAAGGCTTTGAAGTGCTCAAGCTAAAATCTTCCGAGGACTTGCCCGAAGATCAGCGCTTCACGCTTAACATCCCCGATATCGCCGAAGTCTGGCGCCGCGGCAGCGTGGTTTCTTCCTGGCTGCTCGACCTCACCGCCGCGGCTTTGGCGGAAAACGCGACGCTCGACAAATTCTCCGGCCACGTGGATGATTCCGGTGAAGGCCGCTGGACCATAGAAGCCGCCATCGAGGAAGCTGTGCCCGTCCCCGTTCTCTCCACCGCGCTCTTTACGCGGTTCCGCTCGCGCTCGGGCAACACGTTCGGCGAAAAACTCCTCTCGGCCATGCGCAACAAATTCGGCGGCCACGTCGAGCAGCATTGAGCGTGATCCGCCTTCTCGTCTCCGATATCGACGGTACGCTGGTCACGCGTGACAAGCAACTGACGCCAGCCACGCACGACGCGGCGCGGCTTCTGGCCCAGGCTGGCGTGGCGCTGGCGCTGACCAGCAGCCGGCCGCCGCATGGCATCGAATTATTTGCCCGTGCACTCAATCTCACCACACCGCGTGGCGCGTTCAATGGTGCCGTCATCACGGCACCGGACGGTAAAATTCTCTCCTCGCATTTTCTGCCGCGGGACGTCGCGCGCGACATCATCGCCTATCTGGGCACGCAGGATATCGCGCCGTGGCTGTTTACGCCCACCGAATGGCTGATACTCGATCCGGCCGGCGACTACGTGGACTGGGAAGCCAAAACGGTTCAGATGCCGTATCGTCAGGTCGCCTCCTTCGATCATGACCTTGCCCAGGCGGGCAAGATTATGGCCGCGTCGAAGGACAACGCCAAACTTGCGCGGTGCGAAACCGAGCTACAGCACAAATTTGCTGGCAGCGCCGCCATCCATCTCAGCCAGACCTACTATCTCGACATCACTGACCCTGCCGGCAACAAGGGCCAGGCTGTCCGCGGCATCGCCGCCCTGATGAACATCGATCTTGCGGAAATTGCCGTTATCGGGGACATGGGAAACGATGTGCCGATGTTCGACGTGGCGCCAATCTCCGTCGCCATGGGCCAGTCGCCGGATGAGGTCAAACGCCGCGCCAAATACGTCACTGCCAGCAACGACAATGACGGCTGGGCGCGCGCGATCAAGGAGTTCATTCTGCCGCATGCAAAGGAAAGCTGACAATTGCCCGCGATCAAACTCTTCCTTGCCGACGTGGATGGAACGCTGGTCACGAAGGAAAAGCGACTGACGGAGCGCGCCATCGCCCGCGTCAAGGATTTGCGCACAGCCGGCATCAAATTCGCCATCACCAGCGGCCGTCCGCCCAAAGGCATGGCCATGCTGATCGAACCGCTTGGCATAGATACGCCGATCGCCGGCTTTAATGGCGGCCAGTGGGTCAATCCGGACCTGTCCATCATAGAAGGCCACACGCTCTCCCGTGAAACAGCCGACAAGACCGTCAAGATTCTGTCGGAGCACGGCCTGGATGTATGGTTGTATAGCGGCGCCGATTGGCTGGTCCACAACAAGGACGCGCCGCATGTCGCGCGCGAGGAATGGACGGTCAAGTTTCCGCCCAAGATTGTGGCCGATTACGGCGACGCGCTGAATGAAGCGGTGAAGATCGTCGGCTGCAGCGACGATCTGGACAAGATGCAACAGGTAGCCAAGCAAGTGCAGGAAGCGCTGGGCGAGGCTGCATCCGCCGCGCTCTCGCAGCCCTACTACCTCGATGTCACGCACAAGCAGGCCAACAAGGGCGACGTGGTCGATTACCTCGCCCGGCATTTCAGTATCGGCGCCGATGAAATTGCAACGATCGGCGATCAGCCGAACGACACGCTGATGTTCCGCCGTGGTGGCCTGTCCATTGCCATGGGCAACGCCAGCGAAGCCGTGCAGAAACAAGCCACCCATGTGACGGAATCCTCCGAGGATGAAGGATTTGCCATCGCCATAGAACGCTTCATCCTGGAGACGGCAAATGGCTGAGCCGCAAATCCGCAAGGTCGCCGATCTGGCCCACGACGTCGCCGACTGGCTCACTGCCCGCGCCACCGCCAAGGCCGGCCGCTTCGCCATCTGCCTCTCCGGCGGCTCCACCCCGCAGGCGTTGTATGAAACGTTGGCGAGCGAGAGCTACCGCACGCGCTTTCCATGGGACCGCAGTTTCTGGTTCTTCGGCGATGAGCGCTTCGTGCCGCACGATGATGCCGACAGCAACTACCGCATGGTGCGCGAGGCATTGCTCGACCACGTACCGATTCGGCCGGCCAATATCATGCCGATTGCGGGCACGGGCGCGCCCGATCGCGCCGCGGCCGATTACCAGGCGCTGTTGTCGGCCTATTACGGCAGTCAGGCGCTCGACATGTCCCGCCCGCTCTTCGATGTCACCTTCATGGGCCTGGGCGAGGACGGTCACACCGCCTCGCTTTTCCCCGGCAACCCCGCCCTGGAAGAAACGCAGAAATGGGTCACCGCCGTGACGGACCCCAGCGTGAAACAGGCCCGCATTACACTGACATACCCGGCACTCGCGGCCAGCACGGCCATGGCCTTTCTTGTCGCCGGCGAAAGCAAGCGCAACGTGCTGAAGCGGGTTCTGTCAGGTGACCGCTCCGCCCCCGCGGCGCGCGCTACCGCGATGGGCGAATTGATTTGGTTTGTGGATGACGCGGCTTGGGGCGCGCCATGAGGAGGAAAGGCAAGCAGTTCTTTTTTGAAAAAAAGAACCAAAAAACTTTTGCTCATGGCGTCTACGGCAACACCACGCTATCAACGAATAAAAGTTTTTTGATTCTTTTTTTCAAAAAAGAACAGCCTTCCTTCCTATGACTCACGAACCGCAAAAACGCCAGGCCGCCCAGCAAGCCGCCGACATGGTCCAGGACGGCATGGTCGTGGGCCTGGGAACCGGCTCCACCGCCACCTTCATGATAGAGGCGCTGATCGCCCGCGCGCGCGCCGGCTTGCGCATCACCTGCATTCCCACCAGTGAGCGCAGCGCTGAACAGGCGCGCGCCGGCGGCCTCAGGCTCGTGGATTTCGACACCACGCCCAGGATCGATCTTACGATAGACGGCGCCGATGAAATCAAGCGTGACAGCCTTGATCTCGTTAAAGGCCTTGGGGGGGCGCTGCTGCGGGAAAAAATCGTCGCCAGCGCGTCCGCGCGCCTTATCATTATCGCCGATGACAGCAAGCTCGTCGATTGGCTCGGCACCACGGCGCCCGTGCCGATCGAGGTCGCGCGCTTCGGCTGGCAGGCCACGCGCGAACGGCTGGCCGCGACGGGCGGCCAAATCGTGCAACGGATGACGCAAGCCGGCGAACCCTATCTGACAGACGGCGGCAATTACATTCTGGATGCAAGGTATGACGCCATCGCGGACGCGCGGCGCCTGCGTGACGATATCTCCGCCATTGCCGGCGTCGTCGAAAGCGGCTTGTTTATCGGCATGGCCGAAATGGCGCTCGTCGCCGGGGAGCAAGGCGTGACCCGCTTTGTCCCCGGATGAGCAACACGATCCTGATTGTCATGGGCGTCTCCGGCGTCGGCAAATCGACGATTGCGCTCGCGCTGAACACGCACCTCCACTGGCCGTTTCAGGAAGGCGACGATCTGCACCCCGCGGCCAATATCGACAAGATGTCCCACGGCATTCCGCTGACGGACGAAGACCGCAAGCCCTGGCTTGCCGCGGTGCGTGCCTGGATCGATGCGCGCGTCGCCGCCGGGGAGCCGGGCATGGTCACATGTTCCGCGCTGAAACGCAGCTACCGTGACACCATGGTCGCCGGCCGCGCCTGCGTGCGCATCCTCTATCTGCACGCGGACGCAAAAATCATCGAGGAGCATCTGGCCAGACGCACCGGCCATTTTATGCCGCCGAGCATGCTGGAAAGCCAACTCAAGACGCTGGAAGAGCCGGCGCCGGATGAACATCCCATCACGGTAAACGTCACGGGAAGCATCGATGATACCGTGGCGGCTATTCTCAAGGCGCTTGAAGACGAAAAAATTATTTCCCGCCCTTCATCCGGTTAGCGCACCCACCAAACTTCCCGCGCCGCTCCAATCCGCCGGCCCTTCCAGCTTGCCGCGCAACTTGCCTTGCGCATCGATGATCAGCGTCGTCGGAAAACCCGCCACACCGGCGGCATGTACTGCGTCGTTGCCGCTGTCCAGCACAACCCGCGCGTGCACAATCCCGTGGCTCTTCAAAAATAGTTCCACCACCGCCGCCCCGCCATGATCGGTGGAGGCCGCCAGCACCATCACGCCGCTCGCCGCCAGGCGATCCAAAGCCGGCAGTTCCGCCACGCAGGGCGAACACCACGTCGCCCAGAAATTCAGCACCACCGGCTTGCCGCGAAAGGCCGACAGCTTCACCGCCGCCCCGTTGAGCCCGACAAAAGCCAGATCCGGCAGCGCCGCCGGCGGGCTTACGCGCGTCACGCCCGAAAGCGGGATCATCGCCTGCCCGAGCGCCGAATTGCACGCCCAGGCCGCCGCCACTAGGCTTCCGCCCAGGCCCAGCGCGCCGCGCCGTCCGATCAGAGTCCGCATCGCATGTCCTCCCCTGAAAACGCGCCCGCCAACAGCCAATGGGGCGGCCGCTTTGCCTCGGCGCCCGCGGACATCATGGCCCGTATCAATGCCTCGGTCGGCTTCGACCGCACATTATGGCGCCAGGACATTGCCGCCTCCTCTGCCCACGCCGCCATGCTGGCGCAAACCGGCATCATCTCCCAGGCCGACCAGACCGCCATCGGCGCCGGCCTGGCCACCATCGCCGCGGACATAGAAGGCGGCCGCTTCACGTGGGACGAGGCGCTCGAAGACGTTCACATGAACATCGAAGCCCGCCTGACCGAACGCATCGGCGAGCCCGGCCGGCGTCTGCACACCGCGCGCAGCCGAAACGATCAGGTCGCCACCGATTTCCGCCTCTGGGTGCGGGACGCCATTGATGCGCAGCTTACGGCACTCACCGCCCTCATGCACGCACTCGCTTCCCGCGCCGCCGAATACGCCGCCACCATCATGCCCGGCTTCACTCATCTGCAAACCGCCCAACCCGTCACCTTCGGCCACCATTTGCTGGCCTATGTGGAGATGTTCGCGCGCGATCGCACCCGGCTTGCCGACGCGCGCCACCGCCTGAACGAATGTCCTCTCGGTGCCGCGGCGTTGGCCGGCACGTCCTTTCCCATCGACCGCGCCATGACCAGCGAGGCGCTGGGTTTCGACCGCCCCTGCGCCAATTCGCTGGACGCGGTCTCGGATCGCGATTTCGCGCTGGAATACCTCGCAGGTATGGCCATCACCGCCATCCATCTCTCGCGGCTCGCCGAAGAAATCGTCATCTGGTGCAGCGCCCCCTTCGATTTCATAACGCTCTCGGACGCCTTCACCACCGGCAGCTCCATCATGCCGCAGAAGCGCAACCCGGACGCAGCGGAGCTCACCCGCGCCAAATCCGGCCGCATCATGGGCAGCTTGGTCGCCCTGCTCACCACCATGAAAGGCCTGCCTTTGGCTTACGCAAAGGACATGCAGGAGGACAAGGAACCGGTGTTCGACGCCACCGAAGCGATCTCCCTCGCGCTCGCCGCCGCCACCGGAATGATCGGTGACATGCAGGCCAACGCGCCGCGCATGCGTGCTCTCGCCGGCGGCGCGTTCTCCACCGCAACCGACCTTGCCGACTGGCTCGTCCGCGTCGCCGGCCTGCCTTTTCGCACGGCGCATCACGTCACCGGCCGCCTGGTGGCGCGGGCCGAGGCGGATGGAAGCGGCCTCGCCGATCTGCCTCTGGTGGTCATGCAGGACATCGAACCCGCCATCACCGAAGATGTGTTCGCCGTTTTGACTGTCGAGGCGTCCGTCGCCTCCCGCACAAGCCTGGGCGGCACGGCGCCCGGCCTGGTGGCGATGCGGGCGCAACATTGGCTGAAGGAGTTATCGTCGTGAAGGCTTTGGCGCTGGCGCTGTGTGTTGCTCTAGCCGCTTGCGGCAAGCTTGGGTCGCCTAGCCCGCCGGGGCCGGCGGATCAGGTGACGTATCCGAAGGTTTATCCGACGCATTGAGGGAAGTTCTTCTTTTTTGAAAAAAAGAAGCAAAAAACTTTTGTTGGTTTACTTACGCGTTGCAGCAGCCTCGCGCTAAACTTGCAAAAGTTTTTTGGTTCTTTTTTTCAAAAAAGAACGGACCCTTCCTCTGCCTTCCGCCGCCGAACTCATCACCGCCCGGCCATCGCTGCGCATGCACGCCCGAGACGGCCTCCTCTTCGAGAGCGTGCCGCTCGCCGCCATCGCGCAAGCCTACGGCACGCCATGCTGGATCACCGGCGCCACCACCCTGCGCGCCCGCGCGGCGCGCCTGCGCGCCGCCCTGCCCGGCATCGCCATCCACTACGCGGTCAAGGCCAATGACCACATCGCCGTTCTCGCCACCCTGGCCGCCGAAGGCGTGGGGGCGGACGTGGTCAGCGGCGGAGAACTCGCCCGTGCCCTGCATGCCGGCATCCCGCCCCGGCGCATCGTCTTCTCCGGCGTCGGCAAGACCGCGCCCGAACTGCAAGCGGCGCTTAACGCCGGCATCGCCCAGATCAACGTCGAAAGCCCCGAGGAACTCGCCACCCTCTCCGCGCTGGCGCAGGCGCGCGGTGCGGTCGCCCGCATCGCCCTGCGCGTCAATCCGGACGTGGACGCGGCCACCCACAGCAAGATCGCCACCGGCCGCGCCGGCGATAAATTCGGCATCGCCCATGATGACGCGGCCGCCCTCTACGCCCACGCCGCCGCCCTGCCTGGCATCGCGCCCGTGGGCTTGGCCGTTCACATCGGCAGCCAGATTTTTACCATGGCGCCCTACGCCGCGGCCTACGCGCGCATGGCCGCCCTCACCCGCACCCTCCGCGCCGCCGGCCATGCGGTGCACACCCTGGATTGCGGCGGCGGCCTGGCGGTCTCGTACGCAGCCGAGCCCGCCCCGCTGCCTGAAGCCTGGGCCGCCGCCATCAGCGGCGCCTTTGCCGGCCTGGACCTTTCGCTATCGGTCGAGCCGGGCCGCTGGATCGCCGCCCCGGCCGGCCTGCTGCTTTCCCGCGTCATCCGGGTCCGCCGCGCGGGCATGGCCCGCCCCATCGTCATTCTGGACGCGGCGATGAACGATCTGCTGCGGCCCGCCCTTTACGACGCCTGGCACGGCATCGTGCCGGTCAGCCCGGTCGCGCGCACCGCCGGGTCGGAGAGCGTCGATGTCGCCGGCCCGGTCTGCGAAAGCAGCGATGTCTTCGCCCGTGCCCGCACGCTGCCCAGGCTGGCAGAGGGCGACCTGGTGGCGGTGCTGGACGCGGGGGCTTACGGTGCGGTGATGAGCGCCACATACAATGCGCGCCCACTCGCGGCGCAGTGTATGGTCGATGCCGGCCGCCACGCGCTGATCCGCGCCAGGGGCGAGCAGGAGGCGCTTTGGAAGGACGAGATGCAGCCGGTTTTCGCCCCATGAATGCGCGCCGTCTTGCCTGGTGGCGCCGTGCCGCGCTGGCCGTGCTCTGGACGGAATACGCCGCCCGTGTCACCTGGGCTGCCGGCGCGGTGCTGGCCGCATCCATCGGCGTGGCTCTCCTGGGTCTGGTGCCGGGCGGGGCGTTCGGGCCTACCCTTTTCGTGGTGGCGACGCTCGCCGCGGCAATCTTCTTGCTGCGCGCCGGCTTGCGGGGACAGCCGCGCCCGGGCGTGGCCGCGGCCGAAGCGCGACTTGAGCGCGACAGCGACCTGCCGCACCGCCCCTTCATGGTCCTCGCCGATCGTCCCGCCGCCCTTGCCGGCGCATCGGGCCTGTGGTCCCTCCACCTCGCCCGCGCCGAGGCGGCCCTGGCCCGCCTTCGCCTGCGCGCGCCGAGCCCCAACATGCCGGCGCATGACCCGGCCGCCCTGCGCTTCCTCTCCCTGATCCTGCTGACCGCCGGTGTGGCGACAGCCGGCGACGATGCCCTGCCGCGCCTGCGTACCGCCTTCCTGCCCGGCTTCGCCACCTCGGCCGCGATCAACGTGTCACTGCAAGGATGGATCGAACCGCCCCCCTATACCGGCCTTGCGCCCATACTGCTTCCGCATGATGGCGCGCCGGTGCAGGTGCCGCGGGGATCGCGCCTGAAAATCAGCCTGACGGGCGGGCGCTTCAAACCGCGGCTCTTCACCGCGGACGGCGCCGCCAAATTCCATACGCTCGGGCCGGGCAGTTGGCAGGCCAGCATCCTTCTGCGCCACAGCGGCGCGCTGAGCGTCTCGCGCGCGTGGCGCGAGCTTGGCCGTTGGCATATCGATGTACTTGCCAACGAGCCGCCCGAGGTGAACTGGTCCGGGGTTCCCGGTCAGGCCGGCCATTCGCCCGAACTGGCACTGCCCTGGCACGTGGCCCAGCGCTGGGGCGTCAACGGCCTGCACGCTCGTCTGGCGCCGGACGGTCATCCGGACGTGGCGCCGATCGAGGTCGCCATCCCGCTGCCCGGCACGCCGCGCGACGCCACGGGCACGCTCCGCCGCGACCTCTCGTCCAACCCGCTGGCCGGCGTGCGCATGGAGGCGAGGCTGATCGCGCGGGACGTCTCCGGCCAGACAAACGCCAGCGCGCCAGCCCACATCACCCTGCCCGCGCGCGTGTTCCACAACGGCCTGGCCCGCGCCATCATCGATCTGCGCCGGCGCTTGGCGTTGGGCGATGAGCGCCCGCTGGAAGCGGCGGCCGACATCGACGCGCTCGCGCAAAGCCCGCGCGACAGCGCCAGCCTTGCCGGTCAGAGCGGGCTGTACCTAAATCTGGTCTCCGTTGGCGCGAAGCTGCGGCATGACGCTTCGGCCGCGGGCATTGCCGATGCGCAGGCGCGGCTGTGGATCGTCGCGTTGGCCTTGGATGGCGCCTTGCCCGAACCCAGCGAAAAGGCGCTCGACCATGCGCGCGAGGCGTTGCGCCGGGCGCTCGCCGATCGTGCCGCCGGCAAGCAGAACGACAGCGAGGTCGACCGGCAAATCCGCCGCCTGGCGGAGGCGCTGTCCCGCCGCCTGGCCGATCTGGCCCGTAAAGCGGTGCATGACGGCAAGATGCCCCCCTTCGATCCGCATCAGGCCTTCCACATGCCCAGCCTGGACAGGCTGATGCAGGAAATGCAGCAGGCAGAGCAGCGCGGCGATCACGCCGAAGCCCAGCGCAAGCTGGCCGAGATCGAAAAGCTGCTGACCAAGCTGCGCGACGCCAAGGTGCTCACGCCCGAGCAGGCCCGCGAGGCGGAGCGCGCCAACAAGCAGCAGCGCCAGCAGACCGGCGCCGTGCAGGACATGATCAAGCGCGAGGCCGGGCTGATGGACAATGCCCAGCACAGGGCGCCCCGGCCGCCGCCGCTGGCGCCCGGCTATAACCCGGACGGCATGGCTCCGCCCCCAGACGCCGATCAGCTCGAAGCCAATGAGGAGCTGCGCGGAGCGGATGCGCGCACGCAGCGCGCGCTCAGCAGGGCGCTGGATGCGGTGAAGGGTGCCTTTGGCGCAGGGGGGGGCAAGGTGCCGCCCTCGATGGACGATGCCTCCCGCGACATGGGCGCGGCCACAGACGCGCTAACCTCGGGACAGGAGGGGGCGGCGCGTCAGGCCGAGGCGCGCGCGATTGCCGATTTGCAGAAGGGCGGCAAGTCGATGAGCGATCAGATGGCGGCCAATGCGCAAATGGCGATCGTGCCCGGCGCGGGTCAGCCCGGCGAGGAGATGGGGCAGGGTGGACTCGGCGGCGAGGGAGAGGGCGAGCGCGACCCGCTCGGCCGGCCGGTGCGCCAGGGGATGGGCGGCAAGGCCGAGGACGACGGCAGCGTGGTGGTGCCCACGACGCGCGAGGAGGCGCGGAGTAGGGCGATTCAAGAGGAGCTGCGAAGGCGGGAGGGTGATCGGGCGCGCGGGCGGGAGGAGCTGGATTATATTGGGCGGTTGTTGAAGCCGTTTTGACGGAAAGAGCTGGAGGGAATGAGCCATTCTCCCCACACCCCCCGTCGTGAATTTACGTCGAAAAAATCACCAGACCGACGCGACTGCCCCTGCGGCAACATGAGCTTATGAAGCGTTAGGCGCTGCCTGCCGCCGGGCAAAAGCCTGGACAGCTTTGCCTTCGATGCCGTGCCAATGGTCTCCAAAGCGCAGATACTGGCCCTGTGTTCCGGCGACGGCTGGCTGGAGAAAGGCGCCAACTTGATCCTGTTCGGGCCGCCAGGCGGCGGCAAAGCCAACTTGCCACGGCAATCGGCCTAGCCCTCATCGACAATGGCTGGCGCGTGCTGTTCACCCGCACCTCCGATCTCGTCTAGAAGCTGCAACTGGCCCGCCGCGACCTGGCCCTGGAAAGCGCTATTGCCGAGCTCGACAAATACCATCTGCTGATTCTCGACGACATCGCCTACGTCATCAAGGACCAGGCGGAAACCTCCGCGCTCTTCGAACTGATCAGCGCGCTACGAACGGCGCTCCACCATGATCACCGCCAACCAGCCATTTGGCGAGTGGGGCAAGATCTTCCCCGATCCGGCAATGACGCTGGCCGCGGTCGATCGCCTGGTGCACCACGCCACGATCTTTGAGATGAACGTCGAAAGCTACCGCCGCCGCGCCACCGTCCAGCGCCACACAACCACCGGACGCGCGACAATCAAGAACACCGATCCATCGACGCTTAGCGACAATCAGCCCGCCGATTGACCCTTGCCAGCGCCAATCAAACCAGCAAACCTCGTGCCGCCGCGACAATCAACTCTCATCCTGATTGACGCTGCTCTCGCACCCGATTGTCGCGCTACACGCATCCGCTGGCCACTGATTGTGGACGGGGTGATGCGGCTGTCACCGGTGAAATTCGCTGCTTTGTTTGACGGGTTGGATTGGACGCGTGTCCAGACAACAAAGTCGATTCACAAACCGGTGGCTGCCGCGTAGAATTCGTATGCCATGCACGCGGCAGACAGCACCTCTTAGAGCCTGCCCGAAGACCTAGAGGGACTGCGTGCGTTGGCGATGACGCTGATGGCGAAACGTGAATCCACAATCAGTGAGCGCGATGCCTTAA
>CAXUNZ010000034.1:0-1236 GCA_964252525.1 uncultured Acetobacteraceae bacterium
TGTTCGCTTATCTGCCTCAGAGCTCTGTATCGCAGGTTTTGAAAGGTGTTCTTAGCCGCCCATGAAACTCTGCGTCAGGCTGCCCGCCACCATGCGCCAGCCATCGACCATGACGAAGAAGATCAGCTTGAACGGCAGGGACACGCCATTGGGCGGCAGCATCATCATGCCGAGCGACATCAGCACGCTGGAAACGACCAGATCGATGATTGTGAACGGCAGATAGAGCAGGAAGCCCATTTCGAAGGCGCGGCGCAATTCGCCCACCATGAAAGCCGGGATCAGGGCGCGCCAGGGCGCGGGATCGGCAGAGGGGGCGAGGTGGGCCATCTCCTCGAAGGAGGCGAGATCGGCCGGTTTGGCGTTGGCGGCCATGAAGGGTCGGAAGGGCTCGGCGGCGCGCGTTAAGGCTTCGACTTCGGGCAGGCGGCCATCCATCATCGGCTGCACGCCCTCCGACCAGGCGCGGTCCAGCGTGGGCTGCATGACGAAGAAGGTCAGGAACATGGCAAAGCCGATGACGACCACGTTGGGTGGCGTGCCCTGGGCGCCGAGAGCGGCGCGCAGCAGGGTCAGCACGACGACGATGCGGGTAAAGCCCGTGACCATGACCAGCAGGCTGGGCGCGAGCGAGAGCACGGTGAACAGCGCGGTGATCTGAACCAGGCGCCCGGTCGTGCCTGTGCCGGCGGCTGCGTGGGCGCCGGCCTGACCGAGATCGACGCTGAAGGACTGGGCGTGCGCGCCCGCGCAGAACAGCGCGAGCCATGCCAACGGCGCCAGAAAGCAGATCAGCCGCCTGCGGCTCATGCGTGCGGGTGCGGCGGCAGGGCGAACATGATTTCCGTGGCGCCACCAGTCAGCACCAGCACGGTGGAGCCGGACGCGTCGAGCAGATGCACCCGCCGGCGGGCATCCAGCGCTAGGGTGGCGCGCAGGCGCAGGGCATTGGCTTCTGGCGCCGGGCGGGCGCCGGGCCAGGCGCGCCGGGCGAGCAGGCCGGTCAGCAGGACGAGGGCGAGAACCACGCACAGCGCCGCAGCGGCCTGGGCGGTGGCCAAGAGGCTCAATGCGCGACCCGGGAACTGGCGTTCGGTAACGCGGGCCGTGGCCGCTGGCCGGCGATGGTGGCACTCAGGCCATCGATTTGCGCGCGCAGTTCGAGCAGCATCGGCACAAGCTGGCGTGCTTCGGGGAGATCGAGGTCCAGCGCCTTGGCGCAAAGCAGGCCCACCC
>CAXUNZ010000034.1:1246-7777 GCA_964252525.1 uncultured Acetobacteraceae bacterium
AATCCTCTACCCGGGCACGGTCCCCCGGGGGGGGGGCGGCTATCCGGCGGGGGGCTACCGCGACCATGCGGCCGAGGCGTTCGGCCAGCGTCACCAGCCGTTCGTAGGCGGCGCCCGGGTGCCAGCCACCCCGCCCGTGCGGAGCATGGAGATCGGGTGCAAGGGCCGGACCCTCATGTGCTGTGGCCAGTGCCATGGCGCGCAGCATGCAGGCGTGGGGTTAATGATCTGCGCTGTGTGGGATTTAGGGATTGTTAACGGAGGGTGTTGCAGGGTGCGCGGAGCGATCGAGGGTGGCGATGATTTCGGATGCGAATGGCAATGGCGGGGCGGATTTTTTTTCCGCGGCGTCCAGGCGGCTGGAATATATCGATCAGCGTCAGCGCGTGCTGGCGCAGAACATCGCCAACGCCAATACGCCCGATTACCACGCGCGTGATCTCTCGCCGTTCGAAAAGCTGCTGCAGGGCAGCGCGGTGGCGCCGGCGCGCACCGATGCCGCGCATCTTGGCGGCGTGTTCGAGGGCGCGTCGCTGGTCACGGAACCGGCTTCCGCCCGCGCGCCGGACGGCAACACGGTCAGCGTGGAGAGCGAGCTGACGAAGGTGGCCGATGACGAGACCTCGGCCAACATGGTCAGCAATCTGTGGAAGACGACGATGGGCATGTATTTGACCGCCCTCGGCCATGGCGGCGGCTAGCGGCCATGGACCTGACACAGGCGCTGACGATTTCCGCCCGCGGCATGGACGCGCAGACCGAGCGGCTGCGCGTGATCGCCGAGAACTTGGCCAATGAGGACAGCACGGGATCGACGCCGGGTGGCACGCCCTACCGGCGCAAGATGGTGGAATTTCAGAACGTGCTGGATCGCAGCCTGGGCGCGGAGAGCGTGCGCGTCAAAGCGGTCGTGCAGGACCAGACACCCTTTCCGCAGAAATACGACCCGTCGAGCCCGGCCGCCGACAAGCAGGGTTATGTGCGCACGCCCAACGTCAACAGTTTCGTGGAGATGATGGACATGCGCGAGGCGGAGCGGTCGTATAGCGCCAACCTCAATGTGATGCAGACGTCGCGCAGCATGCTCTCGCGCGTGATCGATCTGCTGAAATGAGCCTTTCCGCGATCACCTCGGCGCTGCAGGCGTATTCGGGTTTCAATGGCGCTCAGAGCCCGGCCGGCGATGTGGCGGGCGGGGCCGACAGCTTTTCGGGCGTACTGGGGCGCGCCTTGGAAGGGGCGGTTTCCAGCGGCAAGCAGGCGGACGCGCAGGCGGCGCAGGCGATTTCGGGGCATGGCGATCTGACGCAGGTGGTCACTGCCGTGTCGCAGGCGGAACTGGCGCTGCAAACGACCGTGGCCATGCGCGATCGCGTGCTGCAGGCTTATCAAGACATCATCAAGATGCCGATCTGATCATGCAGGAGCTCGATGTCGTGGCGGCATTGCATGCGGCGATGATCGTGACGCTGAAACTCTGCGCCCCGCTGCTGATCGCGCCGCTGATCACGGGGCTGTTCGTGGCCGTGTTCCAGGCGGTGACGCAAATCAGCGACAGCACGGTCTCGTTCCTGCCGAAACTCTGCGCGACGCTGGGCACCGCCTATTATGCCGGCCCGTTCATGGCGCGCACGATCGGCGATCTGATGCGCGCCGATTTCGACAAGCTGATCTCGATCGGCGGCAACTAGGCGCGACGCGGGATGGAGCCGTCCGCGCTCAGCCAGGCGCTGCTGTCGATGTCTTTCGACTTCATGATGGTGCTCTGCCGCGTGGGGGCGGCCATCGTGCTGCTTCCTGGCCTGGCCGAGGAAGGCCTGCCGGCGCGGCTGCGCGTGGGACTGGCGCTGGCATTGACTTTTTTGCTTCTGCCGGTGGCGGGTCCGCTGCTGCCCCGCCCGCCCGGCACGATACCGGGCCTGTTCGCGATGGTGTGCGGGGAGTTGTTTGCCGGCGGATTTCTCGGCTGGCTGGCGCGGCTGATTGCGTTGGCGCTGCCGGCGGCGGGGCAGGTGATTTCACTTTCGGTGGGTTTGTCCAGCGTGCTGCAGCCGGACGCCAATTTCGGCGCGCAGACCGCGGGCATCGGACGGCTGTTCGGCATTGCCGCACCGGCCGCGATTTTGGTCAGCGGGGCCTACATGACGCCGATTTCGGCGTTGGCGGACAGCTATGCGGCGTGGCCGGCGGGCGGCGCGCCGGCGGGCGGGGATGTGGTTGAAACGGCGGTGCGTGCCGTGGGGGCGCATTTTGCGCTCGCGCTGCGGCTGGCCTCGCCGTTCATGGTGATCGGCTTGGTGTGGCAGATGGGGCTCGGGCTGATGTCCCGTCTTGTGCCGCAATTGCAGATTTATTTCGCGGCGCTGCCAGGGCAAGTGCTGGGCGGCGTGCTGCTGCTGGCGCTGTTGTCGGGCAGCCTGGTGCATGTGTGGCTGAGCGCGGCGGAAGATGGTTTCGGCAAACTGCCATGAATCACATCCCTCTGTCATGAGAGAACGCAGACAACTTTCAAAAGTCTTTTTGCTTCTTTTTCTTCAGAAAAAGAAGACTCTTTCTTCCCTTGTCTGACGAAGACAAGGATCTCGCGCCCTCCGCAAGACGCCTGCAAAAGGCGCGCGAGGAAGGCGACGTCCCCCTCTCCCGCGAATTCACGTTGCTCGGCGGCCTGGCCGGTGGCTTGACCGTGCTGGCAATTCAGCTCAACGCCGGCAGCCAAGGGCCGCGGTCGTGGTTTGCCCGCGCGTTGCGCCAAACGCAGCCGGATCTGCACGCGGCCGCTTCCAGCCTGCTGCGTGCCACGCTGCCCTGCGCGATCGGCGCCTGCGCCGCGGCCATTGCCGTCACGCTGCTGCAGACGAATTTCCTGCTGCATCCGGGCGCATTGATGCCGGACATTTCGCGGCTCAACCCGGGGCGCGGCATCAAGCGCATGTTTTCGTCAGAAACGCTGGCGCAGACGGGCAAGTCAATGATCAAGCTGGCGATCATGGCGGCCACGCTGTGGAGCGTGCTGCATGCGGCGCTGCCCGCGCTGCCGGCGATGGCGGCGCGGCCGGCCTCGGCGATCGGCAGCATTCTTTATGCGCAGGCGCGGGCGCTGATCATGCCGCTGGTGGGCGCGCAGGCGCTGATTGCGGGCGCCGATTTGGCGTGGGTGCGCTTTCAGCACAACAAGAAGCTGCGCATGTCGTTGCAAGATCAGAAGGACGAGCATAAAGACCAGGACGGCAACCCGCAGATCAAGCAGCGCCTGCGCCAATTGGCGCGCAGCCGCAGCAGGCGGCGGATGATGGCGGCGGTCCCGAAAGCCACGGTGGTGGTGACCAACCCAACGCACTACGCCATCGCGCTGGTCTATGAGCGGGGATCGCGCGCGGCGCCTCGGGTAGTGGCCAAGGGGATGGACGAGGTCGCCGCCCGAATACGCGAGATTGCTCAGGATCACCGCATACCTATGGTTGCAAATCCGCCGCTGGCGCGTGCATTGTATCGCGTGGAACTCGAGAGCGAGATACCGGCGGAGCACTTCAAGGCGGTGGCTGAGATCGTGGCCTATGTGTTTCGGCTGCAGGGTTCCGGCGCGCGGCGGAGCAGGCTGTGAGGAAGAAAAAAATTGGGTGGGATGTGCCATCCCCCCCAAACCCAATCGACGGGGGGTCTGGGGGGGAACGGCACGTTCCCCCTAGTCTTCTTCACTTGGCTGCTTGATGTTTTGCTACCAAACCGCCGCCTGCTCCGCGCGCTGCTGAACGATCCGGCCGGATGCATCGCACTGCTCGATGTGCAGGGGCGCATCCTTCGCGTCGGCGGAGGCTGGTCGGTTCTGCCCGCGCCCGGCAGCGGCGTCGGCGCACGCCTGGCCGATCCCGCGCCCGGCCAGCTTGCCCGCGCGCTGCGCGAAGGGCGTGATCTGAGCCTGAGAACGCGGGTGGACGGTGCGCCCGCGGTACTGAGCCTGACATCCTTGCGCGTGGGGCGGGTGGCCGGCGTGCTGCGGCTTGGCAATCTGGCACGGGAGCATGAGCTGGAAGAGGCCTTGGGCCAGTCGCAGCGCCTGCATGTGGTGGGTGAGTTGGCGGGCGGGATCGCGCACGATTTCAACAATTTGCTGACCGCGATCCTGGGCGCGGTGGACGATCTGGAGGCGCGTGAATCCTTCGGCCCCGACCGTGAGGATCTGGCGCAGATCCGCGCGAGCGCCGGGCGCGGGGCGGCCCTGGTGCGCCAGCTTCTGGCGTTCGGACAGCGGCAAACGCTGCAGCCGCGCGTGCTGGTGCTTGATGAGGCCGTCGAAGGTGCGGCGCAGTTCCTGCGGCGGCTGCTGGGAACCAGGATCAAGCTGGAGATGGCGTTGAATGCGCCCGGTCGCCGGGTGCTGATGGATGCGACGCAGTTCGAGCAGGTGCTGATGAACCTGGCGGTCAATGCGCGCAATGCGATGCCCGATGGCGGCACGCTGCGCATCGCCACGAATTGGCGGCTGGTGCTGGATGAGGATGAAGCAGGGTGCGAGGCGTTGCCGGCGGGGCGATACGCGGTCATCGAGGTTTCCGACACCGGCGTGGGCATTCCCGCCGATGTGCTGCCGCGCATCTTCGATCCGTTTTTTACCACGCGCCGGGAGGATGGCGGCACGGGGCTGGGACTGTCGATGGTGCAGGGCATCGTGCGCCAGTCCGGCGGCAGACTGACCGTGGACAGCACCTTGGGCCAGGGCACGCGATTTTGCATCACCTTACCCAAGCATCAGGGCGCGGCGCAGGCCCCTGCCCGGCCGCCAGCCGTGGCCTCGGCGCCCGCGGTGGCGCGCGCGGGCTGCGTTCTGCTGGTCGACGACGATGACGCCATCCGCCGCCTGGCCAAGCGGGCGCTGGGTCGCGCAGGCTGGACTGTGATCGAGGCCGATGGCGCCGAGCCGGCGCTGCAACGTGATTTGACGGGTCTGGACTGCGTCGTTTCCGACGTTTCGATGCCGGGCATGGATGGGCCGAGCCTGGTGCGCGCCTTGCGCAGGCAGCGCGGCAGCCTACCGGCACTGCTGATGTCGGGTTATGCCGATGCCGAGCAGCGGCGCGCGCTGGCGAGCGAGGACATCACCTTTCTGGCCAAGCCTTTCGCGATGGCCGAGCTAACCGGCGCGGTGGCAAAGCTGGCGCCGGTGCGCGCCGGAAGCCTGGCCACGGCGGAATAGGCGTTGCGGCTTTGTTCGCAGTAGGGTAGGTTTTGGAACAAACCAAATACGATTCGTTAATGCGCAATGACCAGCCATGGATTGATGTGAAACAAAGTGGCGGCCGCCGCCGATTGGGCGTTGCGGCGGCGTTGAAACGTATGACAGAGTGCGGCAACACGTTACGCGCGATTAAGACAATTTTATTGCACGGTAGGTTGCGCGCCCCACCCCGAAAAACTCGGAGAAACGAGATGGAAAAGAACAAGGCGCTAGACGCCGCCATGGTGCAGATCGAACGGGCCTTCGGCAAAGGCTCGATCATGCGCATGGGTCAGCGCGGCACGGACGAGCAGATCGAGGTGATTCCGTCCGGTTCGCTGGGACTGGATCTGGCGCTGGGCATAGGCGGCCTGCCGCGCGGGCGCATCGTCGAGATTTACGGGCCCGAGAGCTCGGGCAAGACGACGCTGGCCCTGCACGCGATCGCGGAGTCCCAAAAGCGAGGGGGCACTTGCGCCTTTATCGACGCCGAGCACGCGCTCGACCCCACCTATGCGCGCAAGCTGGGCGTGGATGTGGACAACCTGCTGATCAGCCAGCCCGACGCGGGCGAGCAGGCGCTGGAGATCTGCGACACGCTGGTGCGCTCGGGTGCGATCGACGTGCTGGTGATCGACAGCGTCGCCGCTCTGGTGCCGCGCGCCGAGCTCGAGGGCGAGATGGGCGACACCCATGTCGGCCTGCATGCCCGTCTGATGAGCCAGGCGCTGCGCAAGCTGACGGGCTCGGTTTCCCGCAGCAACACGATGCTGATTTTCCTCAATCAGATCCGGCTGAAGATCGGCGTGATGTTCGGCAATCCGGAGACGACGACGGGCGGCAATGCGCTGAAATTCTACGCTTCGATCCGCATGGAGATCAGGCGCATCGGTTCGATCAAGGACCGCGAGAACGTCACCGGCAACCAGACGCGGGTGAAGGTGTCCAAGAACAAGCTGGCGCCGCCGTTTCGCGAGGTCGAGTTCGACATCATGTATGGCGAGGGGATCAGCAAGGTTGGCGAGTTGGTCGATCTTGGCGTCAAGGCTGGCGTAGTGGAGAAATCGGGCGCCTGGTTCAGTTGCGAGAGCCAGCGGATCGGCCAGGGGCGGGAAAATGCCAAGCAGTTCCTGCGCGACCACAAGGATATGGCCGACATGATTGAGCGGCGGATACGCGAGCAGGCCGGCGTGGTGGCGGAGAAGCTGCTGGTGGTATCCAACGAGGAGGACCGCGAGGCTGCTGATTGAAGGAAGGAGTTGGGGGGGCGCGCCGCGGGCCCCCACCCCCCCCGGGAAAGTGGGGGGGGGGTTATTAAT
>CAXUNZ010000034.1:7787-19801 GCA_964252525.1 uncultured Acetobacteraceae bacterium
CCGCCACGACGCTCTTGGCGCGGGGGCGCGCCGACTGTTGCTTAAACATTATAAACCCTTCTGGCACATGGTGGCCGCGGCCATGCGCGGCCGCGATGGGCGCATCTGGACGGGCATACATCTCGGCGCGACGGTGGGACGCATGCAGGTCTGCGCGGAGGCGGTGGCCCTCGGGCGTGCGATCATCGAGGGCGACGGCACGGTGGCATGCGCGGTGGCGGTGCGTCATCCCAAGCCACATGAGGTGGCACGCGATTTGGCTGTGGTGCCGCCTTGCGGGGCCTGTCGGGAAATGATCGTGGATTTCGACCCGGACGCGGAGGTGATCGCGCCCTTGGCTGGCGGCTTGGTGCGGGTGCCGGTACGGGCGCTGTTGCCGCTGCCGTATCAGAGATAGAGCGGCGTCTGCCGGGCTGCGGGCTGAAGCCCCATACCCCCGTTTGTTAAGGACGTGAACAAAGTTTCTAAGGACTTGTCCTTAGCGGGATCGAGGGGCAGAGCCCCTCGCCTCTCCATATGCAACGGCTCTTTGCACCGGCCGCACGTCATCGATCACTAATAAGTTCATCGAGCGGAGCCGGAATACGGCCCGGTTCCACGCCGTCACGTACAACGCGTGAGAAGGGTTGCTGGAATTTTTGTCATAAACCTCGGAAAACCCAGACACGCATTTACAAAGCCGAAATGGAGAACGTTGTGATCAGTCGACATAAGATGGCCTGCCTGGTTGCCGCCAGTATCGTGGCTTACGGTTTTGCGGCACAGGTGCAGGCTGCCACGGCCAAGGGTCCATCGTTGAGCACTCTTGTTAGCTTCACTGGCGAAGATGGGGAGAGGCCGAACGGTGGCCTGATCGCGGATGCGGTGGGGGATTTGTTCGGCACAACCTATTTCGGCGGGGCGCATAGCGGTGGCGCCAACGGCCTCGGCACTGTGTTCGAAATCGACAAGACTCAGAGCGGCTATGCCAACACACCGACCACGCTCGTCAGCTTCAAAGGCGCTCATGGAGAGTTCCCGGCGGGCAGCCTGATTGCCGACGCGGCCGGCAACTTCTTCGGCACGACGGTTGGCGGCGGGACAAATAACGACGGCACGGTGTTCGAGTTCATCAAGACCAAAAGCGGTTACGCCCACAAACCGACCATCCTTGTCAGCTTCACATCCGCCGATGGGGCGAATCCTTATGGCGACCTGATTGCGGACGCGGCGGGGGATCTGTTCGGCACGACCAATCAAGGCGGAACCAATAATAAAGGGACAGTATTCGAGTTGGCCAAAAACGACAGCGGCTACGCCAGCACGCCGACCACCCTCGTCAGCTTCACCGGCACCGATGGGGATTATCCCTACGGCTCCTTGATCACCGACGCGGCGGGAAACCTCTTCGGCACGACCTACGGTGGCGGCACCGCGAACGAAGGAACAGTGTTCGAAATCGCAAAGACTAAAACGGGCTATGCGAAAAGTCCGACCACGCTCGTCAGCTTCAGCAACGGCTTTGAAGTAAACCCTCAGGGCAGCCTGATCATGGACGCCGCTGGCGATCTCTTCGGCACAACCACCTATAATGGCAACGGGCCGGACCACGGAATGATTTTCGAGATTGTAAAAACCAAGAATGGTTACGCGAATACGCCAACCACCCTCATCAACTTCACGGGCCCGAACGGGGAGTATCCCGCAAGTAGCCTGATCATGGATGTTGCGGGTAATCTTTTTGGCACAACGCAGGTCGGCGGGCCGGGTGGCGATGGTACGGTCTTCAAGCTTGCAAAGACGAAGAAAGGTTATGCTCGCGCGGTGACAACCATCGCTGCTTTCAATGGCTCCAATGGGTTTGAGCCAGTGAGCTTTCTGATCGCGAATGCGGCGGGGGATCTTTTTGGAACAACTCTCAGGGGCGGGTCCGATGACGATGGCACGGTGTTCGAAATCACCAACAGCGGCTATGTGACGAAGTAGCTCGCCGCGGGGAGGATATATCGTCCGACAGCACTCACGCAGTCCGGCGGACTGCATCTCGATCAGTTGCACGTAGACTGGTCAGCAACGCGCGATTGCTCGAAGTCCGGTGATCGCTCTTTTACCGCATCCGCGCGATGATCCCCGTGGTGCTCTGCCCCGCCACCAGCTCCGCCAGCACCACGCGCCCGCCGGCCGCGCGCACCACATCTCCGCCCACCACCTGATCGGCCGTGTAGTCAGCGCCCTTAACCAGCACATCCGGCACCAGCGCCGAAATCAGCGACAGCGGCGTGTCTTCATCAAAACACACCACGCCATCGACGTAGCGGATCGCCGCCATCACCTGCGCGCGCTGCGCCAGCGCATTCACCGGCCGCGCCGCGCCCTTCAGCCGGCGCACGCTGGCGTCGGTGTTCAGCGCCACGATCAGGCGGTCGCACTGCAAGCGCGCAAACGCCAGCAGCGAGACGTGGCCGGGGTGCAGGATATCGAAACAGCCATTTGTAAAACCCACGGAAAAGCCCTGCGCGCGCCAGCGTGCGGTCAGCGCCTGCGCCGTTTGCAGCGTCATCAGCCCAGGCATCCCAGTTGCGCCGGCGGCATCCTGGGCGGAAAGTTCGTGCATGACCTCGGCGATGTCCGCGGTTGCCGTGCCGAGTTTGCTGACCACCACGCCCGCGGCGGCATTGGCGATGTGCATGGCCTGGGCGAGCGGCCGGCCATCGGCGTAGGCCAGGGCAAGCGTAGCGATCACGGTGTCACCGGCGCCGGAGACGTCGAACACCTCACGCGCGCGCGCGGTGACGCTGGACACGCCGGTACTATCGACCAGCGTCATGCCCTTTTCGCTTCGGGTGACGAGGATGGCGCCGACATCGGCCCGCGCCATGACGGCGCGGGCCGCGGTGGCGATTTCCGCCTCGGTGCCGACAGGCGCACGGGCGGCCGCGGCCATTTCACGTGCGTTGGGCGTAATGCAGGTCGCGCCGCGATAGCGGGTGAAATCGTCCGACTTGGGATCGACAAAGACCGGCACGCCGGCCGCGCGCGCCGCTTCCATGCCACGCACCAGCACGGCCGGACTGAGCACGCCCTTGCCGTAATCGGAAAAGATGACGGCGCGAACGCGCGGCAATTGTGCCGCCATGGCGGCGATCAGCGCGTCTTCCTCGTCCGGCTGCAACGGCGCGCGGCTTTCCTCGTCGGCGCGCACGACTTGCTGGCGGCCGGCGATAAAGCGCGTCTTGCAGATGGTGGGGCGGTGGGCGGAGGCGATCAGCGCCGACACGATCGTGGGGCGATCCGCGACGATGCGGTCCAAGCGGGAACCCGACTCGTCGTTGCCTACCAGGCCGATCAGGATGGCGGTGGCGCCCAGCGCCGCGATGTTGCTGGCAACGTTGCCGGCGCCGCCGAGCATTTCGCGGGTTTCGCGAAGGTGGATGACAGGAACGGGGGCTTCGGGGGAGATGCGTTCGATATCGCCGTGCAGGAAGCGGTCGAGCATGACGTCGCCGACGCAGAGCACCGTAGAAGTAGAAAAGTCCATGAGACAGAAAAAGGCCAGGGGCGCCGCCCCTGTACCCCACTAGGGACAAGTACCCAGACCCCATGACTTGACAAAAAATTGGGGGTCTGGGGCCTCAGGCCCCAGCGGGTCCAGGGCAGAGCCCTGGCCTGCCTTAATTGTTGCTGTTACGGCTGCCGGTCAATTGCAGCAGCATCATGAAGAGATTGATGAAATTCAAATACAGGTTCAAGGCATCATACACGCTGCGCTTGGCGGCCTGGTCCGGCCCCTCCGCATGCGCATAAGTCAGATAGCTTACCTTGATGCGTTGCGTGTCCCATGCGGTCAGCCCGGTGAACACCACCACGCCGATGATGCTGATGGCGAACTGCACCGGCCCGGAGCCCACGAACATGTTGACCAGGCTCGCCAGCACGATGCCGATCAAGCCCATCATCAGGAAGCTGCCCATGCGCGAGAGATCCGTGCGCGTGGTGTATCCCCAGATCGACATGCCTGCGAACATCGCCGCCGTGACGAAGAACGTGCTGGCGATGCTGCTCTGCGCATAAACGAAGAAGATGTTGGCAAGGCTGGCGCCCATGACGCCGCAGAATGCCCAGTAGAGCGCCTGGGCCGTGCTGCGTGAAAGGCGGTTCACGCCGAAGCTCAGCACCATGACGAAGCCGATCGGCGCGATCATGGCGATCGTCGCCAGTGCAGTGGGATGCAGCGTCAGCTGGCCGTAGCGATTCGGCCCGATCTGGTAGAACGCGTCCCGCAGACTGGTATTCGCCACGCCGTAGGCGACGATGGCGGTCAGGATCAAGCCGGAGGCCATCCAGTTATAGACGCGCAGCATGTAGGCGCGCAGTCCCTGGTCCAGCACCGCGGCCTGTGCCGTGCCGGCCGCGAAGGGCGGGGCGCGGAAATCAGGACTGTAGGCCATGTCTGTTGTTTCCCTGTTTCGGGCAAAGCGCCCGTGACCATGATTTGGCAGGCGGTGGGTCACGTTCAAGCAAAAGCGGCGTGCCCGTTTAGCGTTAAGCCATTGATCCACAACAAAGGCAAGCGGCGGCCTTCGCAGATTTAATGCCTGGTTCCAAGGCAACCGCACTTGACCCCCTGGCCGGTCACGCCACAAGCCATATCCCATGCGACTTTTTGTGGCGCTGGAGCTGCCCCATGCCACGCGCCAGCGCCTGGCCGACCTTGCCACCCACCTGCCCGGCGCCCGCTGGCTGCCGCCGGAAAACCTCCACATCACCCTGCGCTTCATCGGCGAGACGGCACGCCATGAGGCCGAGGAAATCGACCTGGCACTTGCCGCGCTGCGCGTACGCCGTTTCCACCTGACGCTGACAGGCGTGGACACGGCCGAACGTGCCGGCCGCATCAACACGCTGTGGGTCCGCGTGGCGCGGAACCCGGCGCTGGATGGGTTGCGCGCCAAGATCGAGCGCGCCTTGCAGGGCGTGGGCCTGGACGCGGAGCGCCGGCGTTTCGTGCCGCACGTGACCCTGGCGCGCCTGGATCAGGCGGCGGAGCCGCGGCTGGCGGAATGGGTGCAGGCGCACAATCTCTTTCGCGCCGAGCCCATCGAAATCGGCCATTTCACGTTGTTCAGCTCCGTGCTGGGGCGCGATCAGGCCGTCTATACCCCGGAGGTCGAGTATGCGTTGGATTGAGTGCGCGTGGCTTTCAATCATGGCGGTGTCTGGGGCCGCTATCGCCCAGCCAGGTCCCGCGGGGCCGATGGAACTCTCTCAACCCTGGGCGACGCCGGCGCCGAATGGCGGCGACACGAGTGTGATGTTCACGCTGCACAATGCGGGGACGGTGCCCGACACGCTTTTGCGCGCGGCCTGCGCCGTGGCCGAATCCGGCGAGATGGTGGGTCCCTCCCCCCAGCCAGGCGGGGCGCCGGTTCAGACGGCGCAGGTGGTTGTCGCGCCGGGTCAGACGGTGAATTTCGCACCCGACGGCGTGCGGGTGGTGCTGCACCATTTAATCGCGGCGGTGCGTCTCGGCCAGACGCTGCATTGCACGGCGAGCTTTGCCAGGAGTGGCGAGCGGCTGTTCGAGGCGGATGTGCGCCAGGCCGCGCCACCGCCGGCGCCGCCGATATAGTCATGAAGCCACCGTAGAACTATCGACGAATTGGGGGTCAGGGGCCTCAGGCCCCAGCGGGGTCCAGGGGCAGAGCCCCTGGCCTTAACGCCTCCTCGTCGCCAGCGATCTATATCCGTTTTGCTTATTGCAATAACGGTTAGGCTTGCGCAGCCTGCGGCACATGCCTGCCTTTGATCCCGTCGCGGCCACGGCCGCTTACGTGGCGACACTCACGCCGGCGCAGCACGCGCGGGCAACCGCCTACACGCATGGCGGCGAATGGATATTGCTGTGGAACTGGGTCGTTGCGATCATCGTGCTCGCCGTGCTCGCGCGAACGCGCCTGTTGCAGCGGTTGCGCGACCTGATCGATCCCGGCCGGAGCCATCCCGTGCGCCTGACGGCCGCCTGCGCCGCGGTGTTCACCATTGCCAATTGGCTGCTTACCCTACCGTGGACCATCTACACCAATTGGTGGCGCGAAGCCGCCTATGGTTTGACCAGCCAGCCTTTCACCGGCTGGCTGAGCGAGGCGTTGATCGGCCTTGTCATTGCCACAATCGTATCGGTGATATTCTTCAGCATCGTGTACTCGCTGATGCGGGCTACGCGTTTGTGGTGGGCCTGGGCAGGCGGCGTGGTGGCTCTGCTTGCCATTGTCATCATCGTCATTTCTCCCATTGCCATAGAGCCCTTGTTCAACCGCTACACGCCCGCCCCGCCCGGTCCGGTGCGGGACGCGGTGGTGGCATTGGCGCAGAAAGTCGGCGTGCCTTCGAACAAGATCCTGATCTATGACGGATCACGTCAGTCCAACCGCTATACCGCCAATGTCGCCGGCCTGTTGGGTTCCGCGCGCATTGCCATGAGCGATGTGATGTTCGCCAAGAACGCCGATATCGCCGAGGTGCGCGGTGTGGTGGGCCATGAAATGGGTCATTACGTGCTCAATCATGCCTTGTGGTCCGCGGGCGTGGTCGCGGTGCTGTTTTTGTGCGGCGCCTATCTCTCCGACCGGCTGTTCGGACGCACGGCCCGCGCCATGGGTGCGCAGGGAATTTCGAACATCGCCGATCCCACCGGCCTGCCCATTTTCATAGCAATCCTGACCACGCTGGGTTTGCTCGGCACGCCTCTGCTGAATACCGTTTCGCGCACCGTGGAGGCGCAGGCCGACCATTTCAGCCTGGTGCACGCAAACGAGCCGGATGGGCTCGCGAAATCCTTGTGCAAGACCATCGAGTATCGCGCGAGTTCGCCGTCAGCGCTTGAGGAATTCCTTTTCTACGATCATCCCAGCGTCGAACACCGCGTTCAGAACGCCATGGCCTGGAAAGCGACTCATCCGCCGGGCTAGAGCACGTTCGGACCTGGCTGAGACGGGAAGATGGCCGAACGTGCTCTAGCTTTTTGTTTAGAGCATGTTTTTCGGACCGGTGATCCCATGTGGTCCGAACATGCTCTAAGGGGTTGCTCGCTTTCCGGCCAGCTCAAGCGCTCCGCCTGTCCAGCCGCAACGTCATGCAATAGGCGCCGCCGCCTGACAGAATGAACGGATCCAGGTTGACATCACTGACCTTGTAGCCGCGTTCGGTCAGCATGGCGCGAACGTGATCGGGCGCGCGGGCCATGACCACGGTGCGGCCAAGATTGACCGCGTTCACGCAAAAGGCGGCCGCGTCATGGGCGCTGGCCTCAAGCCGCTGATCGGGGGCGACGTGCTCGTGTATGAGCGCCAGCGCGTCCGGCGTGAAGGCGGGCGGGTAGTACAAGATCTCGCCGCCGCTGAGTGGGCAGAAGCAGGTATCCAGGTGGTAGAATTGCGGGGTGGCGAGTTCGAGCGCGACCACGCGGCGGTTAAAGAAGCGGGCGAGTTCGTGCGTGGCGGCCAGGGTGGAGCGCTGGCCATAGCCGGCCCAGAAGAACTGGCGGTTGATGTCCCAGATCGCATCGCCCGCGCCTTCCTGGTAGCAGCCCTCGGGGAAGATCGCGACCTCGTCGAGGATGCCGCGCCTGACATAGGCGGTCAGGGCTGCACGGTAGGGTTCTTCCTCGCCGCGACGTTCGGGGCAGAAAAAGCGCGCGACGATGGCACGGCCGTCCAGCACGACAGCGGCATTGGCGGGAAAAACCATGTCCGGCTGGCCGGGTACACCAGGGATCGGCTCGACCAGGGCGCCCGCGCTCGTCAACGCGCCGCGCAGCGCGTCATAGCTGGCGCGGGCCTGGGCGGCGTAGCCCGCGGGATCGGCCGCCCAGGCGCCCGGCTTCATCCAGGGGTTGATGACGTAGCTGACGTCGAAATGCGCCGGATCGACGACCATGATGATCGGTTTTGGGGTCATGGCGCGCTCATGGGGCGAGGGCACGAGGAAGGCAAGCTGCCTTTCCTGCCTCGCCTTCCACGCTCCGCCCGGCTACGCGGTCCAAAAGCCGAAGGGGAGACGAGGCCATGAGCATCGATCTGGAGATCGCGCGGCGCGTGACCTTGCGCCCGATCGGCGAGATCGCGGCGCGCGTGGGCATCGCGGCGGCGTTCGTCGAGCCGTATGGGCGCTTCAAGGCCAAGATCGGCGCCGGCATCGACGCCACGCTTGGGCCGCCGAACGGCAAGCTGGTGCTGGTGTCCGGCATCAGCCCCACGCCCGCGGGCGAGGGCAAGACCACGACCACGATCGGGCTGGGCGATGCGCTGAATGCGGCCGGAAGGCGGACGATGATCTGCCTGCGCGAGCCCTCGCTCGGGCCATGCTTCGGCATGAAGGGCGGCGCGACCGGCGGCGGGCGGGCGCAGGTGGCGCCCATGGAGGAGATCAACCTGCATTTCACGGGCGATTTCCACGCCATCACGGCGGCCAACAATCTGCTCGCCGCGTTGCTGGACAACCACGTGTATTGGGGCAATGCGCTGGGCATCGATGCACGGCGCATTTCCTGGAAACGGTGCCAGGATGTGAATGATCGCGCGCTCCGCCAGACGGTGGTTTCGCTGGGCGGCGGCGGCAACGGCGCGGCGCGGGAGGATGGGTTCGACATCACCGTAGCCAGCGAAATCATGGCCATATTCTGCCTGGCGCGCGATCTGGACGATTTGCAGGCGCGGCTGGCGCGGGTGATCGTGGCGCGCAACCGGGACGGCGGCGCGGTGACCGCGGCGGATCTGGCCGCGCCGGGCGCGATGGCGGTGCTGCTGCGCGACGCGTTGCGGCCCAATCTGGTGCAGACGCTGGAGGGATCGCCGGCGCTGGTGCATGGCGGGCCGTTTGCCAACATCGCGCATGGCTGCAACAGCGTGATCGCGACGCGCATGGGGTTGAGTCTGGCCGATATCGTGGTGACGGAGGCCGGCTTCGGCGCCGATCTGGGCGGAGAGAAATTCTGCGATATCAAATGCCCGAGTGCCGGGATCGCGCCGCATCTCAGCGTGGTGGTGGCGACTATCCGCGCGTTGAAGATGCATGGCGGGGTGGCGAAATCCGCGCTGAGCGGCGAGGATGCCGAGGCGGTGCGGCGCGGTTGCCCCAACCTTGTGCGGCACGTGGAAAACATGCGCGGGTTCGGCTTGCCTGTCGTGGTGGCGGTCAACCATTTCGCGGGCGATGCGGCGGCGGAGCTGCATGCGGTGCGCCAGATGCTGGCGCCGCTGGACGTGCAGGTGGTGGTGTGCCGGCATTGGGCGGAGGGGGCGGCGGGAGCCGCGGATCTGGCGCGCGCGGTGCTGGAGAAGCTCGAGGATGGCGGGACTTTCCGGCCTCTCTACCAGCCAGAGACGGGATTGGCCGACAAGATACGCGCCGTGGCGCAGCTTATCTATCGCGCCCGCGATGTGGCGTTCGACAAAACGGCGATGCGCAAGCTGAAGGCTTATGAGGCGGATGGATTTGGCCATTTTCCCGTGTGCATGGCCAAGACGCAGTACAGCTTTTCGGCCGACCCGGCATTGCTGGGGGCGCCGGAGGGATTCACGCTGCCGGTCCGTGACGTGCGCCTGTCCGCGGGCGCCGGCTTCGTGGTTGCGCTGTGCGGCGATATCATGACCATGCCCGGCCTGCCGCGTGTGCCTGCCGCCAACAGCATCCATCTCAGTGCCGGTGGCTTGATCGAAGGGTTGTTCTAACATGAAAAAGTTTTTTGGTTCTTTTTTTCAAAAAAGAACTTTTGTCTTATGACGCCCCGCTTCGGCATCTGGGCGCTGGTTTCCGGCGCCGTCGGCTCGCTCTTCCACCCCGACGATAAGCCGGATGCGAGCTGGGCGCGCAACCGCCGGCTGGTGCTGCAAGCCGAGGCGCTGGGTTTCGATTCCACGCTTGTGGCACAGCATCTTTTTCATGTCCGCGATGACGATCGCGGCCAGCTGGAAACCTGGACCGCATGTGCGGCGCTGGCCGCGGTTACCGAGCGCATCGAGATCATTGCCGCCATCAAGCCGCTGCTGTTCCATCCGGCGGTGCTGGCCAAGATGGCGCTGCAGATCGCCGACATTTCGGGCGGGCGGTTTGCCATCAATTTCGTCAATGCCTGGTTCAAGACGGAGCTGGAACGCACCGGCCTGCCCTTCCCCGAGCACGATGCGCGCTACGAATATGGCCGCGAATGGCTGCACATCGTGCGGCGGTTGATGGCGGGCGAGACCGTCACCGCGCACGGGGCACATTTCCAAATCGATGGGCTGAAGCTGCGGCCAGTGGCGCCACGCACGCCGATCTATGCCGGCGGGGAAAGCGAGCCCGCGCGCGCGCTGGCCGCCGAAGCCGCCGATGTGTGGTTTTTGAACGGACAGAGTCTGGCGCAGATCCGGGCGCTGGTGGCGGATGCGCGGGCGCGGCCCCGCGCGGGTGCGGCGCTGCGCTTCGGCATGTCGGCGTTCGTCATTGCGCGGGCGAGTGCCACGGAGGCGCGGCAGGCGCTGGACGACGCGCTGGAACTCGCCCGCCGCGATGCGCCGCTGCTGGCGCGCACGCTGGCGGCGAGCGATCCGGCCAATGTCATGTTCCGCCATTTGGGCTCGGGCGAAACGCCCGTCGTCGGGACGAATGGCGGCACGGCGGCGGGGCTTGTTGGCGAGTACGATGAGGTGGCTACGCGCATCGCCGCGTTCTCGCGCGCGGGCATCGAGCTGTTCATGCTGCAATTCCAGCCTTTCGAGGCGGAGATGGCGCGCTTTGCCCATGAGGTGCGGCCGCGTGTCGCGCGCCTTATGGAGGCGGCAGTCGCGTGAGCATCATCCGCGCCGGCATCGAGAATCTTGAAGACAGCCCCATTCTGGACATGTTCCGCGAGGGGTTTCGCGTGCCGGGCATCATTGCGATGTGGGCAGGCGAGCCGGACGTGCCCACGCCGGCCTTTATTTGCGAGGCGGCCGCGCGTGCGCTGTCCGATGGCCGCACTTTCTATTCCGACAATCGCGGCACGCCGGCGACGCGCGCGGCGATCGCCGCCTATCACGCACGCGTCTTTGGCGTCGATATCGCCGATGAGCGGATCGCCTTCACCTTTTCGGGCATGAACGCGGTGATGCAGGTGGCGCAGGCCACCGTCGTCACGGGCGACAATGCCGTGGCAATCGCGCCGTGCTGGCCCAATGTGGTTCGCGCGCTGCAAATCAATGGTGCGGCGGTGCGCGAGGTGGCGATGGCGCACGGGCGGGAAGGCTGGCGCCTCGACCTCGATGCGGTGTTCGCTGCATGCGACGCACGCACGCGGGTGATTTACATCGCCTCGCCAGGAAATCCGACGGGATGGATGATCGGGCGCGACCAGGCCGGCGCGCTGCTGGATTTTTGCCGTGCCCGCGGCATCGCCTTGCTGTCGGACGAGGTGTATCACCGCATCGTCTATGACCGGCCGGCCGCCTTCAGCTTTCTGGAAATCGCACGGCCGGACGATCCGCTCTTCGTGGTCAACAGCTTTTCCAAATCCTGGGCGATGACGGGCTGGCGCATCGGCTGGCTGATCTACCCGCAGGGCTGCACGGGCACGTTCGAGAAGCTGATCCAGTTCAACACCAGCGGCGGCCTGGAGTTCATGCAGGCGGCGGGCGTGGCCGCACTTGAACATGGCGAGGCTTTCATCGCCGCCTTTGTCGCGCATTGCCGAACCGGGCGTGACATCGTCGCCGAACGTTTGGCCGCAATGCCGCGCGTGCGCGCCGTTCCGGGCGCCGGCGCGTTCTATACGATGTTCGGCGTGGAGGGCGTGCGCGACACGTTCACATTCTGCAAGCGCGCGGTGCATGAGGCGCGGATCGGCATGGCGCCGGGCACGAGTTTCGGCGCCGGCGCGGAGGGGCTGGTACGATTGTGTTACGCAAAGACGCCGGCGTTGCTGAACGAGGCGATGGATCGGCTGGAAAACTTTGTCGCTGGTTACGGCAGCATCAATGAAGAAAAGTCTGGGGGAGCAGTGCCTGCCCCCCCAGACCCCC
>CAXUNZ010000035.1:0-12261 GCA_964252525.1 uncultured Acetobacteraceae bacterium
CTTCGCCGCCCTCAAGCCCGGCGGCGTCCTGGCGGTGGAGGATCACCGCGCCGACCCGGGTCCTGAGGCCCCGAAGTGGTCGAACGGCTATATAGCCACCCAGACGGTGGAGGTGGCGGCGGCGTCACGTCCTTGATGATCTTGGTATCGATCGGCGCCGCGAGCTTTTCGATGATGCTGGAGCCTAGCCCGTTCAGAAGTGCCCAGATCAGGAAGACGTGGAACACCACGACGGCCGTTAAGGCCGGCGCGTTCTTCCAGGGGCTCCTTTGCTGTTCGATATAGTTCAAGCGATCTGCCCCTCAGCCGATGGTTGTTGCGGCGTCTGCCGTCTTGCCGCGCCGCCTGCCGCGCCCCTCCGGGGGCGCAGAACGCGGGCGCTGGTCCTGACCAAGCAATTCGCGCGCCGCGCCCTGCGCACGCGCGCCATCATGTGCCTTCGCAATCCGCCAGCCAAGCTCCGCGGATAACGCCGCCCCGGCCCTGAGTAGCGCATCCCGCGCGCCATCGGCCATGCCTTCCGCCCGATAGGGGCTGGCCATGGCCACGCCAAGCGCCGCGACGATACGCCCGTCCGCCCCGCGAATGGGCGCGGACATGGTCGCGATCTCGCCGTCATCTGCATTCGCGTCGAGCACAAGGCCGCTCTCGGCCGCTTCGCGCAGCCTGGCTTGCAGCGCGCCCGTGCCTTCCCGCTTGCCCAGCCTGGCCAATCCCGCCTCGTCCTCATCCAGCAACAGCGCCAGGCCGGCCGCGCTGCGCCACAGATCCTGGCGTTCGCCCACTCGTAATCGGGGGGCGAGGCGCCGCCTGCCGGACATGCATCCCGCGGTGACGCACGCCGCCCCATCGCGCACGCTCAGCAGCACGGCATCGCCCGTTTCCTCCGCCAGCCCTTCCATGATCGGCGAGGCGGCACGCAGCAGCGCAATCTGCTCGCCCGCCAAGCTGCCCAGTTCCAGCAGCTTGGGCCCGAGGCTGTAGCCACGGCGGGGTGTGAGGTTGAGGTAGCGGCGTTCGACCAGGCTGCTGGCCAGGCGGTGCACGGTGGTTCGGGACAGGCCAAGCCTGGCGGCGATCACGCCCAGAGCGTTCCCGCCCGTTGCCACTTGTTCAAGCACGTCCAATCCCCGTGCCAGTGTCTGGCTTGCGGATACGGCGGCGGCAGGTTTGGCGGATGCAAGTTCCACGATGTGGAACATTATTCCACATACCGGGATCGGTCAAGCGCCTGGAGAATGGCTGGTGTTTACGCTCACGCCGCATAGGGGCCATGCATAATAGCTTAGGTTCTGCCTAAAGAAGCGGCACCCCGATGTAAAGCGGCGCTGGCTCAACGCGGTTGGCAGGCGATGCCGAACGCGGCACGGTTGGAGAACACCGGATCTTCGTTCTGGCGGGGCGAAACGATGCCGCTTTCGACGACGCGCCCATCGACGTAATGGGCATAAAACGGTTGAGCGCGTTCGTAATGGCGGGTGCTGTCCGGCAGATCCAGATTGCCGCAAATCGCCAACCCGCCGGTCGGATAGGGCTGCATATACTCGAAGTGCCAGATCACCAGGTCCGGATATACGAAGGTATGCTGCAGGTGATCAATCACCGCTTGCCGCACGTTATCGGGCACATCCGTCACGCGGCCGTTCGGCTTGGGTTGGGCGTGAAGCTGGGCTGCCATCAGCAAGCCGGCCGATGCGGCGACACTCAGGAATAGACGCATCCTCAAGCGGCTTTCGTCACAAGATCTGCTTCCGCGCACACATCAACCTCGCCGCCCGGCCTGTCGCAACCGACCAGATCGTGGATGAAACCGAGCTTTGTGACGACTGCCGGCGGCAGGATGAAGGGGTAGAGATCGGGTTGACCCATCGAGCGGTTCAGGCTGTTCACCGCATAGATGAGAGGTAGCCAGCTTTCCACCAGCGCCTCGATGCTGCGGGCATGGTAGGGGTCGAAATCCACCCGGCTGTGCAGGCTCGGATCGCGCGCAATCGCAGGATCGACCGCAACGCCAAAGGCCGCGGCCATTTCCAGCGTGTCGACGATGTGCAGGTAATGCGCCCAGGTCTCCGCGAAATCCTCCCACGGGTGGCTGCTGGCGTAGAGGCTGACGAAATTCTCGCGCCAGGCGCCATCGTCATGGCGGGCGTAATGGGCGTGCAACGCCTGCGCGTAATCGGCCCGCTCGTCGCCGAAGAGGCTGCGGAAACCTTCCAGCTTGCCGGCATCGCGCACCAGGACGTCCCAGTAATAATGCCCGACCTCGTGGCGGAAATGACCAAGGGGCGTGCGGTAGAGTTCGCCCATCTGGTGCTGCATGCGGTTTCGCTCGGCGTCATCGCCTTCCTTGAGCGCGATGGTGATCAGCCCGTCTTCGTGGCCGGTCAGGATTTTGGGCTGGGCGGGCGTTTCGGCCAGGAAGTCGAAGGCCAGGCCGTGGGTGGGGTCTTCGGCGCGTGTCGGCATCGGCAGGCACAGGCGCATCAGGCTGTAGAACAGGCGCCTTTTGGCCGCCTCCAACTGGCGCCAGGGCGCGACGTTAGCGGGCACGGACAGATCGGGAATGGTGTGGTTGTGCCGGCAGGCGATGCAGTAATCGCCGGCATCCTCGGTGCGCAGCAGCCAGTTGCACGCGGCGGCGCGGGCATTGCCGCAGATGCGGTAGCGCTTGCCGCTGTCATCATTCACCTCGCGCCACAGATCGCCATCCGCTTCGATGGCGCGCACGGCGCTGCGCTGGGGCACGTAGCCCAGGATCATACCGCAGCGGGCGCAATGGGTGTTTTCGAAGTAGAGGAGCTGGCCGCAGTTCTGGCAGGTGAAGAGGCGCATGGCGGCCGGGTAAACGGAAGGCGAAGCAAGCGGTTCTTTTTTGAAAAAAAGAACCAAAAAACTCTTGCTATTTGAAGCGCCGGTTCAAACGGCGAGGGCCAACAGACAAAGTTTTTTGGTCCTTTTTTCAAAAAAGGACTGCTTCCTTACTTTCTTGCCTGCTTCTTGCTACCAAGCCGCCGAACCCCGCGGACACATCATGACTCTGCACGTCGCCCTGACCCACCGCACGTCGTATCGCTACGATCACCCGGTCGTCCTTGGCCCCCAGACCATCCGCCTGCGCCCGGCGCCGTACGCCCGCACGCCCATCCTCTCCTACGCCCTGAAGGTCAGCCCGGACCCGCATTTCCTCAACTGGATGCAGGACCCTCAGGGCAATTTCCTCGCCCGCGTGGTCTTTCCCGAGCGCGTCACCGCCTTCGAGGTCACGGTCGACCTGACCGCGGACATGGCCACGATCAATCCGTTCGACTTCTTCCTGGAGCCCGATGCCGAAACAATCCCTTTTACCTACGATCCGATCCTGGAAGAGGAGCTGGCCCCTTTTCGCCGCACCGAGGCGCCCGGCCCGTTACTCGCCGCCCTGATCGCCGAGATCCCGCGCGCAAAGACCGCCACCATCAATTTCCTGGTCGATCTCAACCGGCGCGTGCAGCAACGTACCGCCTACGTCGTGCGCATGGAACCGGGCGTGCAGACGCCGGAAGAAACGCTGTCGTTGTGCAGCGGCTCCTGCCGGGACAGCGCCTGGCTGCTGGTGCAGCTGATGCGCCACCTCGGCCTCGCCGCGCGGTTCGTCTCCGGCTACCTGATTCAGCTCACGGCGGACGTGGCGCCACTGGAAGGCGCGGCCGGTCCCAGCGCCGATTTCACCGATCTGCACGCCTGGGCGGAGGTCTATCTGCCCGGCGCCGGATGGATCGGGCTGGACGCCACATCCGGCCTGCTCGCCGGCGAGGGCCATATCCCGCTCGCAGCCAGCCCCGACCCCGGGTCGGCCGCGCCCATCAGCGGCCTGGCCGAACGCGCGAAAACAACTTTCGGCTTCGAAATGAAAATTGGGCGCGTCCGCGAGACGCCGCGCGTGACCAAGCCCTACACCAATGCGCAGTGGCGCGACATCCGCGCCATGGGCGAGCGTGTCGAACACGCTTTGCATGACCATCAGGTGCGCCTGACCATGGGCGGCGAGCCGACTTTCATCTCCGCCACGGACATGGAGGGCGCGGAGTGGACCGTCGATGCGCTCGGCCCCACCAAGCGCGCCCATGCCTGGCGCCTCTTGCGCAAGCTGACCGCGTTGTGGTCCCCGGGCGCGGTCATCCACCAGGCGCAAGGCAAGCATTACCCTGGTGAACAGCTTCCCCGCTGGGCGCTGAACGCGCATTGGCGGCGCGACGGCGAGCCGGTCTGGCGCGATCCGGCGCTGCTGGCCAGCGATGACGACACCGGCACGGCGAACGCCGCCAACGCCGCCCGCTTTTGCGCGGCTCTGGCCGAACGCCTGCAAATCAGCCCCGATTACGTGCAGCCCGCCTACGAGGACCTGCACTACTATCTATGGAAGGAGGATCGCCTGCCGGCCAATGTGCTGGCGGAAGCGAGCCACGTGGCCGATCCGCTGGAACGCGCGCGCCTGGCCCGCGTGTTTGCCGGTCCGCTCGGCGCCGAAACCGGCAGCGTGCTGCCGCTCCGCCGCGTGGCCGCGAACGGTTCGCGCCGCTGGCAATCCGGCCATTGGCGGTTCCGCCGCGCCACGCTGTTTCTCTTTCCCGGCGACGCGCCCATGGGCTTCCGGCTGCCGCTGCAATCATTGCCTTGGGCCGAACCCGCCAGCGTGGAGCAGGATGTTGCGGTCGATCCGTTTGCGCCACAAGGCAAGCTGCCGGCGCATGGGCGGCAGCCGGTGATCCATGGCGCGGCGTCCGCGGACATGCCGCGCGGCGGCTTTGTCGCCCCACCACCGCAGGACGCGCCGCTGACCGTCGGCCGCGAGGCGCCGGAGATCGTGCGGACCGCACTGACCGTGGAGCCCCGCGACGGCAAGATCCACGTCTTCCTGCCGCCTCTTTACGCGGTCGAGGACTGGCTGGACCTGGTGACCGCCATCGAAGACACGGCCGCAAGCGCCGGCACAAAAATTGTGCTGGAAGGCTATCCGCCGCCGCGCGATGCGCGGCTGAACCAATTCTCCATCACGCCCGACCCCGGCGTGATCGAGGTCAATATTCATCCCGCCGAGAACTGGGATGAGATGCTAGCGCGCACCGAACAGCTTTACGAAACCGCGCGCGAAACCGGCCTTGCCGCGGAGAAATTCATGCTCGACGGCCGACATGTCGGTACCGGCGGCGGCAACCACATCGTCATGGGCGCGGCCCGCCCGGAGGACAGCCCCTTCCTGCGCCGCCCCGACCTGATCAAATCCCTGGTCGGATTCTGGCACAACCACCCGAGCCTGTCCTATCTGTTCAGCGGCCTGTTCATCGGCCCCACCAGCCAGCATCCGCGCATCGATGAAGCGCGCATGGACAGCCTCAATGAACTGGAAATCGCCTTCAGCCAAATTAGGCCCTGTAAGGAGACCCCGCCCTGGCTGGTCGATCGCCTGCTGCGCAACGTTCTTGCCGATGTCACCGGCAATACCCACCGCACCGAATTCTGTATCGACAAGATGTATGCGCCCGAATCCGCCACGGGGCGGCTGGGTCTGGTCGAATTCCGCGCGCTGGAAATGCCGCCGGACGCGCGGATGTCCGCGGCCCAGATCCTGTTGATGCGCGCCGCCATCGCCGCTTTCTGGCAAACGCCCTATGAGCGGACGCTGGTCCGCTGGGGCACCCGCCTGCATGACGATTTCATGCTGCCGCATTATGTCGACCAAGACTTTTCCGGCGCGCTCGAGGAATTTGCGCAGATGGGTTTCGCGCTCGACCGCGCCTGGTTCGAGCCGCATTTCAATTTCCGCTTCCCCAAAATCGGCGACATCACCGCGCACGGCGTCAATCTCGAACTCCGCCATGCGCTGGAACCGTGGCACGTGCTCGGCGAGGAACCCGCCGCCGGCGGCACCGTCCGCTATGTGGACAGCTCCACCGAGCGTCTGCAAACGCAGGTCACCGGCTGGCTCCCGGAACGTTTCGCGCTTGCCTGCAACGGCGCCGAAATTCCGCTGCAGCAAACCGACACCACCGGCACCTTTGTCGCCGGTGTGCGCTTCAAGGCGTGGAACCCACCATCTTCCCTGCATCCCACCGTGCGCGCGCAAACGCCGCTCATCTTCGATATCTACGATCGCTGGACCGGCCGCAGCCTCGGCGGCCTGACCCACCACGTCTCCCACCCCGGCGGCCGCGCCTACGAAACCTTTCCGGTCAACGCCAACGAAGCCGAAGCCCGCCGTCGCGCCCGCTTCTTTCCTATCGGCCACACCGCCGACACCACGGAGGCGCCCCGGCCCGTCCCCGGGCGCGAGCACCCGCGCACGCTGGATCTGCGGCGGGCGGCGGGGCAGTGAAGGCCTGAGGCGCTGCCTCCTCGCCACGGGCGCCCGGACCGGTGGCGCTTGGTGGCGAGCCTCGCTGGGGCCTGAGGCCCCCGACCCTCGATCTGTTTAGAGGAGGAGGGGGCCACACGCTTCTCCCAGCGGGGGAGGCGCCCCATACGATCTGACTGGGTAGCTCACCTGCGGTTTTCGCTTTCTCTTCGCGTTTGCCGCCCGCTTTTGCGTCTCCCACGTCATGTGTCACAGCCTGTCGAGCGGGGTGTGGCCCAAGATGGCGGCCAGCATGGCGCGTATGGTGGTCTTCTGCGTGCCCACAGCGCAGGGCCGCCTGCGGCGTCTTGCGCAAGATCACCAGGCGCAAAGGCAGATCATCCTCGCCCGCATGGGCGTTTGCACGTGGCGTTCATAGCCTTTTTGCGGATTAGAACGGCGCCTGCGGTTGCAAAGCCAGCGCGTGTCCGTAACGTTGTTGCAGCAGGCGCTTCTGCAGCTTTCCCGTCTCCGTGCGCGGCAAAGCGGCATCAAAATCGACCGCCCTCGGGCATTTGATGGGCGACAGGCGCCCCCGGCAATAGGCGATCAGCTCGGCCGCGAAAGCGGGCGTGGCATCGTTCGGATCGAGCGGCTGCACGACCGCGCGCACCTCCTCGCCCATTTCCGGATGCGGCACGCCGATCACGGCGGCATCGGCCACCCGCGGATGCGCGCAGAGGATGTTTTCGGCCTCCTGCGGGTAGATGTTCACCCCGCCGGATATGATCATGAAGTTCTGGCGGTCGGTCAGGAACAGATAGCCGTCCGCATCCAGGTAGCCGATATCGCCCAGCGTGGACCAACCTGGATTGTCGGCATGCCGGACCTCGCGCGTCTTCTGCGGATCGTTGAGGTAGGTGAAGTCCAGGCCGCCTTCGAAATAGATCAGGCCGGGAACGCCAGGTGGGAGCTCCACGCCGTCCGCGCCGCAGACATGGATTGTGCCCCAGTTCGCGCGCCCGACGGAGCCGGGCTTGCGCAGCCATTCCGCGGCCGTGATGTGGGTGGAGCCGTTTCCCTCCGAGCCGGCGTAATACTCCTCGATGATCGGGCCGAGCCAGTCGATCATTTGCCGCTTTATCTCGATCGGGCAGGGCGCGGCGGCGTGAAGCAGCAGCCGCAAGCTGGAGAGATCGTAGCTGTCCCGCACCGGCTGCGGCAGGCGGAGCAGGCGCACGAACATCGTCGGCACCATCTGCGCGATGTCGGCGCGGTATGACGCAATCGCCGCGAGTGCCGCCTGCGCGTCGAATTTTGGCATGACGACGCAGCATCCGCCCAAGCGTTGAACCATGGTGCACCAGGTCAGCGGGGCGGCGTGGTATAGCGGGGCCGGAGAGAGATAGACCGTCCGTTCTCCCACGCCGTAAATGTCGCGCAGCCTGGCGGCGATGCCGTGTTCCGCTTCCACGGGACCGCCCGCTAGCTTCTGACGTATGCCCTTGGGGCGGCCGGTGGTGCCGGAAGAGTAGAGCAGGTGGTAGCCGGCCTGCTCGTCCCCAATGGGACTGGCCGGCTCGCGCGCGATTGCCTCGTGCCATGATCCGGCGCCCGGCAGGCGCTCGCCCGCCCATAGCACGGTCTGCAGGTTGGGCAGCTCGGCCAGATGCTCGGTTAATCCAGCGGCGGCGGGGATGGCGCCGGAGGTCAGCAGCAGCTTGGCGCCGCAATCGGCCAAGATATAGGCCGCATCCGCCGCGTTCAGCGCGGTGGAGATCGGGGCGATATGCAAGCCGGCGCGCTCGCCGGCCCAGTAAAAGGCGAAGAACGCCGGCGTGTTCGGCAGCCACACCGCGACCGTATCGCCATTGCCGATGCCTAGGCGCCGGAACAGCCGAGCGCCGCGATCCGCCGCCGCGTCCAGTGCCGCGTAGGTGAGCACGTGGCCGCTGTCGCTCATGATCACGGCCGGCTTGTCCGGGTGGCTTCTGGCATGCAGGCGGGGGTGCATGGCGCTATCTTCGGTAGAGGTGACGCCTGCCTATCAGACCTTGGCGCTCAGCTTCCAGTGTCTGGCCATCATTGCCGCGGCTTGCGCGCTGATGTCTTCGGGCGGCGCGGGGTAGGTCACGACCGTATCGCCATCGGGCAGCGCGATCACCGCCTCCGCTGCACGCCGCGAAAGAGCGATTTGCGCAGCGCCTTGACGTGGTCGGGCAAGGGCTCGCCGCGCATGGGCGAATGACAATGCCCGCCATCATGCCGGGCGCGATCACGTCACCCCAGCGGGTTGCGCGCGCGTAGCGCGGATCGCAGTACAGCGGATTGTCGTTGCCGGCGGCGAAGGCGATATTGCGTATCGTGTCGGTGGTGGCCGTCTGGATGTATTCGCGGGTTCTGTCGGCCTCGTAAAACCCGATCAGGCCGCGCGCCCGTTCTATGTCGGCGTCGGTAATGGCGCAATCGGTGGCGGCGCGCCACTCATCGCTCTGCTTGATGTCGGCCGCTGGTACCGCATCCTGTGTGGTCTCGCTCGTGGCGTGCTCTCCCGCTTATCGGTCCGGCCGGCGCGTTGCGCGGCGAAAGCCTTGAGATGGTTCGGCGCGCCGGACTGGGCGCTGAGGCCGCCATCGACGACGAGGTTGGCGCCCGTGATGTTGGTGAAGGCGAGGTTGACGACCACGCCCCGCGCCGCCACCAGATGCGGCAGGGCGGCGCGCACGCAGTAGAAGACGCCGTCGAGATCGACCGCGAGCATGCGGCGCCAATCCTCGATGGCGAGCTTGCCGACGCTGCCGATTCCCGCATTGTTGACCAGCACGTCCAGCCTGCCGAACCGTTCGACCGCGTGCCACCATGGCTTCGCAATCGGCGTAGACCGAAACATCCCCGGTGACCGGCGCGGCACAGTGGTCGCCGAGTTCCTCGACCCGCTGCCCCAGTTCTACGGCGTCGATATCGGTCAGCACGACGCGCGCGCCCTCCCGCGCGAGTTGTTCGGTGGTGACCCAGCCGATGCCGGACGCGGCACCGGTGATGAGCGCCACCTTGCCCTCGAAGCGTCCCGGCATGACGAGCGGGCCTAGCGCGGCGCCATGCGTATGGCGCCGTCCAGCCGTATCGACTGGCCATTGAAGTAGCCGTTGCGCACCAGTTCCAGCACCAGAGAGGCGAACTCCTCGGGCTGGCCCAGCCGCTTCGGGAACGGCACTGAGGCGGCCAGCGATTCGCGCACCTTTGGCGGCACCGACATCATCAGCGGGGTGGCGAAGATGCCGGGCAGGATGGTGTTGATCCGCACGCCCTCGCCGGAGAGGTCGCGCGCCACGGTCAGCGTCATGCCGACGATGGCCGCCTTGGACGCCGAGTAGGAGGCCTGGCCGACCTGCCCGTCCTCGGCGGCCACGGAGGCGGTGTTGACAATGGCGCCGCGCTCGCCGTCCTCCAGCGGATCCAGCGTCAGAATGCCCGCGGCCGAGGCGGTGATGCAGCGGAACGTGCCGACCAGATTGATCTGCACCACCAAATCGAAGGCCTCGGTCGGGTGGCGGCGTATCTCGCCCGTGCTGCGGTCGCGCGAGACGGTCTTGATGCTGCGGCCAGTGCCGGCGCAGTTGACGAGGATGCGTTCCTGCCCGTGCGCCGCGCGGGCGCGGGCGAAGCCTGCATCCACCGCCTGCTCGTCCGTCACGTCGACCTCGCAGAACACGCCGCCGAGTTCGGCCGCCGCCGCCTCGCCCGCCTGCCGGTTCATATCCAATATGGCCACACGGGCGCCTTGCGCGGCCAGCGCCCGCGCCGTCGCCAGCCCCAGCCCCGAGGCGCCGCCTGTGACCACCGCCGCCATGCCCTTGCTAAGCTGCATCGGAATTTTCCCCTCTCGCGGCGCTTTGCGCCTGTTGTGGTCCCAGGCTTCTTTCGACCGCCGGGGCGGTCAGGCGACGGCACGCGAGGCCCGCAAGGCGGCAATGCGTGCGGCATCGTAACCGATGGAGGCGAGCACGCTGTCCGTGTCCGCGCCGATTTTCGGCGAAGGGGCGGGCGGCGGGCTGGGCGTCCCGGCCAGGCGCGGCGCTGGCGCCGGCTGCACCGCGCCGGCCACCTTCACATACGTTCCGCGTGCCGCGTTGTGCGGGTGGGCCGGCGCCTCGGCCAGCGAGAGCACCGGCGCGAAGCACGCATCGGTCGCCTCCAGCAGGGCGCACCATTGCTCGCGCGTCTTGGTCCGGAACAGGTCGGCGAGTTTCTGTTTCAGCGCCGGCCAGGCCGCGCGGTCATGCTGGGCATCGAAATCCGCATCCTCCGTCAGGCCGGCGCGGGCGCGCAGCAGGGCATAGAATTGCGGCTCTATGGCGCCGATGGAGATGAAACGCCCGTCCGCGGTCTCGTAGGCGTCGTAGAAATGCGCGCCGCCATCGAGCATGTTGGTGCCGGCGCGGTCCTGCCACTGCGCCTCTGCATGCAGGGCCCAGCTCATGCCCATCAGCAGCGCGGTGCCGTCCACGATGGCGCAGTCGATCACCTGGCCCGGCGCGCCGTTCCGCACGGCGAGCAGGGCGGCCACCATGCCGAAGGCCAGCATCATGCCGCCGCCGCCGAAATCGCCGAGATAGTTGGCCGGAACCGTCGGCGGCGCGCCGGGGCGGCCGATCGTGTGCAGCGCGCCCGCCAGGGAGATGTAGTTGATGTCGTGCCCGGCCGCATGCGCCAGCGGCCCGTCCTGACCCCAGCCCGTCATGCGGCCGATGACCAGGCCCGGATTGTCGGCCAGCAACATCTCCGGCCCCAGCCCCAGCCGCTCGATTACGCCGGGCCGGAATCCCTCGATCAGGCCATGCGCCGACCTGGCCAGGTCGCGCACCAGGGCAACCCCGGCCGGTGCCTTGAGATCGACGCAGATGGAGCGGCGCGACCGCGTCAATGCGTCGGTTGCCAGCAGGGTCGCGCCTGGGCGATCGATGCGGATGACCTCGGCCCCATGATCGGCCAGCATCATGCCGCAGAAGGGTCCCGGGCCGATGCTGGCCAGTTCGATGATGCGTAAGCCGTTCAGCGCCCCGGGCATGGCATGTTCCTTAAATCGAGGTTTGCCATGGGTTATAGCGTCTGGCCGTCATCGATGGTGAAGGCGCTGCCGGTGACGCCCGCGCTCGCGTCGGACGCGAGATAGAGAAGCGGTGCATCCAGCTCGCCAGCCTCCAGCAGGCGCCGGCGCGGGAAGCGGGCGATCTGCGCCACCCCGCCTTCGGTATCGAACCACTCCGCGTTGATTTCGGTGCGTATGTAGCCGGGCAGGAGCATGTTGACGTTGATGCCCTGACGTATCCAGTCGCGCGCCAGCACCCGGCCCATTTGCAGCGTGGCCGCCTTGGAGGCGGCGTAGGTGGCCAGGCCCGGCGAGACCGCTTGCGCGGTGATCGAGGAGACCAGCACGATCCGCCCCTCGGGCCGGGACTGTCCGCGCGTGGCGATCAGGCGGCGTGCGCCTTCGCGCGCGGTCAGGAACGCGCCGCGCGTGTTCACGGCAAAAACCTCGTCGAACGCTTCGGCCGAAATATCGAGCGCGCGGCCCTCGCTGTTCATGCCGGCATTGGCGATGATGGAGGTGACGGTGCCGAACGCCGCCTCGGCCGCGTCGTAGGCGGCGATCGTGGAGGCCTCGTCGGTCACATCCATTTCGACCGCGATCGCCTGACCGCCGGCGGCCCCGATCTCCTGGCAGGTGGCGAGCAGCCGGTCCCGCCGGCGCGCGGCGAGCACGACGCGGGCGCCCGACGCGGCCAGGATGCGCGCGAAGCGCTCGCCAAGCCCCGACGAGGCGCCGGTCACCAGCGCCACCCGGCCCGCGAGGTCGAAAGCGGGCGGCCGGGTCATGCCGCGAGCGGGGACAAGCCGGACAAGCGCGAGCGAATGATCTCCTCCGCCTGATCCATGATCCGGTCCATCAG
>CAXUNZ010000035.1:12271-15952 GCA_964252525.1 uncultured Acetobacteraceae bacterium
TCAGACCCTGCACCTGCCCGGCCCAGAACACGCCGGCACTCATATCGCCGGTTTCGAGCACGATCTTGCCCGCCGCGCCCGCGACCAGCTCGGCCACGTCCTTGAACGTGGCCTCCGGCTGCGCAAGGCGGCGCACCACCTCCTCGGACACCGCGCTGCGTCCGACGCGCGCGGTGTTGTGCAGCTTGCGGAAGATCAGGCTGGTGCCGCGTTCGTCGTTTTCCAGGTAGGCGCGCTTGACGTTGTCGTGGATCGGCGCCTCCACGGTGGCGCAGAAACGGGTGCCCATGTTGATGCCGTCCGCGCCCAGCGCCAGGGCTGCGACCAGCCCCCGCCCGTCGGCGAAGCCGCCGGAGGCCAGCATGGGGATGCGCACCTGGTCGGCGGCGGCGGGGATCAGGATGAGGCCGGGGATGTCGTCCTCGCCAGGGTGGCCGGCGCACTCGAAGCCGTCGATGGAGATGGCGTCCACCCCCTTGCGCTCGGCGGACACGGCGTGCCGCACGGCGGTGCATTTGTGGATGATCTTGATGCCCGCGGCCTTGAGCTGGGCCCAGACCTCCGCCACGGCCTGCGTGCCCGCGGTTTCCACGACGCCGACCCCGCCATCGATGATGGCCTGCGCGTAGGCCGTGTAATCCGGCGAACGCGTGGTGGGAAAGACGGTCAGGTTCACGCCGAAGGGCTTGGCGGTCATATCGCGGCAGCGCTTGATTTCGCGCCGCAGATCGTCCGGCGTCGGCTGAGTCAGCGCGGTCAGGATGCCCAGGCCGCCCGCGTTGGACACGGCGGCGGCGAGTTCGGCGCGACCCACGCTTTGCATGCCGCCCTGGACGATCGGACGCGCGATTCCGAGTAGTTCGGTAATCCGTGTTTTCATAACAGCTCCCACACCTGACATATATCACTAGGTAAGTGATCTTGCCAAGCGCTGCCCGATGCGCTCACGTTCCGAAAATGTCGAGCGTGATGTTGCGGTCCTGCTCGGACACCCAGGCCTTATTGGCGTTGGTTACGTGCAGCCGCCAATGCGCCTCGGCGCGGTCCGCGTCGCCGGCCTCGATCAGCTCGATCAGCTTGTAGAAGGAACGGATGCCCGAAAGGCCGCGGCGGCGCTGCTCGTCCACGGGCAAGGGGCGCAGGCCAAAGGAGCGAAGCTGCCACTTCGTGACCAGGCCTTGCAGCATGGTCGTCATCAGCAGCAGCGTCTTGTTGCCGCCGACCTCGACAAGCAGGCGGTGGAACTCGGCCAGACCGACCATAAAATCGATGTAGCGCTGCTGCTCGACCAGCGCGGTCAGCCGGTCGGCCTCCTCGCGCAGCCGCGCGGTCGCGCCGGCGGGCTGCTTCAGCGCGAGCTGCCGCACGACGTAGGGCTCGATCGCCAGCCGCGCTTCGTAGATGTCGGCCACCGTCGTGTTGCCGGTCTGCAGAACCACGCCGGCCGTTCGCGCAACGTTGTCCACGTGCGGCGAGTGCACCCGCGCTCCGGTCCGTGACCCGCGGACGACGGTGATCAGCCGCTCCGCTTCCAGAATGCGAAACGCCTCGCGCAGGGTCGGGCGCGAAATGCCGAGGGTAGCGAGCATTTGCGCTTCCGGTGGCAGGGCGTCCCCTTCGGACAGATCGCCGAGCACGATGCGCTTGCGGATCAGGTCGGCCACGACCTCCGCGCTTTTCAGTACCCGGATCGGTCCCGATCCTTCAGGCGTATGATGCTGCCCCGGCTTCAACTTCGTTTCCCGCGCGGCATCCTGGTCAGACATGTAGCATTGCTCATGACGACAAGGGGGCACGAAGGCCGGGCTGCGACAAGGGCGTTTCAACCTGAAAACAAGTGCATCGCTCGTCGTTGAATTTAATCGGTTCAGATGCGAGGCCTCAGCCTTCCAGAGCAACGCTAACCAAGTTAGCTACCTGATGGGCCTGGCGCATTTCCTTGGCCGCTACCGCGCGGTGCAGGCGGCGCGGAACCGGCCCATCACCGCCTGGGTGCGGCACAAGCTCGGCGCGCTCAGGGCGCAGGGCCGTGACAGTGAGAAGTTCGCTTTCGTCACCCACGGCACCATGGCCGATCCGCGCTGGATCGATCCCAAGGTCGATCCGAACGGGCGTGCGCCGGGATGGAGCTACATGAGCGATCCTAGAATCGTCAACATGAGCCCCATCGGCTTTGCCCGCTACTCCTCCCTGCGCAGCTGGCTGTCGCAGTGGAGTCTCGAGGATGCGCGCGGCGATGGTCCCGGCAATCTCGCGCGGACCAGCGTTCCCGTGCTGGTCATTAACAACGGCGCGGACGATGCCTGCACGCCAAGCCATGCCGCCCGCCTGTTCGCCGCCGTGCCGCATGAGCGCAAGGCGTTCGGCGAAATTGCCGGGGCAAATCATTACGTCCAAGGCCAGCCCGAGCTTGGGCAGCAAGCCATCGGGCTGGTGATGAACTGGCTGGGCGATGCGGTTTGTGCCTGATTGCGCCTGCCGCTCCCTGCACTGACGTCAGGAGAATGAACTCCGCCATGCCTGAATACCAGCGCATCCTCGTCAAGACATTCGGCGGAAGCGCATCGCGATCTCGCAGGTCCGAAAGGCGCCTGAAGCCATCGATGCCGGCGCGGCTGACAGGAAATTCGTCATAGATATGGCGCATGGGGAATGAATTTGCGGGGAGATATGCCATCCCCCCCAACACTCCCTCCCGTCGATTATTGCCCTCGGCCCAACATAATGACGGGGGTCTGGGGGGCAGGCACTGCTCCCCCAGTCTTCATGAGTGGGGCGTGGTGGCAGCGTCGGACAGATGCTGGCGCTGATCTTTGCCATTCCTGGAAGAAAAACGCAATACACGTGTCAACTCAACAACCCACTCGCCAAATTCACCGTCAACGCCACGATGACCGTATTGAACAAAAACCCCAGCAATCCATGCACCGTCGCCAGCCGCCGCAGCTTCTGCGACGTAATCTGAACGTCGGAAACCTGAAACGTCATGCCCAGCACAACGGAAAAATACAGAAAGTCCCAGTAGTCCGGCCGCTTCGTGCCGGGAAAATCCAGCCCTCCGTCGATCTCCGGCCCAGGCGCATTATTCTGGTAGAATTCGTGCGCGTAACGCAGCGCGAAGACCGCATGGGTCAGCAGCCAGGACAGCACCAGCGTGGCCGCGACGATGCCGACTTTCAAATCGCGCAGATGCGGCGCCACGCCCTTCATCGTGGAAAATTCGCTGAGGATTGCGCCTACGCTGGCAATCGCGCCGGCCAGCACAAGCCAGAACAGCGTCCATTCGCCTTCCTCCTGCGCGCGGGCCTTGGCTTCCATGCGGTCCTCGCCCGTGGTCAGGAACATGACGGCGCAAAGCACCAGGAAAAAGCCCGCGCCGATATCCCAAGCCGCAATGCGGCGTTCCTGGATCGACCAGCCATGCGGCAAGGCATACCAACTCACCAGCCCAAGCAGGATGGCCGAAAAGGTCCGGATATGACCGCCAACGACACGGCGAAACTTAATCATGAGCCAACCTTCAAGCGGATGACGGGGGGTCTGGGGGGGATGGCCCATCCCCCCCACGGGTTTGGCGGGGAAAAAGCCCAGCGGCGAAACCGATTTCGCAAAACCACCACCCGCCGGGGCACCCTCTGGAAGGCCATGAAGGGCGACATCATCCAGGCCGTCGCCGAGCAA
>CAXUNZ010000035.1:15962-17750 GCA_964252525.1 uncultured Acetobacteraceae bacterium
TCGCCCTGCGTCGAACCCTATTGCGCAAAACCACCAGCGGCCGGTCCACGATCCCGCCCATCACCGCAGCCAAGCCGACCGAAAGCCCCACGCAAGCCGCATAAATCCCCCAGCCCCGTGCCGCGGACAGATCCGTCAGCAATATTCCCACAACGTAGTGGTTGAGATAGAGCGGGTAGGACAGATCGCCCAGCCGCTTGTCCATTCCGTGCCACCGCCCGGCCTGCGCCCTCGCCAGCCAGGCGAATAGCGCCAGAAGCGCCACAAGCGCAGCGCCCTGACGGACCAGTGAAGGATGCCCGTGCTGGCCCCAGGATGTGAAGCCCAGCGCCGCCACAGGCAGCGCCGACGCCACGAACGCCCAGCGCAGCGCCCCGCCGCGGCGCAGCGCCAAGCATATCGCAACCCCGGACAGGAACATCGGCGCGCAGCTCAGCACACCCGGACGTTGCAGGCGCAAAAACCAAAGGCTGGCGAGCAGCCCCGCGGCCAGGCTTGCGGCAATTAAGGGCTTCGATCTGCCGCCCAGCCACGACCCGGCCAAAATGGCGCCCAACGCCGCAGCGTAGAACGCCATTTCCATGCGCAATGACCAGGCAAACGGAATGAATTCGAACGCGTCGCGCGATCGCAGCGTGACCGCGCCCGGCACCAGCCCCAGCACGCCGACGGTTACGTGCGGCAGGCTTACGGGCGCACCGGCGCCGGGATAATCCCATAGCGCGAGCCGCCCCGCCTGCCATAAGGAGGCGTGCACGCCGATCGAGAGCGCCAGCGCCGCAAAATAGGGCGGCGCCAGGCGGATCAGGCGGTTGATGAAAAAAGCCCAGGGCCGGCCGGCGTAGAAGACCGCGTTCGCCTCGGTTACCACGAAGCCGCTGAGCACGAAGAAGATCGCAACCGCGATCATGCCGAGGCCGGTATGGTCGAAGAAGGTGCGGTCGGCGGGCGGAAGCAGGCGCTGGCTGTGTTGCAGCACCACCAGCAGAGACAGGCCTAAGCGGAAGGCGCCTAAAGGGCGATAAGTCACAACCGCAGATTGCAGAAGGCAAACCTTTAAGCAAGGCTGGGCGGATGGCTCGGTCGCCCCGTCTTACGCTATCTTGGCGGCGGCAAACTCTGCGCCTGCACGGGCGCCGGCCCGCCCGGCGAATAGACCGGCGGTGGCGGCGAATAGCTCGAATCCGGCCCGTATCCCGGTGCCGCGGCGTAGGCCTGCACGGGCGGCGCGCCTGCCCGCATCAGCGCGGCGCGCAGGGGGTCCGCGCCCGGATTGCTCACGCGCATGGCCCGCACGATGTCGATCGGGCCGACAGGCTGGCCGTAATAGACCTCATCACCCTCGCTATCGCTGCTCATCACCGTGCCTTGCAAGGAGACGCCGGCAAACAGCCCCCGCGTGCGCGCAAAAGCAACGATATCCGCGTTCAGCGCCGGCGCGGTGGCGCCCTCCACCCCGCCGCCGATCGTCACCAGCGCCACCGACGCGTTGGCGCCAATGCGGAACTGGCTGTCCATGACTGCGCGCAGCCCTTGATCGGTGCGGATCATCATGACGATCTCTGCGTCCTGCAGTCCGATCTGCAGGCCGAAGCTGCCGCCGCCCCAGCGGTAGAAGGCCGGCGAGGACCAGGTGCCCTGGCCACCACGCGCCACCAGCACGCAGCCCCCGCCCTCCCCGCCGATGAGAAAGCCGACGCGGAAGATACGCGGGCAGACCATGACGGCGCGGGATTGCGGGAAAACGTCCCGGGCCATCTGGCCTTCGCGATCCGACAGCACCTCGCC
>CAXUNZ010000035.1:17760-18205 GCA_964252525.1 uncultured Acetobacteraceae bacterium
CGCCCACGGCAAGTGTCGCGCGATCGACCAGCTCCTGCTGGTCCTGGATGTTGGCCGCCCATGCGCGCGGCGGCGCGGCCACGCCCCAGACGAAGGCCGTCAGTGCGGCGTAGGTGCCGAGTCGGCGAAGCGTGGCGGCCATGTGAAGCATCTCCTCGAGAGCCATTTCACACTATGATGCCACATCATCGCGTTACCTCCGCAAGCTCATATATTACATTGGCACAATGTCGGCGCTCTCGGCCGGCCAGCTTTCATTGACGCGGGCGATCCGCCACCCTTGCGGATGCCGCTCCAGCACGCTCAGCGACAGGTTTTGAATCGAAAAATGCAGCACGGCCCGCGCGCTGGTGCCCGAGGCATGGGCCAGCGCGGCGCGGATGGCGCCGCCATGGCTGATGGCGACCACCTCGCCCTCATGAAGCGCGGCCAGCCGCTCGAGCGC
>CAXUNZ010000035.1:18215-19798 GCA_964252525.1 uncultured Acetobacteraceae bacterium
GCCTTTCCGGGGATGAAGGACGAAGCGGCGCGTCCCGGCGGCGTCTCGGTGGCGCCGAGCGGCCAGAAAGCATGCGCCGGCTCGCGCAGGCGGCTCGGCAATTCGGCGTGTCCCAGCCCTTGCCATTCGCCCAGATCCTGTTCGATCAGGTCAGGCTCCACCGTCAGCGGTGTTGCGGGGTAGCCCGCACCCTGTATCGCCTCTGCGGTCAGCCGCGTGCGGGAAAGCGGGGTGACCAGCCATGCCGCCGGGCGCGGCAGCCGGCGCGCCAGCGCCTGATAGGCCGGCGCCTGGGACACCAGGCTGGGTGCGCAGAGCCCCACATCCATGCGGCCGTAGAGATAGGCACGTGCCTCGGGCGCCACGATGGCGTGGCGGATCAGCCAGAATCGTGTGGGCATGGCATCAGCGCGGGGTCGGCAGGATCGTGCCCGTGCAGCTGCCGAAGCCGATGCGCGCCGCACCCGGGCGCTCGCACCAGGCGCGCATGGTGATCGTGTCGCCGTCCTCGATGAAGCGGCGCGTCTCGCCGGTGGGCAGGGCGATCGGGTCGCGGCCGCCCTTCGTGACCTCCAGGATCGAGCCACGCTCGCCGGCGCCGGGGCCGGAAAGGGTGCCTGTGCCGAGCAGGTCGCCCGGCCGCAGATTGCAGCCGTTGGAGGTGTGATGGGCCACCATCTGCGCCACCGTCCAGTAGGCGTGGCGGTAATTGCTGTGACTGAGGCGCTGCGGGGCAATGCCCCTTGCGCGCATGGCGGCCGATTGCAGGGACACGCCCAGTGCGATGTCGATGGCCGCGCCGGCGGCGTCCTGGGCGAGGTGAGGGAGCGGCGCCGGGTCATCCTGCGGGCGCGTGAAAGGCACCCGGAAAGGGGCGAGTGCCGCCATCGTCACGACCCAGGGCGAAATCGTGCTGGCGAAATTCTTGCCCAGGAAGGGACCGAGCGGCTGGTATTCCCAGGTCTGGATGTCCCGCGCGGACCAATCGTTGAGGATGCAGGCGCCAAAGACGTGCGACTCGGCCTCTGTGATGGGGATGGGATGGCCCAGTGCGTTGCCCGGCCCGGCGAAGAAGCCGAGCTCGAGTTCGTAATCCAGCCTTGCGCTGGGACCGACGCTGGGCGTTTCGGCCTCGCCCACGCGGGACTGGCCGCCCGGCCTGTGGACCTGTTGGCCGCTGACGCCCACCGAGGAGCTGCGGCCGTGATAGGCGACGGGCAGCCATTTGTAGTTGGGCATCAGCGGGTTGTTGGGCCGCAGCATGGTGCCCAGGATCGTGGCGTGGTGGATGGAGGTGTAAAAATCGGTGAACTCGCAAAAATTATAAAAAAGGGCGTATTCCGCCTCGTCCTGGGGGATGAGGCAGGGGCGGAGGCGGGCTTCGTCCGGCGAGCCGGTTTTCAGGGCGGCTAAGAGGGCGTGGCGCAGGGCGGTCCAGTGGGCGGGGCCGAGGGCCATCAACACGTTCAGGGTCGGCGCTTTCGCGGCCATCAAGGCCTCTGTGGTTTCGGGCCCCCGGCTTTGCCCCGCTGTGAGGTCGAGGATTTGGGCGCCGATAGCGCCGCCGCCGCGGAAGGACTCCT
>CAXUNZ010000036.1:0-1273 GCA_964252525.1 uncultured Acetobacteraceae bacterium
TGCCCAGGCAGAGTTCGGAGACGAACAGGCCCGTGCGGCCCAACTGGTTATATTTCATGCGGGTGGCCCTTCTGGCTGCGGTGATCCCGCAGATGGGACGCCCCGCCAGCCCTGCCCACCCCGCTTTGGCGGACCCAACGGCGACGAGCACTCTTGTCGCGACGCGATGCAGGGTTCACGTTCGGGTCAGACCGATGCTAATCGGGGCTGTCCGGCCCAAGCCGGTCCAGCAACGAGCGAACTCAGGCGAGGGCGGTACATGGCCAAGGCACCAGCGGACAAGACAACGGCGGACAAGAAACCGGCGGCAAAGAAGAGCGAGTCCAAGGCAGGCGCCGTGACCGGCGGCAAGAAGGTCGCGCCCCCCAAGGAAGGGGCTGCCCCCAACGCGCTGCAAAAGCCGCTCAAGCCGTCGGCCGAGCTCGCGGCCGTGGTGGGCGAAGGCCCGCTGCCGCGCGGCGAGGTCGTCAGCAAGGTGTGGGAATACATCAAGAAGCACGATCTGCAGAACCCGGAGAACAAGCGGGAAATCCTGGCCGACGGCGCGCTGAAGAAGGTGTTCGGGCGCGACAAGGTCACGATGTTCGAAATGAACAAGTACCTCGCCCAGCATTTGAGTTAGGTGGATGGCGCGGGCGGCCAGGCTGCCCGCGCCTTGCGTTGAAAGGCACTCGCTGAAAAGATGGGGCTGCCATGCGCACGATCTGCCTTCTGGCCGCCCTTACCACGCTGCACAGCGCCGCCGCCCGCGCCGCCCGGGGGGTGCTCTATGCCGCGCCCCCCCCCACCCCGCCCCCCCACACGGCGGGCACGGCGACGATCGCGCCCGCACCCTGCGGGCTGACGACCCCCTGCACGGACCTGAACACGTCCGCGCAGGCGCGCCTGGCCGCGCCGCTGGCCGGCGATTTCGAATATGGCATGTCAGGCGAGGCCTCCGCCGGCGTGTCCAATCACGGGCAGGGCGGCTCCATCGGCGTGCTGGGCTGGCTGCGTAATGGCGATACCACCCTCTCGCTGGGGCTGTCGGTCGGCGCCGCGCGCTTCACCGGACCGCGTTACTTGACGCTCGTGCCGCAATCGCACCCCTGACCCTGCATCCCGCTGGAACACCACATCGCCGATGAACGCCGCGCCGGCAGGCTGACCAGGCGCGGCTTTCTGGCCCAGGCAAGCCGCATCGGCTTGGCCGCGCCGCTGCTGGCTGCCGCCCCGCGGCCGCTGCCCGCCGGCGCCACGATCCGCGTCGCTGCCCCAATGCCCGCGGGGGCGC
>CAXUNZ010000036.1:1283-19704 GCA_964252525.1 uncultured Acetobacteraceae bacterium
TCTCGGAATCGGGCGGCACGCTCATGCTGTGCCAGACCGGCGAGTTCCTGACACTGAGCGGTCCGGACACCATCCTGCGGCCGATGCTGGCGCTGCGCTGGTGGCCGAATGCCGAGGCAAGCATCTGGACCTTCAGCCTGCGCCCCGGGGTGACCTTCCACGACGGCACCGCCTTTACCGCGGCCGACGTGGTGGCCACCATGGATCGCCTGGCCGATCCTCGCCACGGTTCGAATGCGCTCTCGGTTTTGCGCGGCGTGCTCTCGGTGGGCGGCACGCAGCGCATCGACGATCTGACCGTGGCCTTCCACCTCGATGCGCCGAACGGGCATTTTCCCTATTGCGTGTCCAGTGACAACTACAATGCCGTCATCCTGCCGGCGCGCTATGACGGCGATTACGAGCGCGATTTCATCGGCACCGGTCCCTTCAAGCTGGAAAATTACGCCGCCCATGCCGGCGCCAGCTTCGTGCGCAATCCCGCCTGGTGGGGCGGCGAGGTGCGTCCCGCCAGGACCGTGTTCAGTTTCTTCGACGCGCAGGCGCCGCAAATCCTGGCGCTGGAGGATGGACAAGTCGATGTCATTGCCAGCCTGGTGGTGCAGGGCGCTCAGGGCCTGATTGCCGATGCGCGCTTCCGCACGATTGCCATCCCTTCCGCGATTCAGCGCCACATCCACATGCGCACGGATTGCCCGCCCTTCAACGATGCGCGCATCCGCCGCGCCGTGGCCCTGTCGCTCGACCGCTCCGGCCTTGTGCATGGGCTGTTCGATGGCCGCGCCCAGGCCGGCGCCGACACGCCCTTCGCGCCGATTTATCCTTCGGCCCCGCCCAGCCCCGGGCGCGGGAAAAATCTGCGCGAGGCACGTGCGCTGATGCAGGCTGCCGGTGCGGGGGCAGGTTTTCATGCCACGCTGACCACCGAGCGTTTCGGCGAAATCCCCGATTATGCCGTCATCCTGCAGAATGCGTGCGCGCGTATCGGCATCACGCTGGATTTGCGCATCGAGCCGCCGGCCATCTATTACGGCAGTGCAAGGCGTGGCGCGTCCGATTGGCTGGACAGCACGATGGGCATTACCGAGTACGGTCATCGCGGCGTGCCGGACGCCATCCTCTCCGCGGCACTGACCACGCACGGCGACTGGAACAGCGCGCGCTTCGCCAATCCCGCCTATGACAGGCTGGTGGCCGCCTATACCGCGGCGCTCGACCTATCCGTGCAGCGCGACACGGCGCGGCAGATCGAGGCGCTGCTGCAGGAAGAAACGCCCATCATCGTCGCCTATTTCTGCGATTACGTTCTGGCCACGGGCGCGCGCGTGCGCGGCGTGGAAGCCTCGGCCATTACGCAGCTTTTCCTGCAGAACGCGGCCATCGTGTGATCCTGCGGCGCCTGTCCTTGAGCGTGGTGACGCTGGTGCTGCTGAGCATGGTGGTGTTTGCCGGCGGGCAGGTGCTGCCGGGCGACGTCGGGCGCAGCATTTTGGGTCCGCTTGCCGATGCGCGCGCGGTTGCCGCGCTCGATCACCAACTCGGCGCCGACCAGCCGGCGCTGGCGCAATTTCTGCACTGGGCCGGGCACGCGCTGCGCGGCGATTTCGGGCAGTCCACCGCCTTTCGCAGCCCCGTGGCGCCACTGGTGCTCTCAGCGCTTGGACATTCCTTGTTGCTTGCGGCGGTGGTGCTTGCCTTGCTTGTTCCGGCCGCTTTGGCCGGCGGCGTTTTTGCCGCGCTGCGTGCGGGCAGGTGGCAGGATCGCGCCATCAATGCGCTGGCTTTGTCGCTCACCGCGCTGCCGGAATTTGTCACCGGCATCGTGCTGATTCTGATTTTCGGCATCTGGCTGCGCGCCTTGCCAATCGAAGCCGCCACGCCGCCGGGCACGCCTTTGCCCGTGCAAATCGGGCACCTGATCCTGCCCGCCTTGCCGCTGGTGCTCGTGCTGTTCGGCTATGTGGCGCGCATCGTGCGTGCCGGCACGCTCGAGGCTCTTGACGCGGACTACACGCGCACGGCGACACTCAAGGGTCTGAAGCGACGCACCGTTCTGCTGCGGCACGTCCTGCCGAATGCGCTGCTGCCGACGATTACCGTCATCGCTGCGCAGACCAGCTATCTCACCGGCGGCCTTGTCGTGGTCGAGACGCTGTTCCGCTACCAGGGCATTGGCCGGCTGATCCTGACCGCGGCTTCGGGGCGCGATTATGCGGTCATGGAGGCGGCGATCCTGGCTGTGGGTGCGGTTTTCATTGCGGCGACCCTGGCCGCCGATCTGCTGATCGGCATGCTCGATCCCCGGTTGCGCGCGTGAAGCGCCTGCTGCGCGCGCCATCCTTTCTCATCGGCGGCGTCATTGTCATGTTCTGGATTTTTTGCGCGATTGCCGGGCCAATGATCGTTCCCTACAACCCCTATGCCGACGATCTGACGAACATCTTGGCGCATCCCTCGTCCGCGCATTGGTTCGGCACTGATCAGATCGGCCGGGATATCTTCTCGCGCATCATTGCCGGCGCGCGGCCCATCCTTTCGATCGCGCCCGCCGCCACGCTGCTGGCCACGCTGGCAGGCACTGGCCTGGGACTGGTGGCGGGCTATGTGGGAGGGCTGACCGACACATTGATCAACCGCGCCATCGAAGTCATCCTGGCATTGCCGCTGATCGTCGTGGCCCTGCTGGTGCTGGTGGCACTCGGCCCGTCCCTGATCGATGTCACCGTGGTGATCGCACTCGTCTTCACGCCGCTGATCGCACGCACCGTACGCAGCGCCGTGCGGGCCGAGTGCGCGCTGGATTATGTCAGCGCCGCGCAACTCCGTGACGAGCGCGCGCCCTACATCATGTTCGGCGAAATCCTGCCCAACGTGCTGCCGCTGATCGTCGTCGAAATCACCGTGCGGTTGGGATACGCGATCTTCACTGTCGCCAGCCTGAGCTTTCTGGGGTTCGGCATGCAGCCGCCATCGCCGGACTGGGGCTTATCCATTGCCGAGAATTACGGCCTGATCGTCGGCGGTTATTGGTGGACCGTGGCCTTTGCCGCCGGCGCGGTCGCATCTCTCGTCATTGCGGTGAATTTGGTCGCAGAATCCTTGCAGGCCTTTTGACGTTGAACACGCTCAGCATGCGTGACGTATCGATCGCCTACCGCGGCACGCAAGTGGTGCACGTCGTCAGCTTGGATGTCGCACCGGGCGAATGTCTCGGCCTGGTCGGTGAATCCGGCTGCGGCAAATCGACGATTGCGTTGGCCGCCATGCGCGCGCTGCCGCGTGGCGGCGCCCTGACCGCGGGCCGCACAGAAATTGCCGGCCGGGATCTCGCCGCGCTGACTCCGCGCGCGCTGCGTCAGCTCTGGGCGCGCGATGTCGCCATGGTCTATCAGGACCCCAGCCGCGCGCTCAATCCCACCATGACCATCGGCGCGCAATTGCGCGAGGTCGGCGCCGCGGCAGCCGCTTTGGCCGACATGCGCATCGCCGATCCCGCGCGCACGCTGCGCGCCTACCCTCACCAGCTCTCCGGCGGCATGCAGCAGCGCGTGATCATTGCCATGGCGTTGGCCAGACAGCCCGCGCTGCTGGTGATGGACGAACCCACGACCGGCCTCGACCACGCTGTCGAGGCCGACATCATGTCGTTGATCGATGCGCGCCGGCGCCAAACGGGCGCATCCGTGCTGCTCATCAGCCACAATCTGGCGCTCATTGCCTGCATCGCCGAGCGCATCGGCGTGCTCTACGCCGGCGTGCTTGTCGAACTCGGCCCATCCGCGCGTGTGCTCGGCGCGCCGCGCCATCCTTACACCGACGCGTTGCGGCGCTGCCTGCCCAGGCGCGGTTTGCGCAAATATGACGCGCCCTTGCAGACCATTGCCGGCACGCTGCCCGCACCTGGGGCGGCCCCGTCGGGCTGCGTCTTTGCGCCGCGTTGCCACAGGGCCGAACCTGTCTGCCACGCTCAAGCGCCAGTCTGGCGTGGCACCGACACGCACCGCGCGCGCTGTCATTTCGATCCGCCCTTTGGCGCGCGTGACACGGCCCATCCATCGATTGCGCCTGCCGCGGCCGAGGCACCGATCGTCCTGCAAGCCAGCGCGCTGGCCAAGACCTATCCCGGTCCTGTTCACGCCCTCCGCCATGCGGCCTTTCACCTGCGCGAGGGCGAGACGCTCGGCATCATCGGCGAATCCGGCAGCGGCAAAACCACGTTGGCGCGCATGCTGCTCGGCCTCGTGGCGCCTGATGCGGGTGCTGCCATCCTGCTGGACGGCCAGGCGCTTTCGCCGATCCTTAAGGCGCGCACGCGGGCGCAGCGGCGGGCGTTGCAGATCGTTTTTCAAAATCCGGACTCGGCACTCAACCGCGCACAGACCGTGCGCACCATCCTGCAACGCCCGCTTCTGCGCCTGGCGCAAACGCCGCGCGCCGGCACCGCCGCCCGCATCGTGGCGTTGGCCGAGTCCGTGCGCCTGAGTGCCGCGCAACTCGCCCAGCGTCCACGCGCGTTGTCCGGCGGCCAGAAGCAACGCGTCGCCATTGCGCGCGCGCTCGCCGGCATGCCGCGCATCGTCATTTGCGACGAACCGACGTCGGCACTCGACGTTTCCGTGCAAGCGGCAATTCTCAACCTGCTCGTCGATCTGCAACAGCGGGCGCGCGTGGCCACGATCTTTATTTCTCACGATCTGAACGTGGTGCGTTATATGTCGGACCAGGTCGCTGTGCTGTATCGCGGGGAGATCGTGCAGATGGGGCCGACGGAGGAGGTCTTCGCCGGTCCGCAGCATCCTTATACGGCGGCGCTGCTGGGCGGAGAGGAAGGTCTTCTTTTCTGAAGAAAAGAAGCAAAAGACTTTTGCAAGGTTCTTGCAGCTGCGAGGATAGGTTATTTTCAACATTTCTGCTTTCGCTTGCGGATCATAGCCGGCGCCTGGCGCGGCCGCGCCCTGCATGCGCCGGCGGGCGAGACCACGCGTCCGACTGCCCAGCGCGTGCGCCAAGCGCTGTTCGACATGATTCTGCACGCACCCTGGGGGGGCGCCGCCCTGTTGGAAGGCGCGCGCGTGCTGGACGCCTTCGCCGGCACCGGCGCCCTGGGGCTGGAGGCGCTGTCACGCGGGGCGGCGGAGGCGGTGTTCTTCGAGCGGGACGCGGCGGCCTTGTCCGCCTTGCGCGCCAATGTCGGCGCTTGCGGGGCCGGGAAGCGGTCCATGGTCCTGGCGCGCGACGTGCTGCGGCCAGGGCGGTGTGCCGGACGGCCCTGCGCGCTGGCGTTTTTCGATCCTCCCTACGGTGAGGGGCTGGTGCAACGGTCTATTAACGTTTTGGCCTCAGAAGGGTGGCTCACGGGCGATTGTGTTCTTGTTGCGGAAACAGGACGGCTTGAAGTGGTTGCAGAAACCGGTAAGCTATTCGCGCAGGGCGTGCATGGAGCCGCGCAGTTGGTGATTTGGCGGGTCTGAAGCATGAGCATCTTCGCCGAAACCGTCTTGCGGCAACGCTCCATCGAGGCATTGGGTGAGGCGGGATTGATGGGCTTCGGCCGTCCTGTCCAGCACGCCCACTCGCTGGCGCCGGCGCGGGTGCGGGTGCCCCCGCTCTCGGCCGGGCGCCTGTTCATGGAAAGCTGGCAATCGCGCGAACTGCCCGATCAGGAGGTCTGGCGACAACCCTATTACGACAGCGTGGCGCCGCCGATCTTCGTCCTGAACGACGTGCTGGTGCATTCCTCGGCCGGGATCGTGGCCGTGGGCGACCAGGTGATTACCGAAACGCTGTCCCACACCACGCCTGGCGCCCAGGCCTATCGCAACCTGGCCAAAGGTATCGCCATCAAGCGGGGGCCGGTGCGCGTGCTGCCCGGCGTGCACATCAGCGCGCTCGCCGCCGGCGAGGACAATTACTATCACAGCCTGGTGCTGGGCCTGGCGCGTCTGGCCGCGGTGCCGGAGAACTATCAGGCGGCCGCGGCGGGGCTGCTGGTGCCGCGCGGAGGCGTGCGCCAGCGCGAGGTGCTGGCGCTGATGGACCTGATGCCCAGCATGGTGATCCACGAGATCGGGCAGGAGGAGACGCTGCGCGTCGAGACGCTGATCCTGCCTTTGTCGGTGGCCGGCGACAGTGCCTACCATCCCTGCCTCGCCGATTTCTTCCGCGGCATCTCCACCAACGTGCCGCCTTCCGGACAGCGCCTGCCACGGCGCATCTATATCGACCGTCGCGGCTCCGGCGTGCGTCCGCTGGTCAATGAGGATGCGCTGGCGGGCGCGCTGGTGCGGCTGGGCTTCGTGCCGATCAAGCCGGAAATACTGAGCTTTGCCGATCAGGTACGGCTGTTCCGTGGCGCGGAAGCGATCGTGGCGCCGCATGGAGCGGGGCTGACCAACCTGGGGTTCTGCCGGCCTGGATGCGTGGTGCTGGAATTGCTGATGGATGCGTATGTGAACTGGTGCTTTCGGCATTTGGCGGCGCTGATGCAGCTCAATTACGATTGCGTGCTGGGGCGGGCGCGCAGGCCTTGGCGGGAGCTGGATTTGTCGCTGCATCTCTCTCCGTGGGAGATTTCGGTCAACCATGTCGTGGCGGCGGTGGCGCAGAGCGTGGACCAGGTGCAGGCAGCCTGAGCTGAGCGCCGGGGTTGGAGCCAGAGCACGTTTTTCGGACGGGTGATCCCACTCGGTCCGAACGTGCTCTAAGGTCTGGCTTCCAAGACCATGTTGAACGGGCCCTGCGTCGAACGCCGCACACGCGTAAAGCCTGCGCCGCTGAGCACCTCGGTCAGTTTTTTCTCCCCGGCCTGCGCGCCCAGCGCCTCGCCGACCTCCTGGTCAAGTGAGGTCGGAACGCAGATCATCGTGGACGCATTATAGAATAAGCGGCTGACCGGATTGCCGACATTCTCCTTGGGGTCATCGGCAGCAATCGGCTCGACGAGCATCCATGTGCCGTCCGCCTTCAGCAATGTACGCAGATGGGCGGCACAGCCGCGAGGGTCGCCCATGTCGTGCAGGCAATCGAACATCGTAATCAGATCAAAGCCGCCACCGGAAATGGCTTTCGCGGGCGAAGTTTCAAAATGTACCCGGTCCGCCAGACCATGTGCAAGCGCATGCGCCTGCGCCTGCTCGATGGATGGTGCATGAAAATCATAGCCAAAAAATTGGCAGTTCGGGTAGGCTTGCGCCATCAAGAGCGTCGAAAAACCCACGCCGCAGCCGACATCGGCGACCTTTGCACCGTTCTCTAGCCGCGCCGACACGCCATCCAGCGACGGCAACCAGGCTTGGACGATGTTGTTGACGTATCCCGGACGGAAAAATGCACCGACCGCACAGAACAGGCAGCCGGCGCTTTCTCCCCAGCGCACGCCTGCGCCCGTCCTGAACGCGGCTTCAACTTTCGACTGCCCCTCGATCATAGCAGCGCTGAGATCGAACGCGCCTTCCAGGAAAACCGGACTGTCCCGATGAGCGAATACCATGGCCTGCTCAGGCGATAGACTGAAGCAGCGCGACTCGGCGTTGAAGTCGATATACCCGTTGGCGGCCTGTGCGTAGGCCCATTCGCGGACATAACGCTCCACAAGGCCTGTGCGCGCGGCAAGTTCTGCCGCGGTGGCTGCACCGCCTGTGTGCAACGCGTCGAACAGGCCGAGACGAAAGCCGATGCGCACGGTCGGAACGCTGAAGGCGCCGCCCAAATCCCCAAGCATCTTGCCTACGAGGCCGTTGAGCTTATCGGCGTCAAAATCCGGCATGGCATTTCCCCCTATCAGAGCCGCAACGTTTCGGGAGCTCCTAGCACAGATGAAGCACCGCCAACCAGGATGGCTCAGCGGCATATCTCAGGTCGCTCTCTTCAAATCCCTGCCGCGGCCCCCAAGCTACGGCCATCTACACCAAGGACTAACCGATGCCGTCGCTCTTCGACCCTATCCAGCTCGGCGCCATCGACGCCCCCAACCGCATCCTCATGGCCCCGCTCACGCGCGGCCGCGCCACGCGCGAACACGTTCCCACCCCGGTCATGGTCGAATACTACACCCAGCGCGCAACCGCGGGCCTGATCATCAGCGAGGCAACCGGCATGTCTCGCCAGGGCCTCGGCTGGCCCTACGCCCCGGGCATCTGGACCGAGGAGCAAACAAAGGCATGGCGCCCGATCACCGACAGCGTGCACGAAGCCGGCGGGCGCATCGTCTGCCAGCTCTGGCACATGGGGCGCATCGTCCACCCCAGCTTTCTGGGCGGCGAACAACCGGTCTCCTCATCGGCCACCGCCGCGCCCGGCAGCGCGCACACCTATGACGGCAAGCAGCGCTACACCGAAGCGCGCTCCCTGGGCGCCGAGGAAATCCCCGCCTTGCTGGACGATTATCGCCGCGCCGCCCGCAACGCGATGACCGCAGGTTTCGACGGCGTGCAAATCCACGCCGCCAATGGCTACCTGATCGACCAGTTTCTGCGGGACAACAGCAATTTCCGCACGGACGAATACGGCGGCCCGATCGAAAACCGCATCCGCCTGCTGCGCGAAGTGGCGCAAGCCGTGGCCGGCACGGTTGGCGCCGAGCGCACCGGCGTGCGCCTTTCGCCCAACGGCAACAGCCAGGGTGCCAACGACAGCAATCCGCACGCGCTTTTCGCCGCCGCCGCCGCCGCTCTGTCGGAAATCGGCATCGCCTACCTCGAATTACGCGAGCCGGGCCCCAACGGCACTTTCGGCCGCGCCGAAGTCGATCCCGTCGCCCCCACCATCCGCGAACATTTCCGCGGCCCGCTCGTCCTCAACTCGGATTATGACGACAAAGCCGGTCAGGCGCAGCTCGACTCCGGCGTGGCCGATGCGATCACCTTCGGCCGCACCTTCATCGCCAACCCCGATCTGCCGCAGCGTTTCGCGCGGCACGTTCCCTTGACGAAAGACAATATGGCGACCTGGTATTCGCGAGGGCCGGAAGGATACGTGGATTATCCCACGGCTGCGTAAGAATCTGGGGCTTTGCCCCAGACCCCACCAAAGGCCGGCGGCCTTGGAAACCTATATTTGGGGGTCTGGGGCCTCAGGCCCCAGCGGGGTCAGGGAGCGGCGCCCCTTGCCTTCTTTTCCACCGGCGCCAGCAATTTTTCCGGAAACCGGCACCACTCCCGCCCCACGCAGCGCCAGCACTCCGGCCGGCGCGCCATGCAAACGTACCGCCCGTGCAGTATCAGCCAGTGATGCGCATTGCGCAGAAATTCGCGCGGAATGCGCGCGACCAGTTGGTCCTCCACCTCGCGCGGGCTTTCACCCAGCGCCATGCCCGTCCGATTGGCCACACGGAACACATGCGTATCGACCGCCAGCGTGCTCTGCCCGAAAGCCACGTTCAGCACGACGTTGGCGGTCTTGCGACCCACGCCAGGCAGCGCCTCCAGCGCCTCCCGATCCGCCGGCACCACGCCGCCATGATCGCGCAACAGCATCTCCGACATCTCGATCACCCGCCGCGCCTTGCCCTGCCACAGCCCGACCGCGCGGATATGCTGCCCCACACTCTCCAGCCCCAGCGCCACCATCGCCGCAGGCGTGGATGCCGCCGCGAACAGCGTCGCCGTCGCCTTGTTGACCGAGGCATCCGTCGCCTGCGCTGACAGGGCCACAGCCACGAGCAGCGTATAGGCGTCGGCATAGGCCAGCTCGGTCCGCGGGTCGGGCCGGTCGCGCGCCAGCGCCTCCATGAAGGCCCGCACCTCCGTCTTGGTCATCGTGCGGCGCGCGGCAGCCGGAGGCGGCATTTAGTGTAAAACCTTGCCCCGCCGCCGCCCGCCTGACCTGCCGGCGGCCATGCAAGCCTCTTCCATCGTCACGAGCCAAGCCACCGCACCTTGCGTATCGCGCCAGGCCGAAGCGAATTGCCCGCAATAGAAGGCTGCCTCGTCGGCCTGCCCCAAAGTCATGAAGCCGTGCGATGTGCTCACCGGACGTTTGGTACCGGCCAACAGCGCGGGCACGTGCGTGTTTTCCGTCAGCGCCCGGCGGACCAGGGTCTTCGTACCTACCGCGTCGGCCTTGCCCACGCGGTAGGCGGCAAGCACCCGGCCATAGAGCCAGTGTGTCGACTCCTCATCCCCATAGCGGTCGAGAAGCGCGTCCACGCCTGCCTGATCTCCCTCCTTGAACAGACATGCCAGCAACGAATAGCGAAGCCCCTGATTGTCGCCGGGATTGAGCTCCAGCAGCGCGCGGAAATGCCCTGCGGCGCCTGCGATGTCGTTGAGCTCGAACAGCGTGCCGGCGAGGCCAGCCCGCGCCCGCATGTAAGGCCGGGTCTCCAAAAATCCCCAGAAATGCGGGGCAAATTCCTTGAACCCCGCCGGGCCCAGTGCGCGCTCACCCGCCTGCACGCCCAATTCGTACAGGTCCTTTGCCTCCCTGGCCGACTTGGCTGCCTTCTGAGCGAGAAGCACAAAGGCGTCCGCGCAGATAGGCGACAGCGCCAGTGCCCCATGCGCCAGCGAAGTGGCCAAGGATGGCTTGGTCTGTTCCCAGGCGTCGTACATGACATCTTGTGCGCGGTTCAGAGCATCTGCGGCTTCCTTGTCGCCCAAGACAAACAGGAATGTATCCATGGCTTGCGCATCCGGCAGAACAAACTTCGCCGGCGACGCCTGGACCTTCTTCTTAGGCCTGCTTTTGGATACCGGCACGGCTCCCCCCAATTTTTCACACAGCCGCATTCTAATGCACGGTCCTGATTTTGCGAGCCGCCCAATCGCCCATCGCAGGTCCAGGGCAGAGCCGCTGTGGCCACGCGCGATGGCGCTCGAAACTGGCGTGGCAGCCGCACCCCACGCTAAACTCCCGCGCAGATGCAAGACTCCAATAAGGCCGCCCGCGCCTGGATCACGCAACAGACGCGGCTCGGCCGGCGCGCCGCCTTGCCGGTCGTCCTGCTCGGCCTGCTCGCGGCCGCCGCCGCCATCCTCCAGGCCGGCAGCGTGGCCCTGTTTCTGTCGGCCATCTTGCGTCACGCCAGACCGCCCTACGCCGCCCTTGCCGTCTTCGCCGCTCTCGCCCTGCTCCGCGCCGTCCTTACTCTGCGCGCGGAGCAGATTGCCTTCGATGCCGGCGCCGCCGGCCGCACCCGCCTACGCCGAGACCTGCTTGCCCGCCTGCTCGCCATCGGCCCCGCGCTGCTGCGCGGCCGCCACTCCGCCGAACTGACAAGCGCCGCCATCGATCAGGTCGAAGCGCTGGATGGGCTTTTCTCCCGCTGGATCCCCGCGGTCGCCCTTGCCATCCTTGCCCCCGCTCTCGTTCTGGCCGCCGCCGTTATCGCCGATCCCGCCGCCGCTGCCATCCTGGGTGCCGCCGGCCTGCTGGTTCTTGTCGGCCAAGCCGCTGCCGGCCTGGGCGCCGCCGCCGCGAGCCGCGGTCAGTTCCTTGCCCTGACGCGCCTGCAAGCCCGCTTCGTCGATCGCGTGCGCGGCATCGCCACCATCGTGCTCGCTGGCCGCGCCGAGGATGAGGCCCGCGCCCTCGCCCTGGCCGCCGATGATCTCCGCCGTCGCACCATGCGCGTATTGCGCGTGGTTTTCCTCTCCTCGGCCATGCTGGATTGCGCTATGGCCGCCGCCCTGATCGTGCTTGCCTTTCGCGACCGCGCGCTGCTGATGAACGGCGCCGCCGCGCCTGCCACCGCGCTGTTCGTGCTGCTGCTCGTGCCCGAGTTCTTCGCGCCATTGCGCGCCTTTGCCGGCGCGTATCAGGACCGCATGCACGCCATCGGCGCCGCCCAGGCCCTGATCAGCCTGCCCGAAGCCTCGGCACCCGCCGCCAAGGCACCCATACGCACCGTGCAGGCCAGCGGGGTGACGATCGCCTTTCAGAACGTCATCCTGACCTGGGATGTCAGCCGCGGTCCGGCGCTGGATGGCCTCAGCTTCGTGCTTCCAGCCGGCGAGATGCTCGTCCTCTCCGGCCCGTCAGGGTCGGGAAAATCCACGGTTATCGAGCTTCTCCTGGGCTTTGTCCGCCCGGATGGCGGGCGCATTCTCATCAACGGCGCCGATATCGCTTCCATCGTGCCAGAGGCCCTGTCCTCGATGACCGCCTGGATCGGCCAGAAGCCCGTGCTGTTCGCGGGCACCATCCGCGAGAACATCGCCTTTGCCCGCCCGGATGCCACGCTTGCCGAGATCGAGGAGGCCGCCCGGCAAGCGCGGATCATGGAGTTCGCCGCCAGCCTGCCTGCCGGGCTGGACACGCCAGTGGGTGAGGGAGGCCACGGCCTTTCCGGCGGTCAGGCGCAACGCGTGGCCATTGCCCGCGCCTTTCTCAAGGATGCGCCGTTGTTGCTACTTGACGAGCCGACGAACCATCTTGATCCCGCGACCGAAGCTGACGTTCTGGCCAGCCTGCGCCGCTTGGCGGCGGGAAAAACCGTGGTGATGGCCAGCCACACCAGCGCTGCCCACGCTTTCGGAGGCCGCCGGCTGGAGTTGCGCGATGGGCGCACGGCTTTTGCGCGGGGCGCGGCGTAATGAAACGATTTGCAGGGCCTTGAGATGGCGCCAGGAGAGACTCGTAATATCAATCCGCGTTGAGATTGGCTGATTGTGAAAGGAAAGGAAGGTTGGGGGGGGGTGTGGCCTCCCCCCCCAAACCCCCCGGTCGATTTTGGACGCCGCCTAAAACAATAACGGGGTGGTGGGAGTGGGCGCGGCTCCCTCTCAGGATGTTCTGGTGGGGGCAAGTCAACGCTTCTGTCTGAGCTGGCGCGACGCGGCTATACGGCCGTGAAGGGGCCCGGCCGGAGGATCATCGAGGAAGAGATGCTTGGCGCTGGATCTGCGCTGCCATGGAAGGATGCAATCGCTTTCGCCCGTGGTGCCATCGAAATCGCCATAGCCGATCTTGCCACTGCGAATCGCGACTCAAGCTGGGTATCTTCGATTGCGGCTTGCTTGATGCGCCGCCCTCCAGCACCTGACGGGTGAGCCGGCGCTCGCACGCCTCGGCCAGGCACACCGCTACCATCGCCGTATTCTCGTCGCGCCACCTTGGCCGGAAATCTATGTCAAAAAATTCTGAAAGGCGTCACGATTTCGATGCCGCCATCGGCGAGTATGAACGTCTGCTCCGTGCTTATGCATTTCTGGATTTGAGGTGACTGTTCTGCCCAAAGTCGGCGTGCAGGAACGCGCCGTTTCGTCATACGAACCCCCTCTGGTTAAATGCTTCCCGTGCATCAGACCACACGCGCAATCTGCAGCGCCGTCTCGCTCGGACGCCGCGCCGCACGATGCTGGCGCAATGCAAGCGCCATGAAGGGCCGATCCTGCAACGAAATCGCCGGCATCTCGCCCGTCGACAGGAAATCGGCGAGCATGTCGTCCGCAAAGCACGGCAGCGCCTGGTAGCCGCTCGACTGCACCAGCCGCTTGATCGCGGCATTTTCCACGCGCCCGCGCATCTGGCGCACCTTGCGGCGTAACTGCCGCCGCACGTCTTGCCAGCGGAACACAGACAAGGCGTCGATCTCGAACGTCGCCTCCGCCACGCCGACGATGCGCGAATTGTCCCACGCATTGTGCACGGGGTCGAGGTCGTGCGCCGCCATCGCGCCGAGCAACCCGTCTCCACGATACAAGCCGATCGGCAACCGGATACCACCCTCGACGATGCGGCGGACAAAATCCGGCCGCAACGCGTGGAACTGTCCTTGCAGCACGCCGCCGATCTCCACCGCGCGCCGCGCCATGCCGCGGGCGGTGCGCCCATTGCTCGCAACGCCCGAGGCCGCAAGCGCGTGGGGCGTCGCATCCAGGCGGTTCGCCAGCGCATCAAGCGAGCCAGGCGCAATCACCGCGTAGCCATCCACACAGACATACAGCGCGGCGTCCTCGCGGATCGTCCGGTTATGAAAGAAACAGTTGATTGCGTGCGACTTGTCGCCATGCGCGATGGTGAAGATGCGCAGCTCCACGGCAAGTTCCGCCGCTTCACGCCGCGCGACGGTCACGCTGTCATCGCTGCTGCCATTGACGATCAGCGTAATCAAGCCGTCGCCGCGCATGTTGGCGGCGATGCTGCGCAGGCAGGCGGCAATACGGCCAGCCTCGTTTTGGCAGAAGACAGCCGCTTGGCAGGAGATCAAGGAAGAACTTCTTTTTTGAAAAAAAGAAGCAAAAAACTTTTACTCGTTGGTGTACGTGTCGCCGCAGCCGCCGACTCAAAGGACAAAGGTTTGTTGGCTCTTTTTTTCAAAAAAGAACAACCTTTACTTCTTCACAGGTACTGGCACCCACCGCATCCCATCCTTCCCCTGCACCAGCAGCAGCGCGCTCTTCTTCCCTGACGCACGCGCCTCATTCAGCCGTTTCTGAATATCCGCCGGCGCGGACACGCTCTGCTGCTGAACCTCAACGATCACATCACCCGGCTTCAGCCCACGATCGGCGGCAGTGCCATCTGCGCTCACATCCGTCACCACCACGCCCTTCTGCTTGGCGTCCAGCTTGAAGCGCGTGCGCAGATCGTCCGTAATGGGTGCCACCTTCATGCCCATGCCGCTGAGATCGACGATCGCGCCGGCCGGCGGCGCGTGATGTCCATCCTGCGCGGTCGTGGCGCCCTTGGCTTCCTCGGGCATTTCGGCGACCACCACCTGGATGGTCATCGGCTTGCCGTTGCGCCACACATCGACAGGCACTTTCTGGTCGATCGGCGTTTCGGCCACCACGCGCGGCAGGGTACGCGATTCGCGCAGCCGCTGGCCGTTGAACTTCAGCAAAACGTCGCCGTTCAGCAGGTGCGCGCGGTCTGCCGGCCCGCCCGAATTCACCCCGGCCACCAGCGCGCCATCGGCGCTGTGCAAGCCCAACGTCTCGGCAATATCGGGCGTCACCTGCTGGATACGCACGCCCAGCCAGCCGCGCCGCGCGCGGTGGAATTGGCGCAATTGATCGACAACGACGCGCGCCTCGCCCGAGGGAATGGCAAAGCCCAGCCCGATCGAGCCGCCGGAGGGCGAGAGGATCGCCGTATTGATGCCGATGACATTGCCGCCCATGTCGAACAGCGGACCGCCCGAATTGCCCTTGTTGATGGCCGCATCCGTCTGGATGAAGTCGTCATAGGGGCCTTGCTGGATGTCGCGGCCGCGCGCGCTGACAATGCCCGCCGAAACCGATCCGCCGAGCCCGAACGGATTGCCGATCGCCAGCACCCAGTCACCGACACGGGCAGCATCGCTGTCGCCGAATTTGACCGCGGGTAGCGGCTTGTCGGATTGTACCTTCAGCAACGCCAGATCAGTGCGGTCGTCATGGCCAATGACCGTGGCCTTGAGCGTCGTGTCGTCCTGCAAGGTGACCGTGATCTCATCGGCGCCATCGATGACGTGATTGTTGGTCACCACGTAACCGGCCGGATCGATGATGAAGCCGGACCCTAGCGACTGCATGCGATGCGGGTGCGCGGGCGACTGATCCGGTCCGCTCTCCGGGGTGCCACCCTGATCGTCATCGTCGCCGCCGCCATTATCCTCGCCGCCGTTGTTGCTGCCGCCGCCGTTGCGATGGCGGTTCATGAATTCCTTAAAAAAATCCTCAAATGGCGAGCCGGGCGGAAAAACCGGCAGCTCGGGCGCATCCGCGCTCGCGTGCGCCGCCATGCTGGAGCTGACATTGACGACTGCCGGCAGCAATGTCTGCGCCAGATCCGCAAAGCTGTCCGGCGCCGGATGAGCGGCCAAGCCGCCCAGCGGAAGCAGCGCGGCGTTTGCAAGCAATGTGGCCCTGAGCAGGCGATGACGCATGAAGTATCCTTGAACTGGCCTGGCGGGAGCGCTCGACTGGCAATCTGAGCATGGCTGCCCGCTTGGGCAAGCCTGAAGGAAAGCCTTGCCTCGGCGCCGCTTCATTGGCCCAATTGGGGCGTCATGAAAGAGCCGCAATCGGCCATGCCGGCTTTCGAGGAAACACGACAATGAGGATCAGGCGGGCGATGCCGGAGGATGCCCCGGCTGTCGAACTGGTCACCACCCGGGCCTATGACGTTTATGAGGTTCTGCTCGGCTATCTGCCGCCGCCTGCGAGCGAGAACCCGCTCGGCTGGATTTCGGCCGGGGAAGCCTGGGTGGGTGAGCGCGACAGCCAGGTCATGGCTGTGCTGATCGCGCAGACGCAGCCCACCCACATGCTGGTGCTGAGCGCCACCGTGGACCCGGACTGGCAGGGCGAGGGCCACGGCCGGGCCCTGCTCGAACACGCCGAAGCCTTGGCGCGCGAGGCCGGCCTGGCCGAATTGCGGCTGAGCGCGAACGTGCTGATGGAGCGCAATATCTCTCTCTACCGCCATTGCGGATTCAGGGTCACGGGACAGAGGCCGCATCCGGGTCAGGCGGCACATTCGCTCGCGGATATGAGTAAAGCGCTTTAGGTGAGAGGTAAGGTCCGGGGATGTGCCATCTCCCGGACCCCGTCGCTAATTGGGACCACCAGGCGTGAGCACAGCAACGCGCATCGCTGCTTCCAGCATCCTTGTCGGTGCGCTCGTGCTGGCGCTGAAGGGGGCGGCCTGGTGGCTGACCGGCAGTGCCGCGCTGTATTCGGACGCGCTGGAGTCGGTGGTCAACGTCGCCGCCTCCGTGATCGCGCTCTACGCCCTGCACGTGGCCAGCCTGCCGGCGGATCGCGAGCACCCGTTCGGCCACGCCAAAGCGGAATTTCTGGCCGCGGCCGTGGAAGGCGCGCTAATCCTCGCGGCGGCCGCCTCCATCCTGGCTGGCGCCTGGCGCGCCTGGCTGCACCCGCATGCGCTGGCAACACCTTTGCGCGGCCTGGCGCTGAACGGCTTGGCCACTCTGATCAATCTCGGCTGGGCCTGGGTCCTGCTGCGGACGGCACGGAGGGCGCGCTCACCGGCGCTGGCGGCGGATGGACGGCATTTGCTGGCCGATGTCGCCAATTCGGTGGGCGTGGCCATCGGCGTCGGCCTTGTGCTGCTGACGGGCGAACTGTGGCTGGATGCCGCAGTGGCCGCGGCCACGGCGGTTTACGTCGTGTGGTCCGGCCTGCGCCTGATCGGCAGCTCGGTCGGCGGCCTGATGGACGAGGCGCAGGACGAGGAGACCATCGACAAGATCCGCGCGGTCATCAGCGCCAATGCCGATGGCGCGATAGAGGCGCACGATCTGCGCACGCGCCAGGCAGGCCGCATGAGTTTTCTGGAATTTCACCTCGTTGTGCCCGGCGCCATGCAAGTCGCCGAAGCGCACGACATTTGCGACCGCATCGAGGGCGCGCTGCGCACCGAAATGTCCCACCTGATCGTCAACATCCATGTCGAGCCGGATCACAAAGCCAAACACACCGGCGTGGTCGTTCTATGAGCAAAAAAATGACGGGAATTGGGGGGAGGCACTCCCCCCAATTTTTATTTTTTGTCCTTTGCGTGACATGTGTTCAAGCCGACGCTCGTGTCGTGTCACTAAATCTGTGTACGGACGAATTGCTGATGGCTTTGGCGCCTGATGCCGTTGCCGCGTTAAGCCCCCTTGCGCGGGACCCCGCGCTGTCCGTCGTGGCGCAAGACGCGGCGCGCCTGCCGCAGGTGCGCCCCGATGCCGAGGCGATCCTGACGCTGCACCCCGATCTGGTTCTGGCGGGCGCCTACGGCGCGCAGACCGTGCTGGCGGTGCTGCGCGCGCACGGCGTTCGCGTGAGGCAATTCGACGAGCCGACGGATTTTACCGGCGTGGCGGCGGAGATCGACAGCGTGGCAGGCGCCTTGGGGGTGCAGGCGCGGGGCACGGCGCTGGTGGCAGGCATGTGGTCGCGCCTGGCGGCGCTGCCGCAGCGGGCACGCGGGCGCGCGGTGCTGTGGCAGGCCAGGGGCTATTCGGCCGGACCCGGCTCGTTTGGCGATGCTGTGCTGCGTGAAGCGGGCTATGTTGACGCGGGCACGGGCGGGCAGATGGGCATCGAGGCGCTGGTTGCCCATCCGCCGGATGTGCTGGTGAGCCAATCCGCGCCTGCCTACCCCTCGCTGGCGACCGCAATGCTGGACCACCCGGCGCTGGCGCGGATCAGGCAGTCGAGGCTCGATCCGGCGTGGCTCGCCTGCCCAGGACCGTGGTCGGTGGAGGCGGTGGCAGCACTGGCGCGATGAAATGGCTGCTGAGCGGGGTGGTGGCGCTGGCATGCCTGTCGCTGCTGCTGGGCGCCAGCGGGTTCGGTGTGCCCGATTCGATCATCCTGTTGCAGTTGCGGATGCCGCGCACCGGGCTGGCGTTGCTGGTGGGCGCGGGGCTGGGGCTGGCAGGCGCGGTGCTGCAAGGGGTGCTGCGCAATCCCCTCGCGGACCCCGGCTTCCTGGGAATTGGTGGGTGTGCGGCACTTGGGGCCGCGGGAGTGTTCTACTGGGG
>CAXUNZ010000037.1:0-19548 GCA_964252525.1 uncultured Acetobacteraceae bacterium
GCCGGACAGCGGCAGGTCGGACCAATCGGCATTGGCGGTGACGTGAAACAGCACGATCTCGCCCGCGCCATGCGCCGCGGCGGTGACCAGCGGGGTGCCATCGGCGAGCGTGGCCCAGGTGGCGCCCGGCAGCGCGGCGGAGGGTTCGGCCAGGACCTGCCGGTTGACCGTGACCTCCCCCGGGACGGCCAGCCCGGCGAAAGGCCCGGGCGGAAACGGCGCCAGGTGTTGCGGCTTGCCCCAGGACATCGCCCCGCCGAGTTCGCGATCGCCGGCGAGCAGCCGCTCCGGCAGCAGCGTGTCGCCCTCCTCCGCGCCCAGGCCAGCGCCGGCGAAGCGGATCAGGAAGCCGCCGCCGCGCACCCATGCCTCGATGCGTGCCGCGTCAGGCCCTTGCAGGTCACGGTCGGCCACGATCAGCACGGAAAGCGGGCGGCCTAGCAGGGTCGCCACCGTGCCGTGCCGCAGTTCGGCGAAGGGGGCGAGCGCGCGGTCGATGTAGAATTCCGTGCCCAGCAGCGGCGTTTCGGAGGAACCGGCCGCGAGCACGCCCACCGGGCGGCGGCGGGATGCCTCGTCCAGCAGCGCCACCGAGCCAGCGCCGGGCGCATCGGCCAGACGCAAGGCAGCGAGCTGGTTGCGCAGCTCGGAGGGCAGGTCGATGCGTGCGGTGCCGGACGTCGCGTCCGCCGGCAGGCTGAGCGGGGTGCGGGCGAGAATGCGGCCATCGCCCGTCTCGGCCAGCACCTGCTCCTGCCGCGCCGTGGGCGCGGGTGTTGCGTGCAGGATGGCGGTGAGGGCGGCGGCGGAGGCGCCGGCGCTCAACGCGCGGGCGGGGAGACTTGCGCGATACGCGGTGACTGGTCCGCGGCGTGCGAGGGCCGCGGCAAAGGCCGCATCGCCGGGATCGGCCGCCTCCGTGGCGATGTAGGCGGTGGCCCCGGCCCCGGCCCCGGCCACGGCAAGCGAGGCCGCCGCGTGGTCGGTTCCCCACGCGCTCGGCGTCAAGGCGGCCAGGATGGGGCGCAGGCTCGCGGCTGGCTGCGGGGCCGTCGCGCGCAGCGGCTTCAGGCTGGCCGCGGTGGCCAGCAGGCTGACGGCGCGAGACTGGCGTTCGGCCTGATCGAGCACGGTGTTTGCCCTTGCCAGACGCGCCGGCCAATCGGGCGCGGCGGCCCAGCCATTGTCCATCACCAGCAGCAATGGGCCGCGACCAGGCAACGCCATGCCGGCTGTGCCCAGGATGGGACCGGCCAGGCCCACGATGATCAACGCGGCCGCGCACAGGCGAAGGGCGAGCAGCCACCAGGGGGTGCGGGCGGGTGTCTCCTCCTTCGGGCGCAGCGCCGCCAGCAGGCGGATGGCCGGGAAGGTCTGCGCGCGCGGCGCGGGGGGCGTGGCGCGCAGCAGCCACCACAACACGGGCAGAAGCAGCAGGGCGAGAAGGATGGCGGGCGAGGAGAAGATCATGTTCGGCCACGCCCGCCGCGCGCGGCATTGGCGTCCAGCGCGGTGTAGAGGGCCATCAGCGCGGATTCAGGCGAGTGGTCCGTGCGATGCAGCGAGAGGCTGAAGCCGGCCGCGGCGCAGAGCGTGCGCAAACCGTCCATCTGCGCGGCCAGCGCCTCAGCGTATTGGCCGCGCACGCTGGCCACCCGCGGAATCAGCGCCTGGCCGTCATTCTCCAGGCCGAGGAAGCGGACGCGGCCCTCATAGGGCAGGCTGAGCTCGGCCGGGTCGAGGATCTGCAGCAAATGCAGGCGCACCGGCAGGGCGGCGAACGCGCCGAGGCAGGCGGCGATCTCGGGCAGCGGCGCGAGGAAATCGCCGGCGAGCACCACGCGGCTATGGGCGGGCACGCGCGGTGAGGGCAGGCCGGTCTGCCCGGCGGGCCAGAGACTGGCCAGGGCGGTTAGGCCGCCGCGGCCGGCGAAAACGCGCGGCAGCCCGGGAATGCGCACCTGCTCGCCGGCGCGGAAGAGCAGCGCGGCAAGGGCCAGCATGAGCAGTTCGGCCCGCTCGGCCTTTTCGGGCAGGCGGCGGTCGGAACGCCAGGCCATGCTGGGCGAAGCGTCCCGCCACAGGCAGACGGTCTGGGCGGCCTCCCACTCCATGTCGCGCACGAAGAGGCGATCCGAAAGGGCGGAGCGGCGCCAATCTATGCGGGAAGCGGCGTCCCCGGTGACGAAGGGACGGTACTGCCAGAAGCTGTCGCCCACGCCCACCCGCCGGCGGCCGTGCACACCTTGGGCAACCGTGGAGGCGACGCGGTCGGCCGCGACGAGGAGGGGAGGAAGGCGGGCGCCGGCATGATCGGCGGCGGCGAGGCGGGCGTGCAAAGCGGGCAAGGTGTGAGTCGCGGTGCCTTTTGCTGTTCGTCGGCCGCGCGAAGGAGTTCAGTGTGACGGCGGCATAGGCGGCAACGTTTACGCCGTCCAAATTCTACATCAAGTCGGTCACGCCAGGTCAAGCTCGGGCGCTCGACGCTGAATTTCGGGGAGACAACAAACCAGAGTTCCGTCCTTGGGCCCCGTTACGCGAGAGCGTGCCATGCATGACGGGTCCGTGCAGCACTCTGGCCTTTCTTTCCCTTGCGCACTGTCGGTTTGCGTCGCATGTGGCGGGCATGAACATGGTGCCACCTGCAAGCGGCCTGTCCGACCACCAGGCGACCTTGGAGCGCTGGCTGACCGGCCCGCGCTTCACGCGCTTGCCTGCGCCGGACGCGTCAAGCACGCCCGCGCTCAGCTTTGAATTTTTTCCGCCCAAAACCGAAGCGTTGGAGGCACAGCTCTGGACCTGTATCCGGCGCCTCGCACCTCTGACGCCGCGCTTTGTTTCGGTGACGTATGGCGCCGGCGGCAGCACGCAGGCGCGCACGCACGCCACGCTGGCGCGCATCTTGGCGGAGACGGATCTGACGCCGGCGGCGCATCTGACCTGCGTGGGCGCGCCGCGCGGCGCGGTCGATGACGTCGCCCGCGCCTATTGGCAGACCGGCGTGCGCCATATCGTGGCATTGCGCGGAGACGTGCCGGGTGGCGGCGCCTATGAGCCTCATCCGCAGGGCTACGCATATGCCTCCGATCTGGTGGCGGGGCTTCGGCGGGTCGGCGATTTCGAGATTTCGGTGGCCGCGTATCCGGAGATGCATCCTGGCGCCGAAAGCGCTGGACACGACCTGGACAATCTCAAGCGCAAGCTGGATGCGGGCGCGACACGCGCGATCACGCAGTTCTTCTTCGATACGGATGTATATCTGCGTTTCCTCGATCGCGCGCTCGCGGCCGGCATAACGGCGCCGATCGTGCCGGGAATCATGCCGGTGTCGAACTTTGCCGCGGCGCGGCGGATTTCGGAGCAATGTGGGGCGAGCGTGCCCGAATGGCTGGGGCGGCTGTTCGAGGGCACGGATGACGATGCCGAGATCCGGCGCATGGTGGCGGCGATCGTGGCGGCCGAGCAGGTGCGCCTGCTGCAGGCCAATGGCGTCGATGAATTTCACTTCTACACGCTGAACAGGCCGGATCTGACGTTTGCGATTGCCCATATTCTGGGGGTCAGGCCGTAACGGGCCGGCAGGCTCCGTCTGACGATCGAAAGCTGAAGGCTGCATACGGTGCTTCGCGGAGCCATGACCGTCGGCGCATGGACCGCCGCCAGCCGCCTTGCCGGCTTCATCCGTGACATCCTGATCGCCGCCTTTCTCGGCGCGGGTCCGGTGGCGGACGCCTTTATCATTGCCAACCGCCTGCCCAACCTCTTTCGCCGCCTTTTCGGCGAGGGCGCGTTCAATGCCGCTTTCGTGCCGGTCTTTGCCGGCCTGCTGACCACCGAAGGCGAGGACGTCGCCCGCGGCTTTGCCGAGGAAGCCGCGGCGGCGCTGGCTTTCTGGCTGGTGGCGCTGACGATCGTCGGCGAAATCTTCATGCCGCAGATACTGCATGTCATTGCCGTGGGCTTTTCGCGCGATCCCGCAAAATTCGCCCTGACGGTGACGCTGTCGCGCATCGCGTTTCCTTATCTCGTGCTGATCTGCCTGGCCGCGCTGCTATCGGGCGTGCTCAACGCCATGGACCGCTTCATCGCCGCGGCCGCGGCACCGCTGCTGTACAACGCGTTCGCCATTGGCGCCATGTTCGCGCTGGCGCCTTTCGTGCCGACGGTCGGGCATGCGCTGGCCTGGGGCGTGTCGCTGTCAGGCGTCGCGCAATTGCTGCTGCTGTATTGGGCCGTGTGGCGCGCGGGGCTGCGGCTGCATCTGCCGCGTCCGCGCCTGACACCGCGCATGCGCCTGCTGCTGCGGCGCATGGCACCCGGTCTGATCGGCGCCGGGATTACTCAGCTCAACCTGACGATGGATGTCTTCATCGGCAGCCTGCTGCCGGCGGGATCCGTCTCGCTGCTCTATTACGCGGACCGGATCAACCAATTGCCGCTCGGCGTGCTCGGCACGGCGGTGGGCACGGCGCTGCTGCCGCTGTTGTCACGCCAGGTCGCGTCCGATCAGCGCGCGGTGGCCTATGACACGCAGAACCGCGCGATCGAGTATGCGCTGGTGCTGACATTGCCCGCGGCCTTTGCGCTGGCGATCCTGGCCGACCCCATCTTGCAGGTTCTTTTCGCGCGCGGCGCCTTCAGCCATCACGATGCGGCGCTGAGCGCGCAAAGCCTGGCCGCTTATGCCTCCGGGCTGCCGGCTTTCGTGCTGGTCAAGGTGCTTTCGCCGGGGTTTTTCGCGCGCGGGGATACGTCCACGCCAGTGCGCGTCGGCGTGTTCGTGCTGGCGGTGAATTTCTGCCTCAATCTGGCGCTGATGCATCCGTTGCGCCACGTCGGGCCGCCGGTGGCGACGAGTGCCGCTGCCTGGCTGAACGTGGCGCTGCTCAGTCTTATGTTGATCCGGCGGGAGTATATGCGGCCCGATCGCGCTCTGGGATCGCGGGTGGGGCGGATGGTTGCCGCCACCGCGTTGATGTCGGCCGCGCTATTGGCGGTGCGCCATGCATTGGTGCCGGTGGGCGGGCACCACGTGGCCATCGTCTCACTGGTCTTGCTGGTTGGCTCAGGGCTTTTGGCATACGGCGCAGCCGCGCAGGTGATGGGGATATTCGATGCACCCGGCACGGCAAGGCGCGTTTGGAAGCGCGTGACGACACATCGGACGAAATGAACGGCGCCAGTGGCGAAGGGGCGGGGCCCGTGGCCTGACGTGCTGTTCCACAGCTTTCATGCTGCGTGATTTGCGCCCGTGTTCTCAGCGTCTTGCGCGCGCGCGAAGGCGGGCCGCTGCTGCAATGCGTGCCAGTAGGCTTGGGCGCGCGCCGGCACGGCTCCTGCCAAGCCGATGGCGTTGGCAAGCATGATGGCGTAGCCGAGAGAGATATCGGCCGCCGTGAAGCGGCCGGCCGCGGCATAGCCCTCTCCCAACCACGGCTCGGCTGCCTTGAACCGCGCGGCGAACCAGCGCGTGTAGTCGGCCACGACCTGCGGCTTCTGTCCCTCAGGCGGCGCGAAGGCGCCGTAACGCAGAGTTACCGTTTGCGGAAAAGTCAGCGTCGCTTCGCCCATGAACAGGAAATTCAGATACGCGGCATAGCCCGGCTCATCGGGCCTGATGGCAAGCGGAGAGGGACCGTACCGGGTCGCCAGGTAGTGGATGATGGCGCTGGACTCCGTCATCATCGTTGCGGCATCGATCATCGCGGGAACGGTCCCGAGCGGATTGATGTTCAAGTACTCGGGTTCATGCACGCGTGGCGGAAATGTCAGCAGCTTCAACGCATAGGGAAGCGCCATTTCCTCCAGCATCCACAGCGCGCGAAAGGACCGCGCGCCGCGGCAGTGATACAGCGTGATCATGCGTTTCCGTCGCGCTCTGAGGTCTGAAGGCGCTTGAACCGGTGGCGCGCCGGTGGCAACCCCCAAGGACCAACCTTTCTATTTGGTTTCAGGAGGCGCGGGCGGGCAGCGGGTGCAAAGGCAGCTGCTGACCTTCACGCCTCAAAGGGAACACCACCATGACCGAAGCCTTCATCTGCGACGCGATCCGCACGCCCATCGGCCGCTACGCCGGCGCGCTCTCTTCCGTGCGCGCCGATGATCTCGCGGCAATCCCCTTGCGCGCGCTGATGGCCCGCAACCCCGGCGTGGACTGGCAGGCGTTGGACGACGTGCTGCTGGGCTGCGCCAACCAGGCCGGAGAGGACAATCGCAACGTTGCCCGCATGGCCCTGCTGTTGGCCGGGCTGAAGGAAACCGTGCCGGGCGGCACCATCAACCGCCTGTGCGGTTCCGGCCTGGACGCCACAGGCACGGCCGCCCGCGCCATCCGCGCCGGCGAGGCCAGCCTAATGGTTGCCGGCGGCGTGGAGAGCATGAGCCGCGCGCCCTTCGTCATGGGCAAGGCCGAGAGCGCATTCGCTCGCCAGGCGCCGACTTACGACACCACCATCGGCTGGCGCTTCATCAACCCCGCCATGCAGGCGGCCTACGGCACCGATTCGATGCCCGAGACGGCGGAGAACGTGGCGCGCGACCACCAGATCAGCCGTGCCGACCAGGACGGAATGGCCCTGCGCAGCCAGGCGCGCACCGCGGCCGCACAGGCCAATGGCCGCCTGGCCGCGGAAATTACCCCGGTCAGTATTTCCGTTCGCCGCGGCTCACCCATCATCGTGGAGCGGGACGAACATCCGCGTCCGACCACGATGGAGGCATTGGCCAGGCTCGCGCCGATCGTGCGGCCGGAGGGAACGGTGACTGCGGGCAACGCCTCGGGCGTGAACGATGGCGCGGCTGCACTTATCCTGGCCTCCGAAGAGGCGGCGCGCCGGCACGGGCTGACACCCCGGGCGCGCGTGCTGGCCACGGCTACGGCGGGGGTGGCGCCGCGCGTGATGGGCATGGGTCCGGTGCCGGCCACAAGCCGAGCTTTGGATGCCGCGGGCCTGACCATCGGCCAGATCGATGTCGTCGAGCTGAACGAGGCCTTTGCCGCACAGGGGCTGGCCGTGCTGCGCGCGCTCGGCCTGCCCGATGACGGCGAGCACATCAACCCGAATGGCGGGGCGATCGCGCTGGGCCACCCGCTGGGAATGAGCGGCGCGCGCCTGGCATTGAGCCTGGTTGAGGAGTTGCACCGGCGCGGGGCGCGCTATGGCCTTGCCACGATGTGCATTGGCGTGGGCCAGGGAATTGCCATGGTGATCGAGCGGGTTTGAGAGAGGCAAAACTGGGGTCGGGCCGCCCAGCCCCGGCTCGACCGCCACCAGGCGCCACCGGTTCAAGCGCCTGTGGCGAGGGCAGCGCCCTGGCCTTCACGTTCACATAAGAATATAAGTGAAAGGCAATCCCCTACTTCGTGGAGTGACTACCCGGCATGTCCGACACCGCCGCGCCTGCGCCTGATCCCAACGCCTCGGGCGAGGATTACGACGCGGCTTCCATCTCCGTCCTGCGCGGACTGGATGCGGTGCGCAAGCGCCCCGGCATGTATATCGGCGACACGGATGACGGCTCCGGCCTGCACCACATGGCGTTTGAAATCATCGACAATGCCGTCGATGAGGCGCAAGCCGGTTTTGCCGGCCACGTGAGCCTGACATTGAACGGCGACGGTTCGGTGACCGTGCGCGACGATGGACGCGGCATTCCCACCGACATGCACGCCGAGGAGGGGGTCTCGGCCGCCGAGGTGGTGCTGACGCGCCTGCATGCCGGCGGCAAGTTCAACCAAAACTCCTACAAGGTTTCGGGCGGCCTGCACGGGGTGGGGGCCGCGGTTGTCAACGCCTTGTCGGAATGGATGGAGGTGCGTATCTGGCGGCAGGGGCTGGAGCATTTCATCCGCTTTCGTAACGGGGATGCCGAGGCGCCGCTATCCGTCGTTGGCCCATCGAGCGAACACCAAGGCACCGAAGTGACGTTCCTGCCGAGCGCGGGCACGTTCACCAAGGTCGAGTTCGATTTTGCAATCCTGGAAAAGCGGCTGCGAGAGCTGGCGTTTCTCAACTCCGGCCTGCGCATCGTGCTGCGCGATGAGCGCCACGCGCCGGCGGTCGAGGTCGGTCTGTGCTATGAGGGTGGACTGGTGGCATTCGTCGAATATCTCGACCGCGCCAAGACGCCCGTCTTTACGCCACCTATCAGCGTCAAGGCCGAAGACGATGCCGTGGGCATACGCGTGGAATTTGCGCTGTCCTGGAATGACAGCTTTCACGAGACGATGCTCTGCTTTACCAACAACATTCCCCAGCGGGACGGCGGATCCCACCTGGCCGGCTTCCGCCAGGCGCTGACGCGCATCGTGTCCAAATACGCCGAAGGCATGGGCAAGAAGGAGGGCCTGGCGCTGGTCGGCGACGATATGCGCGAAGGCATGACGGCGGTGCTGTCGGTCAAGGTGCCAGATCCGAAGTTCTCCAGCCAAACCAAAGATAAATTGGTGTCCAGCGAGGTGCAGCCCGTGGTGCAGGCAGCCGCGGCCGACGCCATTGCGCATTGGTTCGAAACGCACCCCAAGGAAGCGCGTGGCATCATCCAGAAGGTCATGGATGCCGCCGCGGCGCGCGAGGCGGCGCGCAAGGCGCGGGACCTGACGCGGCGCAAGGGCGTGCTGGATGTCTCCACGCTGCCGGGCAAGCTGGCCGATTGCCAGGAGCGCGATCCGGCGAAATCCGAGATTTTTATCGTCGAGGGTGACAGCGCCGGCGGCTCGGCCAAGGGCGGGCGGGACCGCAAGACGCAGGCGATCCTGCCGCTGAAAGGCAAGATCCTGAACGTGGAGCGCGCACGTTTTGACCGTATGCTGGGTTCGGCCGAAATCGGCACGCTGATTACCGCGCTGGGGACGGGCATCGGCCGGGGCGAGCCGGAGCAGGGCGGCTTCGATATTTCCAAGCTGCGCTACCACCGCATCGTCATCATGACCGATGCCGACGTGGACGGATCGCATATCCGCACGCTGCTGCTGACCTTCTTCTTCCGCCAGATGCCGGCGCTGATCGAGCGCGGCCATCTCTACATCGCCCAGCCGCCGCTCTACCGCGCCAAGCGCGGCAATGACGAGCGCTACCTCAAGGACGATGGCGCGCTGGACAATTACCTGCTGGACAAGTCGCTGCACAATGCCGCGCTGGCCTACGCCAATGGCGAGCGCTTTGAAGGCGCGACGCTCGCGGCAGAAGCGGATTTCCTGCGTGACACGCATGCGCGGCTGCGCGGGCTAGCGGCGGGCAGCGTGCCGCTGGCGATTTTGGAGCAGGCGGCGATTGCCGGCGTGCTGGGCACGGATTATTCTATAAGCCAGACACGCGCGCAGGATTTCGCCGCGCGGCTCGATGCGATCTCGCCGGCGCCGGAGCGTGGCTGGATCGTCGTGGTCGACAGCACAGGGCTGCAAATGGCGCGGACCGTGCGCGGCGTGGCCGAACGCTACAGCTTCGATGCCACGGCTCTGCGAAGCGCCGAGGCGCGCTGGCTGGCCGACCATGAGGCGGCACTGGCCTCGCGTTTTGCCTCCCCTGCAACGCTGAAGCTGGATGCGAACGAAATGCCGGTCGCGGGACCGGCGAGCCTGTTCGACCGCATCCTGGCGCAGGGACGGCGCGGGCTGGCGATCCAGCGCTTCAAAGGGCTGGGCGAGATGAATCCCGATCAGCTTTGGAAAACCACGCTGGACCCCACTGCGCGCACGCTGCTCCAGGTGCGGGTGGGCGATAGCGAGGATGCGGCGCAGATTTTTTCCACGCTGATGGGCGATGTGGTCGAGCCGCGGCGGGATTTCATCGTGGGGAACGCGTTGAAGGTGGCGAATCTGGACGTGTAGAAAACCGTCGGAGAGATTGGTGGAGGATGGCACATCTCCCCCAATCTTTCTCTCCTCGCCTAGGGCGTCAACGCACAGACCAGACTGCCTGGATCGAGCCGGCCGCGAACCAGGCGGAACCGGAACTCGGCCGAAGACACGTCCTCGCCATCCGCGTGCTCGATCGTCACGCGGCAGGCCGAGAAAGTCGCGCCGTCCTCGCAACGCACGCTAATGCCATTTTTGCCGCCCGAGAGATCAATCAAGCGGCTTGCGACCACATCACCCACGGTGGGTGCGGCGATGCCGGGCAAGACTCCATGACAGGATGAGGCTTGATCTATGGGCAGGGAGGATGCGGCCAACAGCGCGGCGGCCGCCGCCAATGCGTGCGTGTCTGGCGACGCAGCCCAGGCGCTGCAACTGCCTGCACATATCGGCAGCACCATAATCAGGCGGAACGCCGCAAAAACCTGGCGCACCGCTATGCGTGCCACGAGCGCGCCTATCCCACAAGTCGTGACGGAGGCGGCTCGGCATAGAACAGCGACACGTTCGAATCCTTGTGGTAGGCACCTTTCATGCGGGTCAGGAAATCGGCGACGCTTGCTTCCTTGCGCACCGCCTGAAGCGTGTTGCCGTAGTTGTAGACGGCACCCGCCCAAACGATACCGACATGCTTGCGCGGAACCTGCGCCATGATATTGCCCTGCACATTGCCCGCATCTGTCACGAACACCAGAATGGCGTTTTTCGCGGCCTTGTCGTCAGACCAGGCGCCACGCGAGGCAATGCCGTTGAAAAGCTCGTCACAACGGATCGAGGCACCTGGCGCGGGCCCCTTCTTCATCTGGCTGCACAGATAGCCGACTTGCAGCCCGAGCGCATGGCTTACGAAGTGCGCGCAGTGATTCTGCCCGGCGTCGGAAAACCCGTTGCCGCAGATATCCTTCATGCCTTTGCCGACGAAGCCGTCCAGATACTTTTGATCGACTGCCACCAGGTGAGCCCCACAAAGCCAGCCCTACTGATAGCGGCGATCGCGATCCGCGCCAAGCCGGTTGGCGTCCCGCCGCTCCGCGAGCGCGCCGCGGCTGCAAACAATCCACAATGACCGGCGTTAGCCGGCCAGCATGAAGGAAGCAACCATGGCCAATCTCACCACGTGGTACGTCATCGCCGATGGCGGCAAGGCCCGCATCGCGACGCTGAACGGCGGGCACATGTACACTCTGCACCATTTCGACAATAGCGGGCATGGCGATACCGACGAGGACCCCTCCGCCGGCACAAGCCAGCTCAAGGCGCCCAAATCGGATCCTCACGATCAGGCTAAGGCCCGTTTCGCCGTCCAACTCGCCCATCGCCTCAACGAAGCGGTGCGCACCGGGCAGGTCGACGAAATGGTCCTGGCGGCACCCGGTCACGTCCTGCACGACATTCGTGAGGCGCTGGACAAGACGGCCGCGGCGAAGGTGGTCAAATCGCTGAGCAAGGATTTGACCAACACGCCCGAGCACGAGTTGGCGGAGCATTTCTCCTGAGCAATCAAAGCTGGGGGAGATGAGCCATCCCTTTCAAAATTCCCGTCATTACTTTCAGGCGGCGCCGTAAAATAATGACGGGGGGCAGGCACTGCTTCCCAGTCTTTTTGAAGGTCAATCTTTCTGCTTGTTGGTATCAGGTTCCAGCTGCATCCAGGGGCGGAACTTCTGACCTTTTTTGGAAAAAATCGTTTTTTACGCGACCTGCCGCCCGTTATCCTCGATCCAGGTCAGAGGCACTCAGACGACCGAAATGGCGCACGGTGCACGTGCTGACGTCTCAGCGTCGCCGAAGAAGGCGCTGAAATAATCCCGTGGGCCGCACTTTAAGCGCCTCGACGACCTCGTTCGCCGAAGCCGGCCGCCCCGCGGGCGCGGGTGCGAGCAGCCGCCGCGCAACGCTCGCAACCGGCTCTGCAATCCCCGGCAGCAGCGGCACAGTCTGCCTGGCCGCGCGCGCGGTGGCGAGATCGTTGCCCATGTCCAATCGATAGCCGAGTCCGGCCGCGGCCAGTACCAGCCCAAGGCTGTACAGATCGGACCGCGCATCGACCGCGCCCGGGCGGCCGGCCAGCTGCTCGGGCGCGCACCAGGAGAACTTGCCCGCAAAATCGATGCTGAGATGCGCGCCCGCGCCATCGGACAATGCGCGCGCCAGCCCGAAATCGATGATCGTGGCACCCGCCGCGCTGTTCTCGGCCAGGATGATGTTGTCGGGCGAAATGTCCTGATGCACCACGCCCTGGGCATGGATGGCGGCCAGTCCCCCGGCCAGGCGCTGCGCCAGCACCGCCAGCTCGGAAGGCGGCAGCGGCCCATCCCGCAGCCGCGCCGAAAGCGTGCAGCCACGCAGGAATTCCATGACCAGCATCGGCCGTCCGTCCACGTCCCGCAGCAAGCCGTGGCAGGCCACGACCGCCTCGTGGCGCACGAGGGCCAGAAGCCTCGCCTCCTCCAGCATCAGCGACAGGATGGTGGGATCCAGGGCGTAGCGCGGCAGCAGGATCTTGATGGCGTGCTCGGTCTTGAGGTCACGATGCCGGGCGCGATAGATCTCGCCCACGCCGCCACGCGCAATCAGCGCGCGCACGAAATAGGTATTGATCAGCAATTGGCCGGGCTGGAGCGTGGCATCGCCCGGCGCGCCCTCGCCCGGCCTGGGCGCATCGCGCAATGCCACCCGCGCAATCATGTCCCGCGCGGTTGCCCCCAGCGCACGCCGGTCCTGCGGCGGACGAAGCGCTCCCGCCTCGTCTTGCAGCAACGCGCCGGTGAAATCGGCGAGCCGCTCTTCGAACCAGCTGCGCCCGCCACCTTCCCCGGAGGGCAGGCCGGCCGGCGCAACGGCGCGCATGATCTCGGTTGCATCCTGGGCCGAGGGCGCGCGGATGGGCGCCAAACTGACCGATGTCGCTTCCTCGTCAGGCTGCGCGAGGGGAAGGATGCTCGTGCGCTCGTCATCCTCCGCCTCCATGGGGCGGGTTTGGATGGTGGTGGCCTCGTCCTCCAACTCGGCCACGACAACGGGCCCGTGCACCTGCAGGATGTGCGTCGCCTCGTCCTCCGGCGGCGGGCCGAACGGATCGGCCATCACGCCCGCCGCCGCATTCTGCAGGATCGTCGTTGGCTCCTCGCCCTCCCCGTCCCAGGGCTGGCCCGCCTGTGCTTCCCCGCTCATGGCGGCGGCGCGCGCACGACCACGGCGGTAATGTTGTCCCGGGCGCCGGCGACCAGCGCATCCTGGATCAGCGCTTCGACCGCCGGCGCGGGCTGCGCCCCGGCGAGCAGCACGGCGATGTCCTCATCGTCCAGCGCCTTGATGATGCCGTCGCTGCACAGCAGGAACACGTCGCCCGGCTCGATCTGGCCGTGCACGGTGTCGAGGTACAGCTTCGCCTCCGAACCGACGGCGTGCGTGACGGCGCCGCCCTTGGTCAAGGCGTGGTCACGCGTCAGGCATTCCAGCGCGCCGCCACGCAGCCTGTAGCCGCGGCTGTCGCCCGACCACAGCAGGCAGAAATGCCCGCCATAAGCCAGCAGCACGACCACGGTGGAGGCGACGATGGCATTGTCGGCAATCGTGGTCGCACGCGCGCGCAGCGCAGTGTTGGCCGCCTGCAGGGACTCGCGGATGTCCTCCACGGCACCGCCGAAGCTCAGCGGATTGAGCAGCTCGCCCAAATGTTCGACCACCATCTGGCTGGCTTCGGCCGCCGCCTCGTGCCCGCCCACGCCATCGGCCACGGCCCAGAGGCCGAGATCGGCGCGGACCAGCAGCGCATCCTCGTTATGCTTGCGCCTGGTGCCGGGATGGGTGCGGCCGGCCGAGGGCAGCACCCGATTGGGTCTGAGCATCAGGATGGGCATGTCATCCAGCGTGGCGCCCGCCCCGCCGCCCGGCCGTTCCCATCCCCACTCGTCCCACTGGCCATCGAGGAAGGCCGCGAAATTGGGCGGCTCGGGCATGCCCGGGCTGAGCAGGACGGACGGACGCACCCGCTCCGATCCCAGCGTCCACCACAGGCTGAATTGCAGATTGTTGCCCATCAGCACCTGATCGAGGATGCGCGCATAGGTGGGCGCCATGTCGCCCGCCTCGTGCAAATCCAGGCGCAGGGCGGCGCGGCCGCGATCATCGGCCCCGCCCGCACGCGTGTAGGCGGGCACGCCCAACGCCAGGACGGCGCGGTCGAAAGCCTCGAGATCGAAATCGTCATCGAGCGTGGTCAGGATCAGCTGCTCCGCGGCATCGAACCAGGCGCGCGCGGTCTGAAAGACTGTTCCAGGCGAAAGGCAGCCCGGCAATTGCGCGCCGAGTACGAGCGGGAAATAGCGGCCCACCTTGTCCACGCTGGGCATCATCACGCCGAGCGAGGGCACCGTTCCGCACAGATGCGGACCCAGCACGAAGCGCCAGATCGGCGTGTTCAGGTAGGCCGGCATCCAGGCCGCGCCCAATTGACGCCGGGAAATGGAAATCGATTTTTGCAGCCATTCGTCAAAGCCGGTGCGAAAGGACTGGTCCAGCCGCCGCCCGACGAAGTCGCCCCGCGCCGGCAGCTTGCCGAAAAAGCCAGGCTGCGGATCTATCGCCGGCTCGGGTGCCGGGGCGGGCGGCGGCTTGGCGCGCCAAACGTTCTCCAGCGCCATCACAGCGCCCCCGGGCAACGGAATGCCCTGATGTCACGCAAGGTGAAGGGGTTGGCCACCGCATCCGATTTGACATCCAGCGACAGGCTGCGCGCGCCCAGCGCGAAGACCGCGCGCATGCGGTCGGCACCCCGCGGCACGAGGCTGGCTTGATCGAGCAGCCGGAAGGGTGCCCACACGCCCAGCATCGCCAGGGTGCCGCCGGCCACGGGCGGCTGCACGCTCAGGCGCGCGCCGCTATCGCCCGGGGCGGGCCAGACGAAGGTGGTTGGACGCAGCGGCCCGTGCGCGTAGGACAGCGTCTGGCCGCCGATATCCAGCGTCATGGAATTGGCGTTGGGGTCCAGCCGGTCCGGCGTGATTTCGTAATGGAAGGACGCGCCGCCGCTGCCGCTGAAAAAGGCCTGCCGAATGGCTTCGGCATGTTCGAATTGCTGCAAAAAGGCCGAGCTTACGCCCTGCGCGCTGTTGTATTGCCAGCGCCAGGGATGGCGCGTGGTGCTGACGAAGCTGCGTAGATTGGTGTTGAAGAAACTGTCCAGCGTCCCGCCAGGGCCGAAAAGCTTAGTGAAGTCATCGATCGAGATTTCCGCCTCCGCCGCGTGCGCGAACGGATAGCGCCCGCGCGTGGCCTGCGTGCAGAAACGCTGGCCGGAGGAATTCCATGTCTCCGATATCACGCTCTTGGCGGTGCCGGACGTGACATTGGTGACGTTGGCGGAGAGATCGGACAGCCAGACATCGACGGGCGGCGGCACGAGCCGGCTTTGGCTGATCAGCTTCTGGTTGGCATCGTTCAGCCCGCCTTCGGTTTCGGTCACGCTGCGCACGCCTTGCGGCGAGCCGCCGGCGCGGCTGACTTCTTCGTACAGCGTATTGATCGTGCGCATCAACTCGCCGATCTGGCTCGGCCGGCCATCCTGGCTTTGCATCGCCGCACGCAATGCCGCGAAGGGCTGATCGGCACTCTGGACGGTGGGCGCGGTGCTGGAAATCAGCGTTTTCAGCCGCTGCGCCTCGGCGTCCTTGGCGTCGGCCGCCGGCGGGCTGAGGTCCGTATCGCGCACGATGGCTTGCAGCAACTTCATCAGCACCGAATCCGGGCCCGCCAAAGCGGTGAGAACAATGACCGATTGCTGCAGGTCGGTCAGCTTGCGGATGCGCAGATCGGTCAGCAGCGGAGTCCAGCGCGCGGTGAAATCGTCCCGGTAGAGAGAGACGGCTTGAGCGGCGATGGCCTCCTCGCTTTGGCCGCCCCCAGCGTTTTTGCCGTAGGCCCATTCTTCCTTGGACACGGCGGCCACCGCAGCGCGCAAGCCGGGGAGAAAGACGCTGAGATAGCCATCCCGCGTGTAAAAGCCCGGAATGCCCTGGCTGAGCGGGGCACCGGAGACACGGATGAAGGCACGGTCCGCGAGCGCGCCGGCGCGATCTTCCACAGTCCAACTAGTCAGATGCTGCGCGTCCTGGCCGTCGCGCAGCATGGCGTAGGCGCGGGCGGCGAGCGGCGTCTTCTGCACCTGGCGCTGGATGTCGGCGATCAATGCGGCATCGAGTGCGATCGGCTGGTAGGTCTGGCCGAGCAAGGCGGCGAAATGGCGGTTCAGATCCGCGCGTTGGTCTTCGTGCGCGGCGCCAGGGTACAATACGGCCCACTCCGCCGACATCCATTGGCGTGTAAAGGCGCGGTCCAGAGTGGCCTGGCCGCCGAGCCCGAGATAGACGCGCAGGGCGGCGATCTTGAAGTCGAAATCGTCTTCGCGGCCGTTGCGCATCTGCTTTTGCAGGAAGAACAGCACACGCGGCAGCAGCAGATCGTTGAGCGCGCGGTTGTACAGATCGGCGTATTGCGAGCGCAGCTTGCGGGTCTGGTCCAGGCCGCCGTGGATGATTGTTGAGCCCACACCTTCATGAAGCGCCGCGGGGCCGTCGCGCACCATATCGAGCGGCGGCAGGACGCGCAGAAAATCCGTGTCGCCCACAAAATTCGTGGGAATATCGGCGCCCTGGCGCTTGTATTCGGCGATGTGCTTGTCGGTGGCGGCGATCAGTGCGCGGTTATGCGTGTAGGCCAGCGCCCAGGAGCCGAGCAGGCCGATCACGAGAACCGAAGCCGCCGCCGAGGCGACCCAGCGAGTCGTCGCCATGCGCCCGCGCCGGCGGGGGTCGGCGGCCACCACATTGGCTTCGGCAAAGATCACCGCGTCCAGCAGGCGCGTCAGGAAGTAGCTCTTTTCCTGGCCGGCAAACGCGGTTTGGCGCGGCATGTCCATGCCGAAGGTGGTGGCCATGGCGTGCATCAGGCGGTCGATCGGCGCGCCCTGCTGCGTGCCCGAGGCGAAATAGACACCGCGCAGGAGAGGACGGTCTTCGAACTTGGACGTGGTGAAGATTTCTTCGAGGATGTCGTGGATCGGTTCCTTCAGCGTGGCGAGCTGCAGGGGAAAGCCGAAGATGAGGCCACGCCGGTTGATATCGGTTTCCTGCTGCAGGCGCTCCAGCACGATCGCGTTCATGCGCGTCAGCAGCAGGTCGAATTCCATGTCGAAACGGGAGGCGGCCGATTGCGTCGCCGGCTTGCCGTCATCGAGCGGGAAGGTGACGCCCCAGACCTGCTCGCGATCGGTGCGGCTGAAAGCGTCGAAGAATTGCACGAAGCCGGCCAGCAGGTCGGCCTTTGTCAGCATGACGTAAATCGGAAAACGGCTGCCGAAGGCACGTGTCAATTCGCCCAGGCGAGCGCGTATGGCTTGCGCGCTGGCCAGGCGCTCGGCCGGATCGCGTGTGGCGACATCTTCGAGGCTGATCGCCACGATGACGCCATTGATCGGCTGCAGCGGGCGGTATTGCTTGAGAAGGTTGAGAAAGCCCATCCAGCCCTGGCGGTCCATTTCCGGATCGCTGTCCTGCGTCGTGTAGCGGCCTGCGGTGTCGAGCAGGATCGCCTCCTCGGTAAACCACCAATCGCAATTGCGCGTGCCGCCGACACCGTGCACGGGTTCACGGCCATGCGATTCGGAAAGAGGGAATTTCAGCCCGGAATGGAGCAAGGCCGTGGTTTTGCCCGAGCCGGGCGGCCCGATCATGATGTACCATGGCAATTGATACATGTAGCCGCGCCGGCGCCCGGAGGTCTGGCGCAATTGCAGCATGGCGCCTTGCAGGCGCGTGCGCATCTGTTCCAGTTCCTGCGCGGAAATGTCGCCGCGGGAATCCTTGCCATCGGCGGTCGTAACGGCCTTGATCAGGGCGGCATTCGTCTGGCGGTCCCGTACCGCCATGACGATGTTGTAGATCGCCCAGCCCAGCAGAACGATGGCGCAGGCGGTGATGCGCGCGCTATCGGTGTCGAAGGGTTGCCAATGGCGCAGGCGCAGGCTGTCACCGTAAAAATACACGACCAGACAAAGTGCCAACGCCCAGATCAGCGTGCGCAGCCAGCGGCGGCGTATCCATTGCGTCAGCGGCCGGGCAAAGCCGGTCGCCATGCCCAGAAACCCTTGGATGAAATTCATGGCTTTTGACCCCCAGGTGCGGCGCCGCCCGCGGCGGGCAGGGTCACCTGCGGCGTGGGCGCGGCGGAGGCGGGATTGGGCGCGAGCGTGCTGCTGGTGGCGACGTTGCTGATCACCAGATCGGTGCGGCGATTGGCGTCCCGGCCCGCCGCAGTGTCATTGGATGCGATCGGATCGGCCTGGCCACGGCCGAGCACGCTCAACTGGGCGCGTGGAATCTGCCCTTCCAGCAGGATAGCCACGGCATCGGCGCGCGCGGTCGAAAGCTCCCAATTGGATGGAAAACGCAGGCTGTGAATCGGCTGCGCGTCGGTATAGCCGATCACCTCCACGCGCCCGTTCAGGCGTGCGACGCCCTGACCGATGCGCGCGAGCACCGTGGTGAAACGATCTTCGACCGTGGCACTGCCGGAGGCGAACATGCCGGCATTGTGGATACGCACGATGACTTGCGTGCCGTGTTCGAGAATGTCGAGCTGCCCCGCGCGTATTTCGGGGGACAATTCGACGCGCAGCGTGTCAATCGCCGCCGGCGCCACCTTGGGCAAGGGCGCGGGCGCGACCACGGCCAGCGTCGCCGTGCCGTTCGGCGGCGCGCCGGCAATGGCGGCCAGCGTTGCATCCGAACCCGCATTAAGCAGCCAGGAAAAGAACAGGTAGCCCAATAGCAGCGCGGCAAAGGCGGCACAGGCAATCGTCCAGAGCGCGACGTAGGAACGCAGCGGCTTGTGCCGCGCCTCCACGCCGCGCCAATGCGGCGAGAGCTCGCGTTCGAAATCGCCATAGACCTGGCGCAGCGTGCGATAGAGGCTTTCGCGTATGCGGCTGAGTTCGAGCGCGCCCTGGTCCATGACGCGCAACCGGCCCTCGAAGCCGATCGACAGGCAGAGATACATCAGCGCCAGCACGTCCCTGTTCGTGCCGGGGTCCTTATGCAAATGCGTCAGCAGATCGAAAAAGCGCTCGCCGCCGGTGATGTCGGTGTGGAAGGTAGAAACCAGGCTGTGGCTGGCCCAGGCGCTGTAGGCGCCCCAGGGTGTGTTGAGCACGATGTCATCCAGCGTGGCGCAGAGCGCGTAATGGGCCGCGCGCGCCTGTTCGGGCGCCACGCCGGCGGCCATGATGACGCGCTCGAAATTGCGGATTTCCTCGACGGCGCGCGTGCGCAGGGCTGGCACGTCGCGGTTGGTGACGCTGGCGCGCAGACGCCGGCCGAGATTGAGCAATTGAGCCGCGGCGCCGACGATGACGTTGAAACTGCTATTGGCGAGCTGCGCGAAATCGAAGGCCAGCATGTTGGCCGGCGGTGACAAGGGCCGCGTGATGGGGCGCGCGCCGCCCGGCTGTGGACGCGCCCGCCCGCCCGGCGTTGGCTTGATGATGGTGCGTTCGTTGTCGTCCTCGATCGGGTCATCGGCCATTGTTTGAACCTTCTGAAGAGGAAGGCAAGAATTGGCGGAGCAGTGCCTTGGGCGGGCCGGCGCATGCGCCGGCTATTTCCGCCCAAGCCCCCAGCCCCCCCCTCACCAAT
>CAXUNZ010000038.1:0-19350 GCA_964252525.1 uncultured Acetobacteraceae bacterium
CCCCCCCCCCCCCCCCCCCCCCCCCCCCCCCCCCCCCCCCCCCCCCCCCCCTTCTGCGCTGATGCCGAACGCCACAAGCCGCCGCTTTGCACCAACTCACATCCGCGGCAGCGACACCCCGCGCTGGTGCATGTATTTCCCCGCCTTGTCCCGATAGCTCGTCTCCGGCGGCGCCGCGCCCTGCAAAAACAGAAACTGGCAGATACCCTCATTGGCGTGGATTTTCGCCGGCAGAGGCGTGGTGTTGCTGATTTCGATCGTCACCTGGCCCTCCCATTCCGGCTCCAGCGGCGTCACGTTCACGATGATCCCGCAGCGGGCGTAGGTGGATTTACCCAGGCAGATCACCAGGATGTCGCGCGGGATGCGGAAATATTCGACCGTGTGGGCAAGCGCGAAACTGTTGGGCGGGATGATGGCGATCGGACCGCTACGGGTGACGAAACTTTCCTCGCGGAAATCCTTGGGATCGACAATGGCGCTGTCCACGTTGGTGAAGATGCGGAATTCGTCGGCCACGCGCGCGTCATAGCCGTAGCTGGACAGGCCGTAGCTGATAACGCCCTCGCGCTTTTGCGTCTCGACGAACGGGCTGATCATCGCCTGGGTTTGAGCCATGTGGCGGATCCAGGTGTCGGGTTGGACGGGCATGGCGACTCGCGCGCGCGGGAGGTGGGCCGCGAGTTTAGGACGTCATGGTGGATGCGTCAGGTCCTGCGGCGGCGAAGGTGAGCAGCCGAAACAGGCCCCGCCGATGCCGTTATATCATCAGGGCAAAGAAGGCTGTCTGGGAGAGATGTGGCTGACGTAAACGTCAGCCCCCCCAGACCCCGTCGGTTTTTTGCTTCGCCTGAAATCATCAACGGGGGACTTGGGGCGCAATGGATGGCTCAGGAGCAGCTTTGCCCCAGAAGAGAATTGAGCTGCGCGCCGGATGGATTGGCGTTGCAAGGCACCGCGCTCAAATACTCGTAGATGGCGAAAAGGTCGTCATCGGTCATATTCTGCGTGTTGGGCCAGGGCATGACCTGAAGGACGGTGCCATCGACGCCGAACGCCGCGGCGGTATGGGCCTTGTCGACATCATGCCCCGTGCGGATGGTATCGACGAATTGCCTGAAGGGCAGCCCCCCGGCGGCCTTGCCCGACGCATCAGGCGTCAGGTTCTTGGAATAGATAATGAACGGATAAAGACCATTCGGATAGCCGGCTTGCGGTCCGCAAGGTCCGCTCGTGGCGAGCGTGGAGGAGCCAGGCTCCAGCGGGGACGGCTTGGTGAGGCACAAGGTCCCGAAAGGGCTGCCGCCGGCAAGATAGGCCGCCACATTGAGTTGCTTGGGACATTCCGTCTTTGACGTGGGCGGGCAGTAATCATACGGGTTGGAAGACCATTCCGGGCCGATCTGCGGGGCGGTATGGCAGCCATTGCAATCACCCGGACCATTGACGAGGTAGCTGCCCAGCCCGACGATCTGGCGGTCCTTGCCTTTCAGATTGAGCTGTATTCCGTAGGTTTCGGCAATTTGCAGGCCCTGGGCGCTTCGTTCGGCGTTAGAGGACATTCCGCCCTGCCGGTGCTTCGGGTCGGTTCCCGCATGAAGGGCCGAAATGAAAATGCCGCTCAAAAGTACCACCGCCGCCAACGCAGCCGATCGGCCCAAATGCGATTTCCACCACGCTCTGATTCCCATGACGATTTCCCTCCCGCCTATGCTTGTTGCGGACACCCAGGTCCGTTTCACTTCGGCTAGCCGAGCCTATCCGCCGATTGGCGGTTCGCGCAAGCAGGGCGCGGGGCTTGGCCCGGGAACACGCCTAGCCTTTCGTCGGCCCCGTCATATCCTCCGGGCGCACCCATGCGTCGAAATCCGCCTCGCCGACATAACCGAGCGCCAGCGCGGCCTGCTTGAGGCTGCCGCCTTCGCGATGGGCTTTGAGCGCGATTTCCGCCGATTTCTCGTAGCCGATATGCGGGTTGAGCGCGGTCACCAGCATCAGCGAATTGGCCACGTTCTGCGCGATGCGCGCGGCGTTCGGCGCAATGCCCACGGCGCAGAAATCGTTAAAGGCGCGGCAGCCATCCGCGAGCAGCCCCGCCGATTCCAGCACGTTGTGCAGCATCACCGGCTTGAACACGTTGAGCTGGAAATTGCCCTGGCTGCCGGCAAACGCCACGGCCGCATCGTTGCCGAACACCTGCACGGCCACCATGGTCAGCGCCTCGGACTGCGTCGGATTGACCTTGCCCGGCATGATCGAACTGCCAGGCTCGTTCTCGGGGATCAAGATCTCACCGATGCCCGCGCGCGGGCCGCAGGCATACCAGCGCACATCATTGGCAATCTTCATCAGCGCGCCGGCCAGTGTGCGCAGCGTGGCCGACACCGTCACCATGGCATCGTGCGCGGACAGCGCGGCAAATTTATCAGGTGCCGAAACGAACGCATACCCCGTTTCCGCCGCCAGATGCGCGGCCACGCGATCCCCGAAATGCGGGTGCGCGTTCAACCCTGTACCGACCGCGGTGCCGCCGATCGCCAGTTCGAACAATCCCGGCAGGTTGAGGCGAATGGTGGCGATTGCCGCGTCCAGTTGCGCCGCCCAGCCGCCGATGACCTGCCCGAGCGTGACGGGCGTTGCGTCCTGCAGATGGGTGCGGCCGATCATGACCACGCCCGCGTATTGCGCCGCTTTCGCATGGAGCGTGTCGCGCAATGTGGTGACCGCGGGCAGCAGGATACGGTCGATTTCCTCCACCGCGGCCACGTGCATCGCGGTGGGAAAAGTATCGTTGCTGGACTGACTGCGATTGACGTCATCGTTGGGGTGCACCGGCGTTTTCGATCCCACCACGCCGCCGGCGAGCTCGATCGCGCGATTGGCGATCACCTCATTGGCATTCATGTTGGTTTGGGTGCCCGATCCGGTCTGAAAAACGACCAGCGGAAATTGGTCGTCGAGCGTGCCGTCGACCACTTCGGCCGCGGCGCGTGTGATCATATCCACCTTTTCAGGCGGCAGCTCGCCCAATTCGCCGTTGGCGCGGGCCGCGGCGGCCTTGAGCAGGCCCATCGCGCGGATCAGACGGCGCGTGAAGACGAAGCGCGCAACACCGATCGGAAAATTCTCGATGCTGCGCTGCGTTTGCGCGCCCCATAGCTTGTCGGCGGGCACATAGACGGGGCCGAGCGCATCCTTGTCGGTGCGAAAGCCGGGTTTGTCGGGCAGCGTGGCCATGGGAGCGGACCTTGTCCTGGTAGAGGGAAGCGGGCGCCCGTATAGGCCTGCGCTTGGTAATGGCAACCGCCTGGCCCACCGTGCAGGTTCCTGGGCATGGTGCGTTGGCAAACTCGAAAAAGTTCTTTGCTTCTTTCTTTCAAGAAAGAAGAAGTTCTTTTCTGAAGAAAAGAACCAAAAGACTTTTATCTGTTTGCGGTGGTGAACGTTTGCGCAAGGCCGTCCGCCAGCGCTTTGGGAACAACCTTCAATTCTCGCTGCATGGGCGTTATGTCGAAAGCCTTGTCTTCCAGCAGGCGGCGGATTTCGGCGGTGCTTATCCCGGGCAGGCCGGGCAGGCGCGTCAGCCAGGCACCGGCCATCAGCACCCAGGCCGGCACTGGCACGATGCGTGGTTCCGCCAACCCGGCCGCGCGCGCGATGCTGCGCACGAAATCGGCGTAGGTCAGCGCGGAGGGTCCCGCGATAGTCAGCGCGTTCGGCCCATCCCAGTCGCGTTGCAGGGCGGCGATCAGGCAGGCGGTCACGTCATCCTGGTGGATGGGCTGAACCAGCGCGCCGCCGCCGCCGGGCAGGGGAACGACCGGCAAGCGGGCCAGCAGTGCGGCAAGACGGCGGACATTGTCCTCGCCTTGCGCGCCGTAAATCATGGTGGGGTGGAGCATGACGCCCCGGTGCCCACCGGCGAGAAACGCGGCCTCGCCCGCCCGCACGCCCTGGCCGTGCGCGTCCGCGAAGCGGCTGAATTTGCGCGTGCTGCCAAGCAGGACCATGCGCGCGCCGGGCGGGGACGCGGCCAGTATCGCAGGCGTGTGACGCGCGTGGGCGCAGGAGGCGATGCACGTGGCATCCTCCAGCGCCGCACGCAGCGTCCCGGCCGTTCCAAGATCGGCCACGCGCGGCGCGCCAGGCAGCCCAACCGCGGCCCAGCGTGCGGCGCTGCGCACGACGGCAACGGGCGTGTCGCCTCCGGCGCCCAGGGCGCGGCAGAGCGCCGCCCCGGAGCGGCCGGAGGCGCCGATGACGTGAACCGTTTGCGCTGGAATGAGCCCTAAGCCTTCTGGCTCGGTTGCTGCGGCAACAACGCCGGCGAGGTGACGTGAAAGCCCAGGATCGACCACGCGCCGTTGCTCCTGGTCAGCGAAAGCTGAACGCTCGCCTCGCCGGCCTTGTAGTGCGCATGGCAAGTCACGTTCGCGGTCGTGCGGCGGCCACCGGTGCCGGCATAGACGGCGGCATTGCCTTGGCAGTCGGGGCGGTCCTGAAGCGGTCCCAGGCCGCCAAGCCAGGTGAAGATGCGGACGGCCTGCTCGTCCGTGATGGAATTGGCCAATTGCGGCGCGGCGCGGCTGCGCAGCGCCTGCGCGTTCCAATTGCTGGTAATGGCAACGACGGCGGCGGCGCTGTAATCGGTGGCTTCGCGGTCGAGCTTGGTGCCCTCGTAGAAGATGTAAATCAGGCCGGCGATGATGACCACGACGGCGCCCATCGCGATCAAGCCGATGGCTGCAAACACGCGTCTCACACCGTCTCATCCCGTCTCTGATGGGCGAGGGCTATCACGCTTGGGCGCTTGCCGCCACACGCGCCCAAAGGCTGTGGTATCATACTACCACCTCATCAAAGCCTTGACCGGCGCTGCATTCCCCGCCATACGCCGCCGCCTGATCCGTCTGGAACATGTCATGCTCAAAACCACCCGCTCGCTCAAGCCCGCGGAGGTCACCAAAGGCTGGGTGCTGATCGATGCGGAGGGCCTGGTCCTCGGCCGCCTCGCCGTCGTCATCGCCACCCGCCTGCGCGGCAAGCACAAGCCGCAATTCACCCCGCATGTCGATTGCGGCGACAATGTCGTGGTCATCAACGCCGACAAGGTGCGGCTGACCGGCAAGAAGGCGGAGGACAGCACCTTCTATTATCACACCGGCTACCCCGGCGGCATCAAGGGCCGCACCGTGGCCGCGCGTCTGGCCGGCAAGCGGCCCACGCAGGTCCTGGAAAAGGCCGTCGAGCGCATGATCACGCGCGGGCCGCTGCAGCGCGCCCAGATGAAGCACCTGCACCTCTACGCCGGCGCCGAGCACCCCCACGCCGGCCAGCAGCTGGCCACGCTCGACGTCGCCGCCATGAACCGCAAGAACAAGGTCTGATAGGCATGTCTGAGACAGGCACAAGGTCGCTCGCCGACCTCAAGGACATCGTCACTGCCGCCACCAGCGCGGGTGCCAGCCCCGCCTTCGCCGGCGAAAGCGTGAAGGTGGCGCCCAAGCGGGACGCGCAGGGCCGCAGCTACGCCACCGGGCGGCGCAAGAACGCGGTCGCGCGCGTCTGGATCAAGCCGGGCCGCGGCGAAATCACGGTCAACGACAAGCCGGTCGGCACCTATTTCGCCCGCCCGGTGCTGCGCATGTTGATTACGCAGCCCTTCCTGGTCTCCGACCGCTACAACCAGTTCGACGTGATCTGCACCGTGGTCGGCGGCGGGCTGTCCGGCCAGGCCGGCGCGGTGCGCCACGGCATCAGCCGCGCGCTGACCTATTACGAGCCGGATCTGCGCGGGCTGCTGAAGGGCGCCGGATTTCTCACGCGCGACAGCCGCGTGGTCGAGCGCAAGAAATACGGCAAGGCCAAGGCGCGGCGCAGCTTCCAATTCTCTAAGCGGTAAGACAAGAACCGGGGGGACCGAGCCGGTCCCCCCGAACCCCCCGTCTATCTTTGGGTCACGCGCATATGGCCAGCGTGTTTATCGATGGGGAGGCGGGGACGACGGGGCTGGAATTGCACCGGCGCCTGGCCGCGCTGCCGATCGAAATACGCCAAATAAACGCAGACCTTCGCAAGGATCCCGGCGCACGCCGCGCCATCATGGCCGCCGTCGATGTCGCCATCCTCTGCCTGCCCGATGATGCGGCGCGTGAGGCCGTCGCCCTCGCTGACTCACTCGGCCGCGACGCGCCGCGCATCCTGGACGCCAGCACCGCCCATCGCACCGACCCCGCCTGGGCCTACGGCTTTCCGGAACTCAATCTCGGCCAGTCCGACCGCATCGCCTACGCCGCGCGCGTGTCCAACCCGGGCTGCTACGCGCAAGGCGCCATTGCCCTGCTGCGCCCCCTGACCGATGCCGGCGTGCTGTCCGCCGATACGCCGCTCGCCATCAATGCCGTCAGCGGCTACACCGGCGGCGGCCGCACCATGATCGAGGCGCATGAGCGCGCGGGCGGCCCGGCTTTCGAACTCTACGCGCTGGGGTTGGAACACAAGCATATCGCCGAAATCACCTTGCATGGCGGCCTGACGCGGCGGCCGGTCTTCGTGCCCTCGGTCGGGCATTTTCCGCGCGGCATGCTGGTGTCCATCCCCTTGCACGCTGACTGGCTCCGAGGCGATGCGCGCGCGGTGCTGAGCGAACATTACCGCGATTGCCACCACGTGCGCGTCTTGGACGCACCCGCCGACGGACGGCTGCAACCCGATCCATTCTTCGGACCCGATGTCATGGAAATATTCGTCGGCAGCAATGCGCGCCACGGCCAGACCGTGCTGGTGGCGCGGCTGGACAATCTGGGCAAGGGCGCGGCCGGTGCCGCCGTGCAAAACCTGCTGCTGATGCTGGGCCTGCCTGAACGAGATGGCGACGGCGTATGAACGGGCCGCTTTATGCGCTCGATGGCGTCCGCCCGCGCGTGCACGACACCGCCTTCATCGCACCCACCGCCGCCGTCATAGGTGACGTGGAAATCGGGCCGGGGGCCAGCATCTGGTTTCATTGCGTGCTGCGTGGCGACACCAACCTGATTCGCATCGGCGCGCGCAGCAACATCCAGGACAATTCCCTGCTGCATTGCAATCCGGGCGAGGGCATGGCCTGTCTGATCGGTGCGGACGTGACCGTCGGTCACATGGCCATCGTGCATGCGGCCACGCTGCAGGATGGCGCATTTGTTGCCATGGGCGCAATCGTGCTGGATGGCGCGGTGATCGAAACCGGTGGCGTGCTCGCCGCCGGCGCCGTGCTGACGCCGGGCAAGCGCATCGGGCGCAATGAGCTGTGGACGGGCACGCCGGCCAAGCTGGCGCGCGTATTGAACGAGGAAGAGCGCGCGAAATTCGCGATAACCGCGCCCGCCTACGTGCAGAATGGCATACGCTTTCGCACGGGATTGCGCAACCTCGGCTGAAGGTAGGATCATGACAGAATTGACGTGGGGACCCTATCGCAACAAGCAGGAGGTCGCGCAATGTTTCGGAGCCTTTAGCGATGCGGTGTTCGGCCATCGGCTTGGCCTGATATGGAGTGCTGAAGATGACGCCATCTGGCTTCGCCCACCATTTTACAACGGTGATGATATCGGGCTCGCGCTCCTGGTCCGCTATGATGGTTTGAATCAGCCAAGCTCATCTTCCGGTCCAAGCTGGGTTGACGGTCTGGACAAGTTTTTGGGCGGCGCTCTCACCACCTTGGGCCAGCAGGAAATTGATCAAGCCAAGATCCAGCTTGAGGCCGGTCGTGCCATGAACAGCTTCATTTATGACAACGCCATCAAGCCATTCAACGACTTCGTCAGTAGATATGAATACGTCAAAGACGGCATCAGCGTCGTGCTTGATGTAGCGGGCATCATTGCTGGCGGCATCGCGGCTGCGGCATTGCTGGTCGGAGGTGGCACCTTTGTTGTCACCGCCGGCTTGGCCCTTGGCGTGCTCGCAGGGCTTGCCAGCATAGCCCTCGCCGTCGAAGACGCGCGCCATGGCTGGTTCCTTTTGCAGGGTGATACCGCCGCCGCCGCCAATCTTTCAAAAACTACCGAGTACCGATGGATCGAGGCAGTCGGTCCATTGCTCGCCATTCCCGACCTTTTGGTGAGCGGACGAGCCGCGCTACGTGAAGTCACGAACCTCAGTGCGGTGGCGCCCAAGATTGCCGCGCGCGCACAGGCCACGGGCAGCCAAAGCGCTCAAGCCTCACGCGATTTGCGCGAACTTATGGCCGATGCGGATCAATCGCCGGCCATTCTCCGGGCCGCTGCCGATAAGGCAGCCGCAAAAGCCGCGGCCTATCGGCGCATGCAGGCTCTCACCAAAGCTGCCAACCTCAAACTGCTCGCCGCGCGCGAAGCAAAGGCCGCCTACGGTGGAACGCTTTATGCGGGCGGCATGTATGCCTATGATCCTCCTGATCTCGCCAAGCAAGCCGCCGGGCGCGTTTTTGGTGCGCCCAGGAGCATCCTGGATGGTTATACACCACCGCCTGTTCCAGCCGGCGGCCATCCTCCCGCCAGCGTATTTCAGCCCGGCCGATTTACCGATCCAACGCTCGCCTCTCTCATGACGCAGCCTGCTCCTCGAAGCGGCGGCCAATCGGCGCCAAGCTCATCCGCGGACAACCCCTGGGCATTGCTCGAGCCGCCAAATAGCAAAAGCTGCACCAACGTACCCCTGGGCAACCTTCAGCTTACGACAGTGGCAGCGACGCGCCCGCGGCCCGGCCGCAAGTGAGCGCTCTTCCTGGCGTTTCAAGGGCGAGTCTTGATCGTCCGCCCGGCGTACCTGCCAAGGTCATTGCGCCCTTCCTCAGCTTTTACGCGCTTTTCGGCGTGATCGTGCCGTGCACAATCATCCTTGCGGGCGAAATTTTGCACACGGCAGGTGATCCGCTGCTAGACAATTTCTACGCGTTTCTTCTCATCGCAGCCGCTTTTCTGCTTCCGATTCTCTTCGGACTTCGTGCCGGCAAGCTGTGGGCGATCCGAGTATTCCGGCTCGCGGCGATCGTTTTGGCCGGATTGACTCTGATGGATTTGGCCGCAGCAATCATGACCGCCGCTGGTTTGCTTGGCCCCGACGTGCGAGCGAACCGCGAAACCGCAAGCCTTTTTGCCACGTTATTCCTCCTATGCGGCCTTCCCATCTTCATTCTCTTTCGCGGCCTTGGCCGAATTCGTTGGCTTGATCCAAACGCGCCGCCCGCCGAATGGGAACGGCCCGCCCGCCAACCCAAAGGGCCTTGAGTCAGCTGGTGACTGATCCCTTTGCCCTGTTCGCATCCTGGATGGCCGAAGCCGAGGCGCGCGAGCTCAACGACCCCAACGCCATGACGCTCGCCACCGTCTCGGCCGCCGGCGTGCCAAGCGCGCGCATCGTGCTGCTCAAAGGCTGGGATCACGCAGGCTTCGTGTTCTACACCAACACGCAAAGCCGCAAGGGAGACGAACTCGCCGCCAATCCCTCGGTGGCATTGCTGTTCCATTGGAAATCGCTGCGGCGGCAAATCCGTATAGAGGGCCGCGCCTCTCCCGTTAGTCAGGCGGAAGCGGACGCCTATTACGCCAGCCGGCCAAGGGTCAGCCGGCTCGGCGCCTGGGCGTCGGACCAGTCGCGGCCGCTGGCCGGCCGCGCCGTGTTGGAAGCGCGTCTGGCGGAGATGGAAGCGCGCTATCCCGGCGAGGATATTCCCCGGCCGCCGCACTGGTCGGGCTATCGCGTGGTCCCGTCCGCATTCGAATTCTGGCAGGATCAGCCCTACCGCCTGCACGACCGCACCGTCTTCGAACGGGACGGCGCCGCCTGGCGGGCAGGCAAACTATTTCCATAGCGTAAAGAAAATAGCCGGGGGCGATAGCATATCTCCCCCAGCCTTTTTCGCGCTCGCTTACGGCCCCACCAAAGCCGTAATCAAACCCAATTGCGGCGAGCCGAATCCCGTCACATCGTCATACCCCACCACCGCCTGATACTTGCCGTTATTGCCCTGGGTGATATCGTGAAAACTCGTGGCGTAGAGAACGCCACCGGCGATCGGATAGATCAGGGCATCGGCGAAGCCCACCAGCGGCAGTTTGGCCGCCGCGGCCTGCTGGTTGGCCAAAGCGAGGAACCCCGCCCAGCGCGGGGCGGCAAAGCTCGTGCCGCCATTGCCGCCGCTGCATGTCCCATCGTAGCAGGCGTAATTGTCGTAGTTTGCCTCGGCCGCCACATCGGGCACATTGCGCCTGTGCTTGGCGGCCATATTGGCCGCATTGACGAACGGCCTTTGCCATGAGGTCATCCGGATACCGTCCGGTGACGGTCCGCCGCCGCTGTCGCTCCACGCTGTTTCGGACAACCAAGGGCCGCCGGCCCAGGCCGTGGCCAGATCGGTGCCGCCCACGGCGGTGACGTGGGCGTCGTCGCCCGGCCAGACGCCACCATCGGGAAGATCGGCGCCATCGTCGCCCGTGGCATCGACGAAGCTTTGGCCTTGCGCGGCGAATTCCATGTACACCGGGTCTTCGTCCGCCTCATCCGCGCCCCAGCCATAGGATGAGCTGAGGGATTTGGCGATGTCATCGGTGGCCATCCTGTTGAGGATGTCGATCACCGTGCTGCCCACATAGACAAAGACCTGCCTCAGGCCGGGCGCCATGCCGATGACTTGTTCGATGTCGATAGACTGTTCGAAATTGTCGCATCCCGGCGGGTCGCATCTCAGGGAGGTGCCATCGACGGAGATGCCGATGACGTTCTGCTTGGGGTTTTGGCCCAGGCTCGAAAAGTAGCGGTTGATGTCGGCAATGTCGAAGCCGGCAAAGGCAATCAGCCCGACTGTTTGCCCGGCGCCGTTCAAGCCGGTGCTGCCATAATAGGCCGCACGCATGTCGCTGGACGTGTAGTCACCATTCGGACCGCTGCCGTTCGCCTGCAGAGTTTGACGGTTCTCGGGCCGGTGCCGGCCGTGTCCAACCGGTGGTTGGGCGTTGTCCAGCCCCGCAACATGCAGGACCGGCGTGCCGATCTCCAAAGCGGGTTCGCGGTCCGGGGCATAAAAAAGTCCGCCGCCGTTGCGGTGACGATAGATCCCCAGGCGCAGATGCAAGGCGTCCTGGATGGCGGCGACGGATCCTTCGATATCGAGCACGAAGCGGTTGGGAGAGGTTGCGCGCACCGTCAGGCCGTGATCGGCGGCGAAACGGATCAGCGTCGCATATTCCGCCTGCGTCGGCCCGAAGCGGCTGGTGAATTCGGCCACGGACAGATAGTGCCGATAATCCGGTGACCGGCGATCCTGAAGCCTTTGCAACAAGCCTTCAAGGATTGGAAGGTTGTGCATTGGCAGCGTTATCGCCAGGCGCAGATGCTGATCCTGCGGCACGGGCGCCACGTAATTGGCCCTGGTGGCTTCCCGCGGCACATGCACGGTCGGCAACGAACGAGGTGCGGCAAGCGCACCATGAGCCAGCCCGCAGGCCAACCCCGCGCCGAAAAGTTCCCTAAGTGTGTGACGGCGCATTCATGCCTCCCTGATTGCGCACCTCGCGGTGCGCTGGGGAGTGCCACGCCATTTTGCGCCGCTATGCTCCCTGTCCGGAAACCATAAGCGAAAGAATCAAAACACCAACATCAACCTATTGGCGAATCCGAATCACGACGATGGTGTTGCATTTTTGTCGCAAGTTGCCGGATGGTGCGTCGCGAGGTGATTGACTATACGATATGTTCGTGTGAGGCTCCAAGGTTATCCGTTCCTGAACGCTTGACTGTTCAAGCAATCCCTGAAGATGCCGCGCGCGTTAAGCGCCGGCGCCGCCCTGGGGAGCCCGCATGCGCGTGGCCTTGTTCATCACCTGCCTCACCGATACGCTCTTTCCCCAATCCGGCCGGGCCGTGGTGCGCGTGCTCGAACGGCTGGGTCACGAGGTCACATTCGATCCGGCCCAGGGCTGCTGCGGCCAGATGCACCTCAATTCCGGCTATGGGGACGACGCATTGGCCTTGCTTCGCCGCTTCGTCGCCGTCTTCGGCGCGGCACCGGAAATCGTCATACCCAGCACCTCCTGCACCGCCATGGTGCGCACCCAGTATCCTCGCCTGGCCGAACGCGAACCCGCCCTGCTGCGCCAGGTCGAGGACATGCTGCCCCGCGTGCACGAATTCTCCGAATTCCTCACGCAGCGCCTGGGGCTGACCGACACCGGCGCCTATTTCCCCCACCGCGTCACCTACCACGCCTCCTGCAATTCTCTGCGCGCCCTCGATCTCGGGGACGGCCCGCTCTCCTTGCTGCGCGCCGTTTCCGGCATCGATCTCGTGGAATTGCCGGATGCGCGCGAATGCTGCGGCTTCGGCGGCACCTTTGCCGTGAAAAATGCGGAAGTCTCGGCCGCGATGATGACCGACAAGATACGCGCGGTGCTGGACACGCGCGCCGAAATCGTCACCGCCGGCGACAATTCCTGCCTGATGCATATCGCCGGCGGGCTGAGCCGCTTGCGCGCCGGGGTGCGGGCGATGCATCTGGCGGAGATACTGGCGCATGAAGAGAAGGGCGTTCTTTTTTAAAAAAAGAACAAAAAACTTTTTTCAGTTTGCATACGCTCTGAGGAGAGTCGCGGACCAACTTTCAAAAGTCTTTTGCTTCTTTTCTTCAGAAAAGAAGACCTTACTTTCTTTCCATGACCGCCCGAGACTTCCCCACCCTGGCCCACACGGCGCTGGCCGACACCCAACTGCGCCGCAACATCGCGCGCGCGACAACCACCATCCGCGCCCGCACCAAAAAAGTCGCCGGCGAATTGCCGGACTGGGAAGCGTTGCGCAGCGCCGGCAGCGCGATCAAGGCGGCCACGCTCGCGCGCCTGGATACGCACCTGATTCAGCTCGAACGCGCGGTGACCAAAGCGGGCGGCACGGTGCACTGGGCGCGCGATGCGGCCGAAGCGCGCAGCATTATCGTGCGCCTGGCCGAAAGCCACGGCGCGCGCCGTGTCGTCAAAGTCAAGTCCATGACCACGGACGAGGTCGAGCTCAATCCCGCGCTGACCGCCGCCGGCATCGAACCGGTCGAAACCGATCTCGCCGACATGATCGTGCAATTGCTGGGTGATCGTCCCTCCCACATCCTGGTGCCGGCGATCCACAAGAACCGCGCCGAAATCCGCCAATTGTTCGAAGCCAGGCTGGGCCAAGGCAAGCTGTCGGACAAGCCCACGGACCTCACCGCCGCGGCGCGCGCCTATCTGCGGCAAATGTTCCTCACCACGGACATGGCCATATCGGGCGCCAATTTCGCCATCGCCGAAACAGGCAGCGTGTGCGTGGTCGAATCCGAGGGCAATGGGCGCATGTGCCTGACTTTGCCGCGCGTGCTGGTCACGCTGATGGGCATCGAAAAAGTCCTGCCGCGCCTCGCCGATCTGGAAGTCTTCCTGCAATTGTTGCCGCGCGCCGCCACCGGCGAGCGTGCGAATCCCTACACCTCGCTCTGGACCGGCGTGCACGCCGGCGACGGCCCGCAAACCTTCCATCTGGTGCTGCTGGACAATGGCCGCTCGCGCATCCTGGCCGACCCGCAATCGCGCGAAACGCTGGCGTGCATCCGCTGCTCGCGCTGTTTGAATGTGTGTCCCGTGTACGCGCGCACCGGCGGCCACGCCTATGACAGCATGTATCAAGGCCCGATCGGCGCGATCCTGACGCCGCAATTGCGCGGCTTGGATGCGGCGGGTTCGCTGCCCTTCGCCAGCACGTTGTGCGGCGCCTGCGCGGAAGTCTGCCCGGTGAAAATCGACATCCCGCGCGTCCTTGTTCACCTCCGCAACGAGGTCGTGCGCACCCAGCGCGGCGCCTTGAGCGGCGAGCGTCTGGCCATGACCGCCGCCGCGTGGGTATTCGGCGGCGGCGCGCGCATGGGCCTGGCGCAGCGCGCGGCACGGCTTGCACAAACGCCCTTTGTTCGGGACGGTGTGCTAACACGCTTGCCTGGGGCGTTATCCGGCTGGACCGATACGCGCGATCTTGCGGCATTGCCGGCGGCGAGTTTTCGGGAGTGGTGGAAAAAGCGCGAACGAACGACATGATAGCATAGCCCTTTCATTTGTTGTGAGCTTAGTCTAATGAGGCTGTGCCGTGTCAAAATCGTGGATTGGTCATGATTACCAACAGAATCGGTTGCTTACTCTAGCTAGCTTCTCAAACTAAATCGGCACGTGTGTCTACTCGAAAGACGAACTGCTCAAAGCGCAAATCCCTTTGAAGTCTTGTTATGAGCCTGCGGAAGTTTGGTGTCATATCGGAATTGTCATCTTGGCACTTTGGCCTGCTATGACGACGCGACTCGATGGCTCCCGACGAAATCTGACTCTCCGGAGTTTGTCGCATAAGTTTGGAAAGAAGCTGGCCTCTGGCGCCTCGGAGATTCTGAGCGACAAGGTAAGCACTTCAAAAGAAAAAGAGGTAGCTGGGTCCGACTTGTCTTAACGAATGCCTGCTCCGCAACACGCATGTTGGGCCAGGCCTTGGCGCCACGCCCGGTGTAGCGAATATGTCCGGCTGAGCGCACCCCTAGCTGACCGTGTCACAAGCCCGTTAGAAGCGGAAGGCGGGCCGCCTTGATGTGCTACACCTTTCTTCGAGTGCCGCATCATGACTGCCCGCGACGACATTCTCTCCGCCATCCGCGCCGCCCGGCCCCTCGACGATCCGCGCGAAGCGATGCGCGATTATCGCACAACCACCGGCCTCGACCAGGCAGCCCTGATCGACCGCTTCTCCGCCCGTCTGACGGATTACGGGGTTACCGTCATTCATGCACCGAACACGGCCGAACTGCCGGCGCTTGCCGCCGCCCGTTTCGCCGCACGCGGCCTGCAGCAGATCGTTGCACCCGCCGGCCTGCCCCAAGCCTGGTGCCCGCCGGGCCTGTGCCAAGACGACCAGCTCACGCCCGACGAGCTGAACGAGGCACAAGGCGCCATGACAGGCTGCCTGCTGGCGATTGCCGAAAGCGGCACGATCGTGCTGGACGGCGGCGCGCTCAGCGGCCGCCGCGCCTTGACCCTGCTGCCCGACTACCATCTCTGCGTCGTGCAAACCGATCAGATCGTGGGCCTGCTGCCCGAGGCCATGCCCGTCCTCGCGCGCGCCGTGCCCGCGGGCCCGATCACCTTCGTCAGCGGCCCGTCAGCCACCGCGGATATAGAGCTGGAGCGCGTTCAGGGTGTCCACGGTCCGCGCACGCTCGAGGTCATTCTGGTGGGATCATGAACCAGTCCGCGCGCAAAAGCCTGCTCGCCGCCGCCTTCGCCTCCAGTCTCGCCGCGTGCTCGCCCGCCGGCCTTCTGAACGCCACCGTGCCGCAGGGCGGCGTGCAGATCACGCGGAATGTGGCCTACGGTGACCTGCCCAGCCAGAAGCTGGACATCTATCGCCCCGACCGGGCCAACCCGGCCACCCCGGTGGTAGTCTTCTTCTACGGTGGGTCGTGGCGGACCGGCCGGCGGGACATCTACCCATTTGTCGCCGCCACCATGGCGCGCGCGGGTGCGGCTGTGGTCGTGCCGGACTACCGCCTCTATCCGCAGGTAAAATACCCCGACTTCCTGCGGGATTGCGCGCGGGCGGTGGCCTGGGTGCAGGCCCACCCGGTGCAGACCGCCGCGGGCAGATTGTTCCTGATGGGCCATTCGGCCGGCGCCTACAACGCCATGATGCTGGGCCTAGACGCCGAATGGTTGCGCGGCGCCGGCGCGGATCCCACGCGTGTCGCCGGCGTCATCGGCATGGCCGGACCATACGATTTCCTGCCGATCACCGACCCCGAAATCAAACCCGTCTTCCCGGATGCCGATGCCGCCACGCAGCCCATCACCTACGCGCGGGCGGCCGCGCCACCGCTGCTGTTGCTGACCGGCACAGCCGACGGCCAGGTCAAGCCGCGCAACACGCAGGCGCTGGCTGATCGCATGCGCGCGCTGGGCGGGCGCGTTCAGGTGATCACCTATCCCGGCATCGGGCATGTCGGGCTGATCACCGCCATGGCGCCAGCCTTTTCGTGGCGGGCGCCGGTGCTGCGAGATGTCATGGGTTTCATCGATGCGCTCGCGCCAACCGCCCGCCCGCAACCCGGGACATGAAATCGCCGGCTGTCCTGCGGATCATCGGTGCTGTGGCGAGCCTGTCGGTTTTCGCCGCGCCCGCGCTGGCGGCGTCCGCCATTATCGCCGACATCGCGCTATCCAAGCCGTTCGGCACACGCCCAGCCTGGCGCCTGATCGCCACGCAGGAGCCGCCATCGCCGGACACCTTCAACCCGGGCGAGACATCGCCCGGCAGCATCCATGTCTGCCCGACCAGGACGGACATTTCGGTCTGCGACCCCGATGAGGAAGCAACGCTGAACGCCACCGACCTGGCGCCGCACTTCCTGGATACCGCCCAGATCGTGCACGCGGATGGCCGTCCGCTCCTGCTGCTGCGCATGGCCAGCCTGCCCAGCGGTGACGGTGATCAGGCCGTCTTCACGCAGTTGCTGGCATACCGCGCCGCGTCCGATCGCTTCCGGGCGGTCTATGCGCACATGACCGGCCACAACAACAGCCAGGAGGTGCGTTTCATCGCCGCCGGCCCGATGGCGGGCAGCGTCGTCTCGGCCGAGCCGACCGCCGATGCGCCGTTCGGCTTCTGGATCAGCGTGGACAAGCCGGGACCGGATGGCCATTACAAAGCCGTGCTGAAGTTCCGCAGCGCGACGCGTTATGGCGACGGCAATCCGCTGCCCGTCATCGACTCGGAGATGGCGAATATCGGCGCGCGCCTTGGGTTTTGGCGGCCGGGGACGCGGCTGCCGCTGCCGGCCGGACCGTGTCCCAGGCCAAGGCTGGTCAGCTCGGAACTGTGGTGCCAGTAAGGTTTGGCTTAGCCATGCACCGTCTAAAATGAGGTCGGAGGCCTTTTTCAAAGATTGAGCATTTCCCAATGAACATCGCCACGGCCACGAGGGCCATTCTGCCCGCCCTGGTCGCTGCCTGCACCCGGCGGCGCAACCTGGTCCTGGCCATCGCGGCCCTGCTCGCCGCGGCCAGCCTGTGGAGCACCCGCACCTATCTTGGCGTCACCACCGATACCGGCGGCATGTTCTCGGCCAAGCTGGATTGGAAGCGGCGCACCGATGCGCTCGCCCGCCTCTTCCCTCAGAACGACAACCTGATCGTCGCGGTCATCAGCGCCCGCATCCCCGAGGAGGCGGAGGCCACCGCCGCCGCCCTGGCCGCGCGCCTTGGCCCCGACCACGCCCATTTCACCCATATCCGCCAGCCCGACACGCTGCCCTACCTGCAGAAGAATGCCTTTCTGCTGATCGGCACGCCGGAGCTGACCGAAATTCTCGACCGCACGGTCGACGCCCAGCCTTTCCTCGGCCAGCTCAACGCAGACCCCAGCCTGCGCGGGCTGTTCGCCGCCCTCGGCCTGGTGGTTCAAGGTGTCGCGCACGACCAGTCGATCGCCGGCGTCTCTCCCGCGCTTGGCAGCTTTCATCAGGCCCTGCAATCGGCCGCCTCCGGGCACCCGCACGCGCTTTCGTGGGAGGAACTGCTTGCCGGCAAGCTTGCCGATCAGGCCGGACGCTTCCGCTTCGTGCTGTGCAAGCCCGTGCTCGACTACGGCGCGCTGCAGCCCGGCGGCGAGGCCACCGCAGCGGTGCGCGCCGCCGCGTCCGCCATCCCGTGGGTGCAACGCGGTGACGCACAGGTGCGCCTGACCGGCTCGGTCGTGATGGACGACCAGGAGTTCGCCACCGTCGCCAAAGGTGCGCTCGCCGGGCTGATCGGCAGCTTTATGCTCGTGCTGCTGTGGCTGTATCTGGCGGTGCGGAGTTGGCGGCTGATGCTGCCGATCATGGCGACCCTGGTGCTGGGCCTGCTGCTGACCACAGGCTTCGCGGCGCTGGCGATTGGGACGCTGAACCTGATTTCGGTCGCCTTTGCGGTGCTCTTCACCGGCATCGCTGTCGATTTCGCCATCCAGTTCACCGTGCGCCGGCGCGAGCGGCGCGCGACCTACCCCGACATGGTGGAAGCGATGCGCGAGACGGGGCGGCGGTCCGGCGCGCAGATCCTGGTGGCCGCCCTTGCCACCGCGGCCGGCTTCCTGGCCTTTACGCCGACCCAGTTCGTGGGTGTGGCGCAGCTTGGCATCATTGCCGGTGCCGGGATGCTGATTGCGTTCACCTGCACGCTGACCTTCCTGCCGGCCATGCTGTGCCTGTGCCAGCCGGGGCGCGAGCGCGGCGAAGTCGGGTTCGCCTTCGCGCGCGCCATGGAGCCTGTTTTGCACCGCCACCGCCACGCCGTTGTGGCCGCCTTCGGCCTGGCGGCCTTGCTGGGCGGGGTGCTGGCGCCGGGCATCGGTTTCGACGGCGATCCGCTGCACACCAAGGACCCGCATAGCGAGGCGCTGCGCGTGCTGCACGACCTTATGCAGGACCCCATTACCAATCCCTACACCATCGAGGCGGTTCTGCCCTCCCAAGCCGCGGCCGAGGCGGCGGCAAACAAGCTGGCCAAGCTGCGGCTGAGCGAGAGCGTGCTGACGCTCGGCAGCTTTCTGCCCGACGACCAGCCGCGCAAATTGGCGCTGATCGAGGATGCGCGCGCAATCCTGGAGCCGACGCTGACCCCGCCCGACCATCCGCGCGCGCAGAGTGCGGCCGCCTTCAGGCAGTCCGCGGTCATGCTTGCCGCCGCGCTGGACCGTGTTGCGCCCAGGCTGGCGGCGGGCGACCCTTTGCTTGCCATCGGGCAGGACGCGCGCGCGCTGGCCCGCGCGCCGGATGCTTCGCTGCTCGCGGCCAATTCCGCGCTGACCGAATTCCTGCCCGCGCAGCTCGCGCGGCTGCGCCTGGCGCTGACCGCCGGGCCGGTGACGCGCGCCGATATTCCGCCGGAGCTTGCGCGGGACTGGGTGCTGCCGGACGGCCGCGCGCGCCTGCAGGTGCTGCCGCGCGCGGCGGTCAATGACGGGCACAAGCTGCGCGCCTGGGTCAAGGCGGCGCTCAAGGCGGTGCCGGAATCGTCCGGCTCCGCGGTGTGGATCCTTCGGAGTGCCGATACGATCACGGGCGCCTTCAGGATTGCGGCCTACAGCGCGCTGGCGGCCATTACCGTGATTTTGGCGCTGGCGCTGCGGCGGGGGCTGGACGTGGCGCTGGTGCTGGTGCCGCTGTTGGTTTCGGCGCTGTTGACCACGCTGCTGCTGCGCCTGTTCGGCATGAGCCTGAATTTCGCCAACATCATTGCCCTGCCGCTGCTGCTGGGCGTGGGCGTGTCGTTCAACATCTATTTCGTGATGAACTGGCGC
>CAXUNZ010000039.1:0-6663 GCA_964252525.1 uncultured Acetobacteraceae bacterium
GCTCCGCGCCAGCGCCGGCATATGAGGCGCCACCACGGCCGCTCACCCAGTTCGAACCGGCTTGGAAGGCAGTACCGCCAACCTGCCCGGGCACGACCGACCCACTTCCCGTGGCCAAACCACCCGTGCCTCCGGCACCGCCATTGCCGCTACTTCCGTTTGCCCCGGCGCTTCCGCCTGTTGCCGTTGCCAACCCGGCGAAACCGGACCCGCCTCCCGGTGTGCCGGCACCAGCGCCACCGTTGCCAACGGTGATGAAATACGTCTGTCCCGGCGTAACGGGATGAAAGCCTTCGCAATAGCCTCCAGCGCCGCCGCCGCCGCCCGCGCCGGAAAAGCCCGATCCCCCTGCGCCACCGCCGGCCCACACGCGCAGCTTCACCATCGTGGTGCCGGCGGGAACGGTCCAGTTGCCTTGCGAAATAGGTGTGAAGATCGCCAGATTTCGTGTCCCTGGCGTTTGCTGCGGCAATTTCGTGGCAATGAAAGGCGCCTGAGGGAGCGTTGCAATGTTTGCGGCCGTGACGCTCGTCTGCCCCGTCGTCACCGTTATGACATACAGGCCCGACCAACCGGAATCGACCGACGGCGTCTGCTGGGTGCCGGCACTTCCTGGCGCACCAGCTTTAAGCTGAAATTGAACCTGCTGCAGCCGTTGCGTGTTCTGTGGCGTACCAGAATTACCCGGCCCGCTATAAGGTTGTGCCGGGTTTAGCGCATTGTAGTAAGGCAGGACCACTGGCGTTGCATCCTGCTCCAGCAGCGTGGCCTCGATAAGATAGTTAATCGCCTGCCCCGCGCCCGTCGGTGCCAAAAGCGCAAAATTCGTGCTCGCCAGATTCACCCCAAGGCGCAGCAAGGGCTCGGTCGGCTGGGACGGCAGGGAACCAAACGGCAGAGTATCAACAACACCGAACTGCGTGATACTTCCGGGTCCAACAAGCACGTTCATCGATGCCGGCAGCGTAGGCTGACAAGCCAGGCCATCTGCCACCGCCGGCGTTCCCAGCACCGCCTGCGCAAGGTAGCCGATGGCCACCATCACGCTACGCTCGATATTCAAAACATCAGTGTCCAGCGGTATTCCGCCGGGATAGACGATCTGTCTGTCCACGTTCGCACCCCTCAACTCATGTGTCGTGCGCCGCCAAACGCGGTGCTATCAATCGGCCAAGCGCATCCAGGCAATCGTCGCCGCAGGCAATAGCGGCGGCACAGATGCAATGATGGCGCTATCCGGCAGGCTCGCCGCCTCCATACTCAAGCTGCCATAGACGGGAACACCGCCGGTCCCGTAGCCGGCGAGTTCCGCGATGCCACCGCCGCTTGGCCGAAAAATCGTCATGAAGAATTGAAATGGCAGTTCCAGATTGCCCCATCCGCCGCTCTCTCCATAGCCGACACCGCCGATCGAATAGCCGCCGGTGTCGCTCGTGCGCGCGGGCTCAAAAATCACAGGGCTCTTGCCCGTCAGTTGCTGCATCGCCAGGCTAACTGCCTCGCGGGTCCCTCGTGGGCGCAACAACTCATCCTGAATTCGCACTCTGAAAGAAGCGTCCTGTTCATCAAGCAGCCGAACCAGATTGGATCCAAAGAAATCCACACTGATCAGGTCCAGAAAGCGGCCGGCCGCGGTGCCAATGCGCACCTGCTGAACCACGGACTGCAGCAAAGCCCAAAACGACGAAAAAGCTGTTCCAAGAGAAAGCAACAGCGCACCCAATACCGGCGTGGCCGCGGCTTCACCAAACCAGCCGTTGGGCAGGATCGCACGCAGGCGGCCCGCCATATCATCAGCATCGCCCATCATCTCAGGTCACCACAATGCTGCCTGGGAGAATAATTGCAGTCTGCGGTGCGGTCAGATCATTGGACAAGCCGTTGATCAAGGTGCTTGTGACACTTACCACGCTCGGATCGGCGGCGTGGGCAAGGGCGTCAAGCTTGGACACGGCCAGGGTGCCGGCGATCGGCAGAGCCTGTATCCAAGCTATGATCGACTGCTGCACATTTGCGGCAACAGTGGCGTGCGTCAGCGGATTGGACGTCTCGAGAACCATGACAACGGCCGCAGACACCAGAGCGGGGCCTTGAACCGCGAAGGTCGAGCCGATCGGCCGCACCGCATCAACCGCCTCTTGAATGGCTTCAAGCAGCACCGATCCAGGCGCCCCGGTTCCATTGTCGGCAATCACCAGAAAGCTCCCCGGCAACGGGTCCAAGGCCGCATCCACGTTCTCTACAATCGTCGTGCGAAGACCTTGCTGGACCGACACGACCGCGTTCAAGACGGCCGCTTGTGTCGCCAATGACCGGCTGTTGATGTAGAATTGGAACCGTGTTCGAAAATCGGCATCGGACTCGGAACTTGCGCCACCTGCAAAGGGCGCTGGATTGGTCACCGTATCAACACCGCTGATGGGTGTTCCAATAAGGCTGATCGCACCGGGCTGAACGTTGCCGGCCGTGCCGAAGGAGGCGCAGCGGGCAGGCACCGGGACGCTACCCTGCTGCGCGGCAAGATTGTACCCTCCTGCGCCATTCCAAGCGGGATTGCTGTCATCCTCAACGACCACAAAGCTCGCCGAGCCGTCACTCGTCATGGCCTCGGCCCCGAGTGGAATGACAGCGGCAACACCCGCGGCGTAGCGCGAAAACAGCAGCGTGCCGTAAGCCTGCGCGCCCGGCAGCCGCGTAAAGGCGTAGTCCGCCATCCAGCTGTCGAGGTCCGCTCCGGCGCTGGTGGCCGCCCTTGTTTGGGTCAAAACCTGTAACACCATCCATTGCAGCCACAATGCAACGGACGCACTCGACTCCAGAATTGCTCTCAGCACGCTTCCCACAGTAAGATCTATCAACTGCGCTGACGCACCCTGCAGTCCGGCAGCCATCCGTTCCATCAGCCCCGAAAACGTAAGGACGGGAAGCTGCATATCAGTAACCTACAGAGAAAGTCAGTGTTTGCGGGGTTCGCGTCGATGCGTCGGCGTAGGCGATATTCACGTAAACGCTGCCGTCTGTCAGCCCATTCGTCGTAACGCTCGGCTCCGGCTGATGTGCAATGGTCGACTCTGCGTAAAGCTGCGCTCGGATCGCACCCTCCACAGCGCGCGCATTCGGCGTACTGCCGACATACTGACCCAATCCGCCGCCATATTCAGGATGCCAGACGTCATCTTTCATGTTGCTGAGGAGGCGCCGCAGGACTCTTTGCTGCCCCAAAGCGCCACCCGTCGAGGTTCCAAGATCGCCCGTTGGCGAGGTCGTCAGGTCGCCGCCCCACACCAGAGTTGCATCTGACATTTTCTATCTCCGCTAGTCGAGTGGCTGCGGCAAATCGTGACTCGGCGGATGCACGTGCTCATTGTAGTGGCCGCGCAATTGCCCAAGCGACCCGTGCGAATCGAATACGTTGCCCGTCACGTACAAGTCGCCCGAATGGGTCCAGCTCGCCGCCTGGCTCTGAATGGAGCCGTCATTGTGCAGCTTGAGAAAACTCCCCGTGCGATGCAGAAGCCAAAGCTCGCCCGTGGGCGCATTCGGCGGCACGGCGGCATTGGACCACAAGCGACCAACAATGACGCCCTGTTCTGCATCTCCCTCTTGCCAGATCACCACGACCTGATCACCCGGCGAAGGCGCGCAGACCAGGCCCCAACCACCGCCCACCCATGGTGAGGCAATCGGCAGCCAGCCTGACAGCACGCCTTCAGGCTGCACGGTGACGCGTGCGGTAAAGGTGGTTGCATCCACGGATGTGACAACGGCCATGCGCGGATGCGCCCAGCCCTGATCAAGCTGTGTGGCGTGGCCGCGCAGCGTGTTTAAAAAGCTGTCCACGGCACGCTCCTCGCCTCGATCACCTGCGTGTAACCATGGGCGAACGACAAGCGCCGCTCCACGCTGCAAATAACATACTGCCCGTCAAAGTCGGTTTGCGTATTTGTCAAAGCCATGACCATTCGGGGCAGCGTCGAAATATCACCCGGCATTTCAATGACAAGTGTCCTTTCATGCTCGGAAATCTGGCTGACAAGTCGCTGCGCCAACGCTTGCGCATCATTAGGCGACAAGTTCGGCCTCACGATCGTTCTGGGTGAAGCGTCCAACGCGTCACCGGCATTGCTCGCTGTTTGAACGATCGCTGTCTGAGACAGGGAATTCCAGCTCCTGACCGTCACCGCAACGCCGGCTGCAAGATCAAGTGCGTGGTGCATACGAAGACTCATGCAATCATCGGGCGATAGCGTGAATGATGGAACAAACGGTCCGGCCGGCTGAAAGTTCAGGGTGGTTCCACTCACCCAGACATCGTAATTCTCCAGCTGTGCAAGCCAGCAAAGAAGATCCCACTCCGTCGTTGCACGTGCGTGCTGCACCAGAGCCGTTCGCGTGCGACCAGCCTGATAATAGCGCCCGATCGGGGTGTCCGTAGGTGCAACGGACGCGGCAAGGCCACGACGCGCAGCAAGCAAGCCGGCAATATCGCTCGACGTCTGGTTTTCGAAACTCTCCTCAATCTGCGCTGCCACGAGCCGTGATGTCAGGTCACGTCCCGCCAGGCGCAGCTCACCGCGAATAGGATCTATGGAAACGCCATCAACAGTTCCTGTTATCAAACTCGTCCACCGTCCGTTCACCGCAACGCGGAACTCGAGCAGTAAGGACGGGTCGGACCATGGTGCCCCCCCTGCGGCGGCAAGGGCAGCGCGCACGCTAAACCGGTCTGCCGCAAAGAAACTGTTTGAGTCCACTTCTACATCTATAATGCCATCGATCAACGCCCCATTGGCAAAAACAAGTGGCAGCGCCTGGCGTACATCACTGACCGCCAATTTGCTCACCAGCGGCCGCAGGTATAAGCAACATAACCACGCCATTGAGCCAAGGATCGGAAATGCCGTTCAAAGTCGCCAGATCACTCCAGCGGGACGCATCTCCCAAAGTCCGGCAGGCAATGTCGAAAAGCGTCCCTCCGCAGACAGTCAATGTTTGCATCAGTCCCAACCTTCAACAAAATTGGTAGTCGCCCGTCCGACATAGCCCGCAGCCGAGGTCAAGCTGGCCAATGCACCGGCCGAATTCACCAGGCTTGGCAGATCCGCAGCGTTCATCCCTGCCTCAGCACCTGCAATGGCAGTCGTGATGCCAGCACTCGCTGCGTTTAACGCATTAGCCGCCGCCGCAAACGCCTGGCTACCCGCAATCATGGCTCCGGGCGCCCCCACGAGCGACAATGCCTCACTCACGCCAGGCGCCAACCCGGCCACCCCGAGATCATCCAGCACATCGCCCAGAAGGTTGCCGGCGGCGTCGGCAAGAGCCGCCATTTGCGTTCCAACCACAACGGTGCATGAAAGCTGATAGGGCACCCACCAACTGTTGCAGAACTCCAGCTTCAGTTCGGATACGATGACCGTTGCACTGAAAACATCCCACGCCAGCGGGATCACATCTCCCGCCACCCTTATGGCATCCAAGGCACGCGCCCGCTGGCTGGCATCCCCACCGGTCAGAATGCCCCGCCAGGATATAAGCCCGTCATCCTGCCCCATGGCGTCGATAATTCGTGTCCCGCCCGGCAGCTTGTGCACGGCCAATGCCTGCGCGCCACCGAAGAAGATGCTTCCAGAAACTTCAAATCCATCCAGCAAGACGCTGCCAAGCAGCACACCCATGCTCAGCCCCCGATCATTGTCCCTGTGGGAAATACGCCTCGCCGCGGATCAAACGCCCCGCCACCACTGGCGGGCCTTGCCGCCTGGTCCGCTAAGTTGCGCGCCATCCAGCGTCCCAGCAGCGCACCATCCAAATAGACGTCTCCTTCGGTCGGACCTTGAGTGCCGGATGGCTTTGCCTCAGCACGCGCCGAAGTCTCTGCGCCGTCTCGTCGAATGGCTGCATTCTGGCCGCCTAAAGTTTGGCCCTCCTGCCGGCCCTCGCCGTTCTGGGGAGATCCGTGACGCATGATCGGCGCAACCGTCATCGGCGCATTCGGCCCTGCACCCAAGCCGCGGCCGTCGCGCAAATCGCTTATTCGAATCCCGGCGCCACGCGCGCCGGGCTCCTGCTTCCTGCGCGACACGCCCGTGGCCATTGAGGCAGATCCTGCCGGAGCGCTCCCCTGCTTCTGAGCAAAGGAGAGCGATGCCTCCCCGTTTTGCCGAATAGCATCCCGCATGATTACCGAGCCGGGAATCGCCGTCGCCAAACCTCGGCTCTTGGTGTCGTTGCGGCGAGAGGAATTGACCACCGAGGATGCAGTGGCAACTCTGCCGACAAGGCCCATACTTCTACTGCCGCCCAGACTCGTCAGCCTTTCAGTCGCACCGCTCATCAAAGCCAAACCGTGACTTACCGATCCTTGATCGGCCTGAGCCGAAAGCGCGGCCGCGTCATCCAGCAATTTCAACCTAATCTTTGAACCGGCGCGTGCAGACTGCGCCGCCACAGGCGGTCCTTGCATGATACCGGCGTGCGGATTGCCCACCTGCAAAGCCTGTGTTTGCGTCTCATCGCCGAATAATCCGCCCGACGCCTGAAGGCTCGCCGAGGCGGATTTTGCCCCCTGCGCAACCCCACCGCTTCCATGCGCGTCCGACATCGATCCGGCCCCGCTCATCGCAAGACTGCCCCGCAGTTTTATCTGCCGATCCGCAATCC
>CAXUNZ010000039.1:6673-15294 GCA_964252525.1 uncultured Acetobacteraceae bacterium
GGGGGGCGAAAGCCCCCCCCCCCCCGGGGGGGGGGGGGGGGGGGCGCCCGCCCCCCGCGGCCCCCCCCCCCCCGCGCCCCGCTCGTTCGCCTCGCCCATTCATCCACCTCTTCTGCAATTGCCAGCCTGGCAAATTGGGTCGGATCAATCCACGCTCCAGGACATCGTGCCCCAGTCGAAGGCTCGGCCATCCAGCGCGCCCAGTGCCACAATCCAGGCCAGCCGTTCTGCCTGCGGCAGACAAAAGGCAACGTCGAAGGGCACCCCATTCCGGACCAAATACAAGCAATCCACCAGATCAGGGTGCCGGCTCAGTTTCCCGGGTCGGCGTTGCCAGGCTCCTCGCGCTCCGCCTCGTCCAGCGCGTCGGCCACAGCGTCAATTCCGTCGTCGCCAAGTCGCCTGACCAGCGCCTCGAGTTGCGACTCACTCGTGGGTGCAGGTACTGGCACACCATCAATGGCAGTCACCGAGGCTGCCAGTAACGCCACACCCAAGTAGGGCGCATTAAGTGACAACTCCGCGCCCAAGGCCTTGAACAAACGCAAGCGGTCGAGCGCGTCCGGGCGCCGCAGAGAAAGCTCGCGTCCCTCGGCATCGCGCGCCAGCAGCGTTCTGGCTGCGGCCGAGACAATGCGTTCTGATGGTGCAGACATCAGATACGCTGACGCTGTGTTGCAAAGAACTCCAGCTTTTGTTTGACGCTCGCATCGCCGCGCCATGATCCGGCATTGCTTAATTTAAACACCACACCACTGAACTGATAGGTCGATGTTGATCCATCCACTTCCTGCACATACTGGTAGACCGTTCCGGCCGGCAGATAACCTTGGGTGAAGAAGGCCTGCTCTGCGGTGGCCATGAAATCATCCACGGAACTCGTCCCACGTTCAACCTCGAAACTTCCCTCCCAACCTTTCGGCAACTCCGCACCCATAGGCACGCCATCAAGCCGGTCCAGACGCACGGATTGCGTCAGTTGGCGACAGTCAAACCCCGTGACATAGGTTAGGTCGATCCGCCCGAACGGACCCATGACCACAAGCTGGCAGTCTCTGCCGATAGAAAAAGCATTGATGGGCATATGACAACCTTCCCTGATAACTCAACGACTGCACTCAGGTCATGCCTCAGTACGGCAGAATCTGCTGCTGCACTACCACGGTCTGGCCGCCCTCGACATTGACAATGAACTTCTCGTTTATGCCCTGATACTGAACCTGCACATCGCATTGCACAAAGCCAAGGCTGGTCTGGCTTTGCGGATTGTTGGTGGCATCGCAAATGACCGAGAATGGAAGTTGTCCGGCGGCGTTCAGGCCAAGAACATTCTGGGCCAGAAGCGTCTGCAGAAAGCTCAGCTGGGTGGCGCGTATCTGCTGGAACAGTTGTAGATTGATCACCTGCCCGACAAATCCACCCATCCCCGCCGCCAACGTCGCGGCGATGAAATTTGTCATGCGGCTATAGTTGTCACCATGGATCGCCGGATTGCTCGATGTGTTATGCCCGCATCGCACACCCCAATACGAGCCACCCGGCTGCGGATTGGCAAGCACATCGATGCCCGCGCTGAACAGCGTCTGCAAATCCGCCTCGCTATAGGTCCCAACCTGTCCGCTCCCGGGCAGTCCGGATCTCTGCGTCCCGATAACGCTATACAAAGGCTTGTTGAGGCTGGATTGCTCGGGTGAGAGATTGGCCAGCCGCCCCGCGACGAACCCTTGTGGCGAGACATTCCGAATGACGCCATTGGTTTGATCGTTCCAATAAACCCAGTCGCCAGACATCAGCTTGGCAGAGGGCATGTTCAGGCCTGTCTGCGTAATAACACCGACCGCGTTGGTGATCGTGTCTCCGGCCGGGCCGGCCAAAATCATGTAAACGCCCTCGGAGGCGCCAAATCCAGCCTGCGTCGTCCACTGCGTCGCGTCATCGCTGTCGGCCAACAAGCCGATGCTGCAACCCTGTCCACGCAACGCGTACATGCCCGTCCGCGGAACGACATCCAGGCCGACCAATGTCGCGGCACTGACCGTGGCCGCGCCATCCATGCCCCCGGCAAGCATGTTCGAAAAAGCCGCGGGCGTCGTCGTTCCTGATCCCAGACTCGCCACGACAAGCTGCGAGCTCCCCCGCAGCGGCCCCGTCCCATTATTCACCGCACTCGCCAACGTCTGCCAGAACGCGGCAGGCGAGCTTGCCGGAATATTGGAGAAGATTTCCGGAAGAACGCCGGGCATGGAAATCGTCAGCGTGAATGGCCCGCCGGGCGCGCCGGTCAAACTCGCCGCAATCTGGTTGCCCAGCGTGCCCGTATAGCGCGCCGTCAGCAGCGCCGCATACACGCCGTTGGTAAGACCGATCGCGTAGCTCGCCGCCACATCGCTGCCATCGGTCACACGAACGCAGCGGAATCCCGTCGCACCCTGCTGCACCGCCGTTGCCACATTCGTGCCCATGTCATACTTGCGCGCTACGACAGGTCCGAACGCCCTGGCGTAATCGGCCATGGACGCAACAGTCACCGGCTTATTGACCGGTCCCCAGCTGGCGGTGCCAACAACGCCAACCACATTTGTCGGCACGCCATTCAGAACAAGGTTTTGCGGCGGCACGATCTGAACATAGAGATCTGGCACGATCAGGGCGCCCGTGTTCAGGTTTCCTTGCTGATAGATCGTCATGATCAGCCCTCCTTGGTTTTGGCCGGGGCGGATGCCGTGATCTGCGTTGCCACCACACAGGCGGCGCGTTCCCCGCGGAGGCAATCCCGCATCTCGCTTGCATCGCCAATCACATCGCCCAGCTTGTGCCGCCCGAACGGGTGCACCACCACCAACACGCCGCTCATCGGCAAACCCCCTCAGACATAAATAGATGTTCCGTCATGGATAAGATCCCCGAAGAGCATCGTCGGCGTCTGCAACGTGCTCGTCGTGCTGTACTCGACGGAATAGACAATATCGCGCCGGTAGACCGACGCCACCTGATCGCCGTCAAAGCTTGCAGTCTTCTGGTAGCGCAACCGTCCAGCCGTCCCATCGGCCAATGTTAGGAACCCGATGATCGACAATGCCGATCCCAACGCGCGGCACACGCCATCCCGTGCGGCAGGCGTCGGCGCAAAAACACTCACCCGGAAATCTTGTTCCTGGCGGGCGCACTCCTCAAACACCGAGGCTACGCCCGCTGTGCGTGCAACCAAGTTGGTGGCACCCGGTATGGTCAGGCTTGCATTCTGAACCCAGGCCACCTGCTGCGCGCGGACATCCTGCCCCAGAGTCGCTGCAACCAGATCAGCACTATCTCCCGTTCGGGCTTGGTAGACGTATGGCTGCCCATCCACCAGCACTCCGGCCAACTCGCCCGCAACAGCAACGCCTGAAAAGGTTGCAGTCTGTCCCGTCATGATCACGCTCAGGCCTGCCGCTATGGCAGATGTCGTGCTCAGACAACCCCAACGCGTCGTGTTGCGGGTTGCATCCGGTACCGGAAACACGATGACATCCACAATGCAGCTCGCCGCATCCTGCGTCAGCGCGCTGATTTGGGGCGTGCCGCGATAGACCCGCACGGCAACGCCACCCAGCACTGGTAATACCCCCGTTCCAGGAACGGCCGCTCCCGATATGGCTGCAACCAGCGCCGCCTCAACGTCGCAAAGGTCCGCCATCCTACTCTCCGAAACGCTGGGTCAGCCCGCCACCTGGCGCGCGGTGATGCGCCAGCCCATGTCGCTTAATTCGGCCGACGCCACCAGGAATGTCCGACCCAAATCGTCCGCAACAACGTCGCCAACAAAGACGTCGGTCGGAAGCAGTGGCAGCAGAACAACCCAGTTGCCGAACTTCGTCTCGGGCAAACTGCCCGAGATGTGTCCACCCTGGTTCAGCACGCTTGCGGGCCAACCATCAATAATCGGCATGGCGCTGCGCGCCGCAAACCCGCCATACCCACCCGGCGCCGGCGGGGCCGGCCGCAACACGCGCACAACAGCATTTGTCCGCACGCATTGTGCGGGGAGCAACGGCCGTTGTGCCGCTACGAAATAGACAGCTTGATCGCCATACGGATCGGTGCCTGCGAGATAATCGCCAGCACGCGTGTAAAGGCCGTCGAATACCCCCCACCACACCGCCCCGCCATACCCGGCCACACGCCGGAAACGCCCGTCCTGCGCATTGAAAGCGCAGTAAAGCTTGATGACCCTGTTGCGTGACGCCAGCGGCTCGCGCGTGCCATGCGGGCGATAGACGATGAAGGGCATGCCGAGCCTTCGCGCCCCTACGCCCATCCCTTTGCTGAGCAGATTTTGCAGCCTGCGGCCTTCCATTACACAACCAAGCTGACACCGGCCGCGGCAAGCCCCTCGCCGGGCGGCACGCCCAAGAAGGCGCAAAGCCGCCGGCGCCAGCTATCGAAAAGGCGCAGCCTGTCGCTAACCTCGTATTTGTTATGTGTCCACGATGCCGCCGCGTCGCTGTCTAGATTGTCGCTTGCGCCAACAACAGCGAGCTCGAGTTGCGTTAGTGTTGCCAAATAGGTGACGACAACCGCAACCTCGTTGCTGGAGAGATTGCTCATCCTGTATTCCAGCGCACCGTAGGCGGCGAAGAACCGCCAACCGCTCCCGGTATCCGAAGCGCCATATGCCGGATATCCGCAGAACCTGCGGATATCCGTTTTCTGCTGATCAATGAACATCGCAGCTCCCTATGCAAGGCAAGATCGAGTGCGCGTTCAATCCGTCAGCCGATATGCTCGATCATCACCGCGCGCTTGAAGCTGGCATTCGTCGCGGTCGGTACGGTCAGGCTTGTCGTGGTCGTATCTGACGGCGCGCAGAATCCGCCCATCCAGTACCAGGATTGCGCTATGATCTGCTGAAGCCGGTCGATCGGCTCGCGGGTCACCATGCAGACGTTATCCACGATGGACACAATCGAATCCGAAGGCGCCACATCCGCCGCCGCCATGCCCGCGAAATCTCCCTCGATCAGCGCACCCTGACCCACAATGATCGGCCGCCTAATCATGGCATTCGGCACGTTGGGCGAAAGCTGGACATATGCCTCGTTCGTCAGCACAAACCGCAAGCCCAGGAAGTCATTCACCACGCCCTGACCGGGCTTGAACACCTCGTTGGCCGAAGTCGAGCCGATGAACAGCCGCTGGAAATCCTGATCCGCAAACAACTGCCGCGCACTGATCGGATCCAGATAGCAATTATACGCACCCTCGATGTCAGGCACCGCATTTAGCCGCAGATTGGCCACGGCATCCAACACGTTGCTCATCGTTAACGTATCAGTCGCCTGAAGCTGACCGGTATTGGTGCGGCCATTCGGCCGGTAGATCATGGAGGCAGTCGCCGCCTGAACGGTATTGCCGGCCGTGCCGTCGCTCACGGTCACGTTGGCCGACAGCGTCAGCGCGCCGGAAACGCCACCAGGCGCCGTGGAAACGTTGGTGCCATCCACACTGACGCCGACAAGTGTATAGCTGCTGCTGCCAATCGTCACCATCAGCGGGTTCGCCGGTGACACCGCCTGCTGCACGCCATAGACAAAGGCCGTCTGAAAACCCCGCACATCATCGACACTGATTACCGGCCCCGCGGAGCCAAGCGTCGTCCGTACCCGTGTATTGCCACCAAAATATGGCCCGAACAGCGCATTGCGCGCCAGATCGTCCAAACTTCGGGCCGCCTGTTCGCCGTTGACATAGGCGTTCTGCAAGAACATGCTGGCAATGCCAACTCGGCTCGTCACCATGTTCAAATCCATGGTCGACGCGTAGTTGTTAATCGTCAGCGTATACTGCTCAACACCCCAAGTGCCCGGCGTAATACCATTATCCAGGTTTGTGTTGCCCGACGGCGCCAGCGGCGTCGTCACCGCCGGCCGCAAACCCGCGCGCGTCTTGGTCAACGTCTCGCCGATGCCCACGGCAACCTCTTCGCGGTCTGCGCAGGCCCGATAACCGATGCGCGAACGAAGCGCCTGCTGGAACTCCCGTTCCAGAAAGCCCTGCTGGATAATCGGCTGAAGCGCCAGCGGAAAGTTCTGAATGCCCATGCAAGCCCCCACGGATGATTAATCGGCAGGGCCTTTGCCACAGCCGGGATGATGAAAAGTCATAGAAACATTGGGGAATGACACATCCCCCAACTGTTCTTCAGCGGCGCCGAAGAAGCTCCGCCCGGGCGACCCGCCACTCCTGCAGCGTCATTTCAGTCGCCAGCTTCGCGCGAACAGGCGCCGCGGACGGCACGCCCGCCACGCTGCTGGAACTCGGCGCGCCAAATAACCACGGCTTGTCGTGCCGCAGTTTCGTCATCACCGCGGCCGCGCCATGTACAACACCCTCGGCGTCGATGCTGACGCTGCCGCCCTCGATCAGCTTCAGTCCGTCCAAATCCACCATCCCGCGGCGAACGGCCTCGGCCCGCAATTCGGATTGTATCGCTCTCTTGTCGCTGGCCTCGCGCGCCTCGCGCAAACTCGCTTCCAACGCCGCATTGCGTGCACGCAGCGTAATCAGCTCCTCGGCGGCATCCGCCTCCTGCCCATCCTCGCCTTCCATGCCCATCCTCTCAGCTTGTGATGCTGCCAATCTCGTGCGCGGCATCGGCAATTCCGTAATCGGGCGCCAGCACCCGCAGCGCCGTTTCGCGTGACAGCATTCCCGCCTGCACCAGCGCCACGACGGTCGCCGCATCGCGTTGCCGATCCGCCGAGTCCGGCGGATACCAATCCGGCCATCGCAAGCTCAGCGGCGCTTCGGCATCAAGCTGCGGCAAAGCGCGTCCATTAATCTGCAAACCGAATACGTCGCTCGCGCGCAGCATCATGCGCACCAGCGGCAGCAGCCCATTATCGCCGTAACCGATGCGCAAATTATCGGCCAGCCAAAGCAGCCCCTGATTCATCAGCTCAAGCGCCCGCCCGCTCGCCGGCACAGCCAACCGGCTGGCGTCCGCGCGATTGCCGTGCACGCTCTCCAACGCAAGCTCGCGCAGTACCCGAACGCAATCGATCACCGCCTGGCTTGCCGTGCCGCCAATCTCCAGCAGCTTGGCATCGCCCTTCTCGCTGACCACCAGCGCATTGGCGGCCCCACGGAGCATCGTGCCGTCCATCCCGGCGGGCTCGCGGATCAGCAGCGTGGGATCGCTGCTATATTTCAGCCCCCGCCCGGCCTGGCTAAGCTGGTAATCGATTTCGATGGAAGTATCGATCGCCGATCTGAAAGTCGCCAGCCCGTCAACATTATCGCCGCCAGGCAAATTGCGTATCCAGACGATCGGCACAAAACCCAAGCCGTGCCGCACGCTGCGCGCCTGATCCACGGTGTAGCGGAAAACTTCTCCAACACGCACCGGCGCAAACCAGGTCTCGTCTTGCGCATCCCACCGCCGCGCGAACCACCATTGCCCGCCCGGATCGTCGATGTCGTAACCCTGCGCAACCAGCGCCGCCCCGCCCACTTTCACGCGCTCGGTCACCCGCAGCAGCGTATCGGGCGCGCCAGGATCCCACTCCGGCGTCAAATAAGGCGTGTCGAGCACGTCGAGAAAAACTCGCCCGCGCAACACCCGCATCAGAATGGCAACAGATCCCACACTGCCGCGCAGCGCCGCGTCCACCATCGCCGCATTCAGCCGCGTATCCCGCGCTAATCCGGCCACGGCATGCCGCACCGCCGGATCGGGCGAGTCAATGGCGGGAAAATGCCCCGCGCTGAAGAGCAGCGCGACGCTATCCTCCACAACAATCCGCGGCAGTGCATAGCGCACCGAAGGCCGCCTCTGCCGCAGCGGTATATACTCGCCCCCGGCGGTGCGTTCCTCGTGAAACTCATAGGGCAGGAAATCGTAGAGCGTCCCATCCAGAACCATGCGCAGCAAACTCAGCCGCCGCGTGCGGTCCGAAAAATCCGGATCCGTCGGTATGGTGTTGCAAATCGTGGCGAACACGCCGTCCACTCCTATCGATCGAAGAACGGCATCGACACGAACCGCGCCGGCTTCTCCCGCGGCTTCAGCAACCCGAACGCGCGTGAAAGCGCGTCCACCTGATCGTCCTTCCGCCCATGCGGAAAAGATGAGAGTTCCTCGATGAAAACCCGGTTCCATGCCGCCCGCCGCAACCGCACGGTTCCGCCATTGACCTGGGAGGCCACAATCATCGCGCGCTCGGCCTTGGACCCGGTCTCGGCGCTGGAATGCACCTTGTATCCTGCCAGCGCCTGCGTCAGCACCGCCGTCTGGTGCATGCCCGCCTGTCCCGGATCACGAGGCAGGCTGATGGTCACCTGCGGCCCATCCTGCCGCGCCACCTCCAGCAGCATGGCCCCCAACCCGGCGGGCGCCACGCGCACGCGGCGCACATCGCCAATGACAAAACCTCCCGCCGGATCCGCGCACATCAAGACACCAACGGTCCAATCCGGATCGCGGGAGGCATCAACACCCGCCGCCAGATCCCACCCGCGCACGCCGCCCTCGGGCACGACATCGACCAGCCCCAGCCGACTCACCTCGAATATCGCGCCACCCTCGGGCAACGGCGCCTGCTGAAATGTCGCCTCGAATTGCCGTTCGCCCAGAATATCGC
>CAXUNZ010000039.1:15304-16085 GCA_964252525.1 uncultured Acetobacteraceae bacterium
CCTTGCGGCCGGCCTAACGCGTCCTGCGCTTCAGCCAGCGCCGGCAGGCGCAACACCCGCCATCCGCCCTGCTCGATCAGCCGTCCCGCCAAATCGTCGGTGTGCCAGCGCGTCATGACCAGCGCCATGCGGCCGCCGGGCTTCAATCGCGTCACCAATTCGGATCGGAACCAATTCCACAACAAATCGCGCTGGCCTTGACTCTGCGCCTGCTCAAAGGAGGCGACAGGGTCATCGATCAATGCCAGATCCGCGCGCCGTCCCGTCACCGCGCCGGCTATGCCAACAGCGAAATACTCGCTCCCGCTTTCGGTCGAAAACCGCCCCGCCGCCCGCGCATCGGCGCGCAAGAACACGTTCAATCGCGGCCCATGCAGGTTCAGCAGCCCGCGCACCCCGCGGCCGAAATGCTCGGCCAGCGCCGCCGTGTGGCTCGCCGCAATCACCGATCCTGTCGGATTGCGCGCCATCCACCAGGCCGGAAACAGCACGCTCGCATACGTGCTCTTCGCCGAACCCGGCGGCAGCAGCAGCATAAGCCGCCGGACCCGTCCCGCCGACAATTCCTCCAGCGCCTGCATCATAAGCAGATGATGCGCCGCCGGCGCCTGGTCGCGTTCGGCCAGGGCAAACCGGCTCCAACTCTCCAGGCTAGCGCGTATCGTCTTCCGAAGCGCCCGCTCCTGCTTGGCGGGATCGGCAGAGTTCGACAAGCTGTTGGTCCCGCAACGTGTCGATCGACGCACCGGAGGTGCGTGCGCGAGGTTTCGGATGCACAAAC
>CAXUNZ010000039.1:16179-19225 GCA_964252525.1 uncultured Acetobacteraceae bacterium
TTGGCAATGGCCACGGCGGCGTCAAAATCCTTCTCGGCGAAGCGTTCCCGCATCACCGACATCAGGATATCTAAGGGTGTCGTTTCATCAGGCACGATCTGCTCCCCGCCGCAGCGCGCAAACCGCCATCGTTAAGCGAGTTATACAGAATGTTGGGTCATACGGGCAAGGAAAAAATGCACAGCATGCGCTTTTTATCCCAAGCAATCTTGGCGCTCGCCCCGGCCGCTTGCGCCGCCGACGCACCCACCACCTACGCCGGTGATCTCACCCCACAAGCCGGAGCCTGTGACCCGCCCTCGCGCGCCATACTCGTCAGGCGTGGGGCAAACCTGCAATTCACCCCGACCCAGGGCGTCCTCATCCTGTCCGGCCAGATCGCTCCCTCCGGCCAAGTGCTCGCCTCGCTCGCCAGCCAGGGTGCCGACCACAAGCCCTATCTTCTCAAACTCACTGCGAAGCTGGACGGTCGGACCATCGTCGGCACGTATGCCACGCCCCGCTGCCGCTATGCCGTCCACCTGAATCAGTCGCCCTGAGCCGGTTCACAACAAGATTGGGGGAGCAGTGCCTGCCCCCCTATAAGACCAGTGACACATTCCCCCAACCTTCCTTTTTCAAAGCCCCTCCATGGTGAACCCGGTCGCAACCGAGCTGATCGCCGTCGTGACCGCGGTCACCCTGGGCGAACCGCGCGTGCTGACCATTGCCGCGGGAAGCGCCTTGCCCTCTGGCAGCTTCGAGACCAGTCACCGCTCGCTGCAGGCCGGCCTGCGCAGTTGGGTCGAACGCCAGACCCACCAGCCGCTCGGCTATGTCGAGCAGCTTTACACCTTTGCCGATGGCGATCGCGCCGAGACGGCCGGGCGCGTCCTCTCCATCAGCTACCTGGCCTTGACGCGCGAAACCGCGGTCACCGGCGCGGGTGCCGCATGGCAAAGCTGGTACCGCTATTTTCCATGGGAGGATCACCGGGAGGGACCGCCCGCCTGCCTGGCCGCCACCATCCTGCCCGCGCTCGCCGCCTGGGCGCCCGACGAGGCCACGCGCCAGCGCGCCGCCACGCTGTTCGGCGCCGGCGATTATCCCTGGAACGAGGATTTCTCGCTCCAGCGCTACGAGCTTCTCTACGAAGCCGGTCTGGTGACCGAATGGCTGCGGCGTCACGATCCGGCCAGCGCCAGTCCGCTGGCGGGTGAACCCATGATCCTGGACCACCGCCGCATTCTGGCCACCGGCATGGCGCGGCTACGCGCCAAGATCAAATACCGGCCGGTCTTCTTTGAGCTCATGTCTGAAAGCTTTACGTTGCTGCAATTGCAGCAGACCGTGGAAGCACTCGCGGGACGGCGGTTGCACAAGCAGAATTTCCGGCGCCTGATCGATGCGCAGTCTCTGGTCGAGGACACCGGCGTCATGGCGCAGGATACCGGCGGCCGGCCGGCCAAGCTGTTCCGCTACCGGCGCGCCGTGCAGACCGAACGGGCGGTGGCGGCAACGCGCTTGCCGGTGGTGCGAAGCTGAGTGCAAACGCGTAGAGGGTTGCGATCTGTAATTAAGGATGCCGCCCTGCGGCGCCGATCTCAAGCAGACGTAAAGGAGGGTTTTGGCGATGTCCTTATGCCGAACGTTCGCGATCCTGGCCCCGGCAGCAGGCGCCGCGCCGTTCCCTGCGTGCGGCAGCCAGCGGCCGGCCGTGACCAACTTCGATCCGCCGGGCTACCCAGCCAACGAGCATCAATTCGGCGGGTGCGATCGCTGGCTTTTACGAGGATGGTGCCAACGTTCAACACGGCTTTGTCCGTACGCCGGATGGTGGCTTCACCGTCATCGATCCACCGGGCGCCACAGCCACCTCCGTCTCGGGCATCAACGACGCGGGATCGGCAGTCGGCCAATATCACGACAATGCCGGCTATCACTGTTTCCTGCGCACCCCGGACGGCACTTTCACGGTGTTCGATCCGCAACCTCCCGGCGAGGATTGCGCTGCAATTGGCATCAACAAGAAGAATACGATTGCCGGTTACGAGTATGGCGGCGGCAAGCTGTCGCATGGTTTCCTGCGCAGAGAAGACGGCGCTATCCGGCATTTCAAAGGCGTCACCACCGATACGGCCGCCATCAACGATGCGGGCGCCATCGTCGGCTCCATTGGCCGAGGGCGCGTGAAGTTGAGCTTTGTGCGGTCCAAAGACGGGGTGTTCACGACCTTTGAGGTCCCAGGTGCCAGCCATGGGACGTTCGCCACCTGCATCAACAACAAAGGTGTCATTGGCGGCTTTTACCAAGGCAGAGAGGGCACCGAACATAGCTTCATCCGGGCACAAGACGGGACGATAACAACCTTCGACCCCGCCGGGAGCGTCATACAGCTTTGCGTCCGGTATTAACGAGAAAGGCCAGCTGACAGGCTTCGTGGCCGGCGATCAGACGTATCGCGGCTTCATCCGGTCGCCACAGGGGCATTTCAAGGTGTTTGCCATACACGGCGCCGCGTCAACTGTGCCCGCTGCCATCAACGCCGCGGGTAGCGTGACCGGAGATTACCACGGAAGCGACGGCCATTTGCACGGATTTGTGCGAACCCCGTGACGCGGCGCCGAGGATAGCCGCAAACCCGCGCCGCCCACGTTCAGTTCACCTCCCCGACGTCATCTCCGGCGTGTGACAAGCGGCCGCCCGTGCTAGATGCCGGAAGGACCACCACGGGGGCGATCTTGCACCGCCTCGGGTCATCCTCCATCTACTGACCGAACCGATCGGTCAGCGGCTCACCCTCGCTGAACCCCGCTCCTCCAAATTACCCCGGAAAGGCGCCATGGCAGATAGCCAGACCAAAGACGATCAGCGCGCCGGACGAAACGACGCCGAGGCCGACCAGGGCGGCGATCCGCCCGAAGGGCGCGCCGAGGACAGCGGCAAACGCAGCGCCGACAAACCAGACTCCGACGCGGACGACGCCAAGCGCCGCCAGCAGGAACAGGCCCAGGAGCAGCGCCGCGCCCGTGCCCGTCCCTTCGTGCGCGCCGGCATGGTGCTCGTC
>CAXUNZ010000040.1:0-18858 GCA_964252525.1 uncultured Acetobacteraceae bacterium
TCGTGAAAACATGGCCGTTTGCAGAACTGGTTGTAGTAGGGTTTGAGTGCCTCCGCCGTCGCGCGGTCGGCCACTGTGGCATCCACGCGCGCGCGAATTGACTCCATCTTCCTATAATCCGCGAGCTGAACAAGCTCTGCAGGGTCTGAGGCGCCGGTGCGCATGCGCGCAACCACGCCAAGCGTGCGGATTATGTCGGTCCAGCCATCCGCCACCAAATCTTCATCCTGACGGCCGCCGGAGACAAGGATGTTGAAATTGTCCATTCGACGCTGCTGCCAGCCGGGCTGGAGCTGCGCGGCCCATGACGCGTCGGTTGGCTTGTTGCCGCGGACATCTATCGATGAGGGTGTGCGCTGGAAAACGTAGAGGTGTCCGGCGGTTTCGCCCAGATGCGGCACGCATTGCACCGCGGTCGCACCGGTGCCGATGATGCCGATGCGCTTGCCCGCCAGACGCGACAGATGGCCCGACTGGTCGCCGCCCGTATAGGCATAGTCCCAACGGCTGGTGTGGAAACTGTGCCCGGCAAAATCGCCGAGCCCGGGAATGCCGGGCAGTTTAGGCCGATGCAACGGACCGCCCGCGACGATGACGAAACGCGCGCGCATGGCATCACCGCGATTGGTCGAGACGATCCAGCGGCGTGCGCCATCGTCCCAACTCAGGCCGGTGACCTCCGTCTGCAGGCAGGCGCCGCGGTAGAGATCGAAGTGCCGGGCGATCAGTCGGCTATATTCCAGAATTTCCCGCCCCGACGCGTATTTCTGCGAGGGCATGAAGCCCGTCTCTTCGAGCAAGGGCAGGTAGATGTAGCTTTCGATATCGCAGGCCGCACCCGGATAGCGGTTCCAATACCAGGTGCCGCCGACATCACCGGCCTTGTCGATGATACGGATGTCCTCGACCCCGGCCTGACGCAGCCGGGACGCCGCCAGCAGGCCGCCAAATCCGGCACCAATGATGACGGTCTGAACATCATCGCTCAGCGGCTCACGCTCGATCGGCCGACAAACGTAGGGATCATCGAGAAAATGCGCCAGCCGGCCCTCGACGGAGACATATTGCCCTATGCCCTCGGGGCGCAGTCTCTTGTCGCGTTCCAGCCGGTATTTGGCGCGCAGCGCCTGCGGGTCGAAACCCAGCCTGTCGCCATCGGCTTGAGGAGTCGTGGCTATCTCGTCCATGGGTTAACTTTCCACCGGGCCGAACACCATACCCGAAATCTGAGGGCGGGGGGAATGGCCCGCCTCTTTGCGTCCGGCGCCGAGGCGGAACGAGCGTGAAAGAACGCAGGGGACCGGGCAGGCGGAAATACCCTTTCCCAAATTCCCGGCGCCACTTGAGTCGCCCCCAACAATCAAAAGGCCCGCGCCCCCGGCCTTCGCGGTCTCCGGCGCCATCGCGGGACTTGAGCATCACGGTATGCCCAGGTTTCCTGGCCGACAAAGATACGCGCGTTGTGGGGGCTGGTCAAACCACAAACAAGGGCCTATCCGACGTTGAATTGAGAAACTTGTCCGGGACAAGTAACATGACAAGCCATATCGGAAGCGTGGCCAGCGGTCTTGCCTTTGCTGAAGGGCCGCGCTGGCAGGATGGCACGCTGTGGTGGTCGGACATGCATGGCGGCGATGTCTGCCGGCTGACACAAGACGGCGTCGAGCGGGTCTTCCAGGTGGCCATGGACCCGTCCGGACTTGGCTGGCTGCCCGATGGCCGCCTGCTTGTCGTATCGATGCGCGACAGGCGCGTGCTGCGGCGCGAAAAGGATGGCACGCTCGCCACGCATGCCGATCTGTCCAACCTGGTCCCGCGCCGCTGCAACGACATGACCGTAAACGCCGATGGCCGCGCCTATGTCGGCAATTTCGGCTTCGACCTCGATGGAACGGAAGCGCCGGCGCCCACCGTCCTTGTACGCGTGGACCCAGATGGCAGCGCGCGCATTGTGGCCGAGAACCTTTTGTTTCCCAACGGCACGGTGATCACCCCTGACGGGCACACGCTGATCATCGCCGAGACCTACGGCAATCGCCTGACGGCCTTCGACATCGACTGCCACGGCGATCTCTCCAATCAGAGGCTGTGGGCGCCATTGCCAAGAGGCGATTTTCCGGACGGCATCTGCCTGGACTCGCAGGGTGCGGTCTGGTTTGCCTCGCCAAGCTCGAATGCCTGCGTGCACGTGCGGGAGGGGGGCGAGATCTTGCAGAGAATTGCCACCGACAAGGGCGCGTTCGCGTGCATGCTGGGTGGGCAGGATCGCCGCACCCTCTATGTCTGCACGGCAGGTTCGCACCAACCGGAACGGCAGCGCCAATCGCGCGACGGGCGTATCGAGGCTTTCGGCGTCGATGTTCCGGGTGCGGGCCTGCCGTAAAGCCGTCCCACCAGGACCGAATGGACAGGACCACAACCTATCCGGCGGCGCAAACGCCGCTGTGCAGCCTTTCAACCCGGAGCAGCTTAGTGTTGGATTTCAAAGGCAAGATCGCCGTCGTCACCGGCGGCGGCAGCGGCATCGGGCGCGCCCTCGTGCAGCAACTGGCGCAATGCGGCTGCAATGTTGCGATGTGCGACATCCGCCGGGATGGCCTGGAGGAAACCCGTCTTCTGGCGTTGAACGCTGCGCCGGATGGCATCCAGATAACCACCTTCGTCGCGGACGTTGCCGATGAGGCGCAAGTCGTTGCGTTTCGCGACGACACGATCAAGCGCCACGGGAGCGATCACGTCGATCTGCTGTTCAACAATGCGGGGATCGGCGGCGGAGGAAGTTTCGTAACCGAGCCACGCCAGGTGTGGGAGCGTACATTCAACGTGTGCTGGGGCGGCGTGTACAACACCACGCGCGCTTTCCTGCCGGCGCTGATGGCCGCGCCCCAAGCCCGTCTGATTAACGTCAGTTCCGTGAACGGTTTTTGGGCGAGTCTGGGGCCGCAAACAGCGCATACCGCCTACAGCGCCGCAAAATTCGCGGTCAAGGGCTTTACGGAAGCCCTCATCGTGGATCTGCGTCTTCATGCCCCGAACGTCACGGTCAGCCTGGTCATGCCCGGCCATATCGGCACCTCCATCGTCCACAACACCGTTGCCGAGTTTGCCCCTGCATTGGAGGGCGACGCCAAGCGTGAGGTTCTGGAACGCGCGGAAGCGTTCCGCCAGGCAGGCCTGCGCCCCGAACAAGCGGCCGACATCATTTTGAGGGGGGTGCAAAACCGCCAGTGGCGGATCCTCGTCGGTCCGGATGCCTATGCGCTTGACACAACGGTTCGTGCTCAGCCCGAGGGCGCCTACGATCTGGACTTCTTCGAGCGGCTGGCAAGTGCTTCAAGCTAGCCAGGCACCTTAGGAAAATCTTGAAAACAGTGGAGACGATGGCCGCCGTTGAGGCAGTCGTGAGGCTAGTTGTTTGTTCATACAAAACGGTCAGTTTCGCGCAGGAATAACACGTCTCCGGAGCCACACGATGCGCCGAGCCGGCATTGCCATTCTCGCCCTGTCAGCAAGTCTCGCGACAGGCAGCCCCACGCATGCTTATTCGAGGCTGGTTTTCCGAGACGGCGCCTCGCCGGTCGATCCCGCACGCATCCCGGTGATTTTGCCGGAGCCTGCTTCCGCTGCCGCGCTGATCGTGGGTCTGACCATTGTCATTGTCTTTCGCCATCGCCGCCGCAACAAGTGAAGCCTCTCGGCGAGGGAAGAAAGAGGTTGCTCTCGTTTTGGAGAACAGCCGGGATTCGCCACACCGGTTGCTGAACGCCTGCAACTCGCCCGACCGAACGCGGTTGGCGCCTTGCGACAACTTCAAGGAGACACCGCGTGGCCGATGAAAAACCAGCGACCGAGACAGCGTTGCCTAGCCGCAGTGAAGAAGCACGCAACCTCGCCAAGGAAGCCGTGGAGGAGACGCGGCACGGTAACAAGGAGGAGGGCGACTTCCTCATGGCCGAAGCCAAAAACCTAGATCGGGAAGCTGCCAAAGAAGTTCTCAAGGACGGCAAAAGCTGAACGGCGAAGGGGGAACCCGGTCCGGGTTCCCCCTTGCGCACCAGTTCACCTGCCGATCAACCCGGCATCCACTTGGATGTCAATTCGCCCACCGAACGCAACTGCGCTTCGTCTACTCGCCGTTGCTGACCATTAGGGCCAAATTGAACATGATATTGATAGCCGCCTCCTTCTTTTGGAAGAAGACGGGTCACTTTGCCGTTCGTGGCGGCATCGGGCAGGTTTGTACTGCCTGGCAAATACACCACGGTTTGGCCGATGGCATATTTGCGGCCCGCCTGAGGCCCTGGCGAGGTCACGCCGCCTTGAGGTTCACCGCGGAAGTCTTGCCCTGGCGGCCCTGCTCCAAATCGAAACTGACTTTCTGGCCTTCGTTGAGAGTACCCATGCCTGACTGCTCGACTGCAGAGATGTGAATGAACACGTCCGCGCCGCCGTTATCAGGTTGAATAAAACCGAAACCTTTTTGTGAATTGAACCACTTAACAGTGCCGACGGCCATCATATGCTCCAGGAGTACTTGCTTATTTGGCAGCGGGGCCAGCCAGATGCTGTGTTGCGTAGAACCCGAGCCAAGTAACCTGTTTAGACCACGTCTGCGTGCGGCGCCACTCCGCGAATGGGATGGAGGCGGCAGGTTTAACCACTTGCAGGCAAGCCATCCCTGCCCTACGCGCGCGAGTCGGGCAAACAGATCATACAGTCCAAGGGAAAGCTTCTAGATGACTTCGTCCGTCACAACAAAGAACTCAGCCAAGGGCGCCCGTCCAAAATTGTTGGAGATCGCCACGTCGGTGGCATCCCTTCCACGCGCCATCAGGATGCGTCCGATGCGCGGAATATTGTGCCGCGCATCGAATGTATACCAGCGTCCCTCCAGGTAGGCTTCGAACCACGCGGAGAAATCGCCCGGCGCATCCATGCGCGGCACGCCGATATCACCAAGATACCCCGTGCAGTAGCGCGCGGGGATGTTCATGCAGCGGCAGAGCGTTACCGCCAGATGGGCAAAATCGCGGCAGACGCCGACGCCCTCCTGATAGGCCTCGGCCGCCGTGCGCGTCGAACGCGCCTGCTGATAATCAAAGCGGATATGGTTGTGCACGAAGTCGCAAATTGCTTGCACGCGCGCCCAGCCGGGCGTGACGTTTCCAAACAACGACCACGCGGCATCGCTCAACCGATCGGTCTCGCAATATCGGCTGCCCAGAAGATAGACCATGGTTTCATCGGGCAGATCCTGCACGGGCATCTGGTTCGCCGAGGGGCTGACCTCATCAGGCAGGCCGCTGTCGGCAATGTCGAAACGCGTCGAAATCGTCAGCCGGCCTTGCCTGGCATAGATGCGCGTGCAGTCATTTCCGAACGCGTCACGATAGACGTGCACGGGCAGGCTGGGGGAAAACGTGATGACGCCCGGCGTCAGCAGATCCGCCCCGCGGGAGGGATGCACGCTGATCAGCAGCAGCATCGGCACGTCCTGCAGACAGTCATAACTGATGTCGAATCCCGCATGGATACGCACGTCGGACTTCCCGTTCAATTCAGTGGCATCAAGACGTGCCAGTGGCCAAAATGTTGCGTGTGCTCACATCTTCCACGGCAGTCCGGATCGGCAGCGGCGGCGGGGTTTCGGATGCAGTCACATCGACCTGCACGGACAGTCCCAGCGCATCGGCAGGAAAGCCGATCCAACTGCCCCACAACGGCACAGCCTGGGATGGCTCCCGCCCGATGGCCACCCGGATCAGGTCGTGATTGCCGACAATGCCGTTCGTCGGATCGAACTCCAGCCAGCCGGCACCTGGCACATAGACCTGCACCCAGGCATGCGTGGCGCCTCCGCCAACCCGGGCCGGGCTGCCCGGCCGCACGCCTTCCCTTCGCACGTGCAGATAGCCGGACACAAAGCGCGCGGCGAAGCCCAAGGCCCGCACCGCCTCCATCATCAGCAGCGCGAAATCCCGGCAGCTTCCTGAACGCAGCTTCAGCGTCTGCAGCGGCTCCTGCACGCCCATCTCATCACGCTGAACATAGGTGAAATCGCGCCGGATCGCCTGCGTGATGCGGGCCAGCAGATCGGCGGTCAGGATCGGGCCGCCCTCCGACCGGCCGACGACTTTGGTGAAGGCGACGGCCCAATTGCGCAGATCGTGGTTGCGGTCGGGAAATTGCCGCTCCATCGAGCGCATCAGGTCCGGCATGTCCTCCTGATCGTAGCTGAAGGGGTAATGCAACGCCTGGGCGGCGATAGGGAAATCCAGCAGATGCAATGGCGCGTGATCGAGCTGGATCAGGCTTTCGAAGCGCAGCATGGTCGCGCGCCGGTTGAACGTGACGCAGGCCACACAATTGCCAAAGACGTCGTGCATCCAGTGCAGTGTGGCCGGCGCGGGATCGATGTCTAAGCTGGCATGCAGAAGGCGCTGATCGTAGCTATCACGTGGGCGGAACATGACACGATGCTCGCCGAAGGCCACGGGCTGCTTGTAGCGGTAGGTGGTGACGTGGCGGACGGTGAGGAACGGCATGAGGCCTGGGCTGACTCGGGTGCTTGGCCTAGTATGAAGGCAAGTCGGTGAGCGGGCGATGAAATAAGATGGGGGTGTGGACGGTCGTCCCCGATTCAAGTGAAATTTCACGGCGAGGCCCGCATGGAACGCTTGCTGCACGAGGATGAGCCCTCTGCGGTCACTATCATCGATTCGCAGCATGCATCTTCCCTGCTGCTGGTCTGCGATCATGCCGGCAATCGCGTCCCGCGTGCGATGGGCAGTCTGGGCGTCGGCCAGGCCGAGCTCGACCGCCACATCGGTTGGGATATCGGCGCGGCCGGCGTCACCATCGCACTTGCGGCGCGGCTCGATGCCACGGCCATCCTGCAAAACTATTCGCGCCTGGTCATCGACTGCAACCGCCGCCCCGGCCATCCCACCTCGGTCGCGCCCGTCAGTGACGGCACGCCCATCCCCGGCAATGCCGGCGCGCCGCCGCCCTGGCTGGCTGCGCGAATCGATGAAATCTTCAATCCCTACCACGCCGCAATCGAGACGCGACTCGCCGACCGCACGCCGCCGGCCATCATCGCCGTGCACAGCTTCACCCCGATCATGGCCGGGTCCGCGCGCATCTGGCAGGCGGGCGTCTTGCACAACCACGACCCGCGCCTGGCGCAGGCCATGCTGCCCCTTCTGCGGGCCGAGGGACTGATCGTCGGTGACAACGAACCTTACGCGCTGAGCGATCAGAGCGATTACACGATCCCCGTGCATGCCGAGCAGCGCGGCCTGCCAAACCTCGAGCTGGAGATCCGCCAGGACCTGATCGCCGCGCCTCAGGGACAGCACGCCTGGGCCACGCTGCTCGCCCGGCTTCTACCCCAAGCCTTGGCTATCCTGTGAGGCGCAAGGACTCGCCCAATCGCGCGCGGCGTGCTACAGCGCGGCGCGTTGCGGGCCTGCGTGGCCTGCGTCCCCTCCCCTGAAGTCCAGATGCCAGGCGCCCGGCCTATGGTGCCCGGCGCGAGGTTGTACAAGACAAAGAGGTCAGTATGGCATTCAAGGTCAATTACGGATTGAAGAAAGCCGAACGCGACCGGGCCAAGAAGGCCAAGAAGGAGGCCAAGGCCCGCGAGCGCGAGGCAGGCGCCGCCGCCCAGACCGGCGAGGCGGCACCGAGCGAAACCACCTCGGACAGCGAAGAGACCGCCGCCGCCCTCGGCGACCTGGCTTAAGGAAAAACCATGCCGCCCAAGAAGCGCATCCTCAGCAGCTTCGTCATGTTCGACGTGCTTTACGAGGACGGATCGCAAAGCAGCAACCGCAAGGTGCCCGCCGCCGAACTCACCGGCCTGGATGGCGACATGCCCGCCCAGGCCATTATCGAGGCGCAGGATCAGCAGATCGGCCTGGCCTCCGGCCGTCCCCGCGGCAAGATCAAACGCATCGCGCGCACGCCGGCCAAGCCCGCCCCGCGCGCGGCCTAACACCACCACGAAGGGACACTCAGCCTAGCAATGCTCAAAGGTAGCAAATTCACAGACCGCGCCAGCACCTCGGCCGAGGCCAAGCAGGCGATGCTCGCCAAGTTTCTCTCCCGTCCCTCGAGCGAAGACCCCGAGGTTCAAAAGCGCATCGCCGAACGGCGCGCCATTGCCGATGCGCGCGCGATCCGGACGGCTGAACGCGAAAAGATCAAGGCCGAGGAGGCTCGTCGCGTTGCCGCGGAAAAGGAGGCGGCGCGGTTGGCCGAGCTTGCCGCGCGCGAGGAGCAGGAGAAGCTGAAGCAGGCCCAGGTCGCCTCTCTGGAGGAACTCAAGGCACGGCAGAAGGCGGCGCGGGACGCCCGTTACGCCGCGCGCAAGCAGCGGAAATAGGCGCGAAGAGCTGGGGACCGGACCGGACCGGGTCCCCAGCGCCGCGTCATCATTTTACGGGGTCATGGGCTGTCGCAATATCGTCAGCGACGATACCATGGCGTCGTATGCCCCACGACAACCCGCTGACGTCGATCGATGACGCCGACACAGCCCTGAACCTGGCTTTGGCCGGGCTACGCGCCGAACGTGGCGCCGCGCCGCGCGATCAGGTGCTCGGCCTGTTCCGGCGTCACCTCCTGCGTATCCAGACCAAGGTGCGCGAGCAATTCGAAACCTACCGCATGGCCGGCGTGGAAGCGGCCGGGCATCTGACGTCGCTGACCGACGAGGTGGTGCGCACTCTCTTTGCCCATGCCACCGCCGAACTCGGCGCGGCTGGCCGGGTGCCCGACCCGATCAGCATCGCGGCCACCGGCGGCTATGGCCGCTGCATGCTCGCCCCCTTCAGCGACATCGACCTGCTGTTCCTGGCACCCGACGAGCCCGCCCCGATGACCCTGCGCGTCATCGAATACATGCTCTACTTCATGTGGGATCTCGGCCTCAAAGTCGGCCACGCCACACGCAGCATCGCCCATTGCATGGCGGATGCCGCGGGCGACGTGACCATCCGCACCAGCCTTTTGGATGCACGTCTGCTCGCCGGCGACGCGTCATTGTTCGCGGCCTTTCAGACCGCCTTCGATGCGGCCCGCTTGCAGGTGGGGCCAGGCGCTTTCATCGCCGCCAAGCAAGCCGAGCGCAGCGAGCGCCATCGCCGCTTCGGCGAAAGCGCCTATCTCGTCGAACCCAACATCAAGGAAGGCCGCGGCGGCCTGCGCGACCTGCAAACGCTCTACTGGATGGTGCGCGTCGCCTATGGCCAATTTTCGCCCGATGCGCTGCTCGCCGGACCGCTCAATCTGCTCGATGCGCAGGAGCGGCGGCGATTGCGCCGGTCCTGGGATTTCCTGTGGACCGTGCGTTTTCACATGCACTACATTTCCGGCCGCGCCGAAGATCGCCTGACCTTCGATCTGCAACCCGTCGTCGGCGCCCGCATGGGCTATACGCGTCACGGCCGCCAGGACGGCGTGGAGCGCTTCATGCGCCACTATTTTCTGACCGCACGCGATGTTTCGCGCCTGACGCATGTGGCGGAACCCTCGATCATCCGCCAGATTGCCGGCGAGCCCGCCTTGCAGGCCGAGCCAGATCGCGCATTGCTGCAAGCCGGCTTCATCCTTGCCGATGGCATGCTCAAGCCGTTGCGCGGCGATGATTTTGAAGCGCAGCCGATCCTGATGCTGCGCATGCTTGCTTTGGCGCGCGCACGCAAATTGCGCCTGCACCCCTTGGCCCTGCGCGCGCTCATCCGTCATGAACGCCGTGCCGTCGCCTTGCGCGGCGATGCCGAGGCGGGCGAACTCTTCCTCGATCTTGTCTGCGGCACGGATCCCGATGGCAAACCCGATGGCGCAGTCTGGCTGAATACGCTCAACGAAAGCGGCATCATCGGGCGGCTGCTGCCCGACTGGGCGCGCATTGTCGGCCAGATGCAGTTCGACACCTACCACATCTTTACCGTGGACGAACACACGATCGAGGCAATCCGCATCCTCAATGCCATGGAACGCGGCAAGCTGATTGAAATTGCGCCCGTGGCCACGGGCTTGCTAGAAAACCTGCAATCCCGCCGCGCATTGTATATGTCCGCCTTGCTGCACGATGTGGCCAAAGGCCGCGGCGGAGATCATTCCATTCTGGGTGCCGACGTGGCCATGCAGGTTGGCCCGCAGCTGGGGCTGAGCGCGGAGGAGACGGAGACCGTCTCCTGGCTCGTTCTGCACCATCTTCTGCTCAGCCAAACCGCCTTCAAGCGTGACATCGATGATCCGAAAACCATCATGGACCTGGCCGAAACGGTGCAGTCGCCTGAACGGCTGAAATTGCTGCTGGTGCTGACCGTCGCCGACATGCGCGCCGTCTCGCCGCGCGTGTGGAATGGCTGGAAGGCCACGCTGCTGCGCGATATTTACGCGCGCGTGGCCGAGGTACTCGCCGGCGGCCTGTCCACGACCGAGCGTGACGTGCGCGTCAAGCGCGCCCGCGCCGCGGCGGACGACATTCTCACGCGCCTGAGCTGGCCCGACGCCGATCGTGCGTTTTTCCTGGGCCTCGGCTATCCAGGCTATTGGTTGTCCTTCGATCCGGACACCCATGTCCGCCACGCGCGGATCATTCGGGACGCCGAGAGACGCGCCGCCCCGCTGACTGTGCAAACCGAACCGCTGCCAGCGCGCGCTGTCACCGAAGTCACCGTGTATGCCGCCGACCATGCCGGCCTCTTCAGCCGCATTGCCGGCGCGCTGGCGGTGGCCGGCGCCTCGATCGTGGATGCACGCATTCACACGCTGACCAACGGCATGGCGCTGGACACGTTCTGGGTGCAGGACGCCGCCGGCGGCGCCTTCGACCAGCCGCACCGCCTGGCGAAACTTTACGTTCTGGTGGAACAGGCTTTGTCCGGACATCTGCGCCTGGAACGGGAAATTCCCAAACTGACGCAGGCGCTGATGGGCCGGCGCATGCGGGCCATTCACGTTCCGCCGCGCGTGGTGATCGATAACCGCGCGTCCAACAGCTACACGGTGCTGGAGGTCAACGGGCGCGACCGGCCCGGCCTGCTGCATGACGTGACCGCCGCGATATCCGAACAGGGGCTGCAGATTGGTTCGGCGCATGTCAGCACTTACGGTGTGCGCGCGGTGGACGTGTTCTACGTCAAGGACGTTTTCGGATTGAAAGTGGAGAACGAGCGCAAGCTTGGCACGCTACGGGACGCGCTGCTCGGTGCGCTGTCGCCGCCCGGCGAGGTTGAGGCGCCGGTGGTGCCGCCGCCCGGGCGGCCGAAGCGCGCGGATGCGGCGTAGGAAGGATGTTCTTTTTTGAAAAAAAGAACCAAAAACTTTTACTTTTTGGCCTATGCGTAGCAACACCACGTACGCCAAGGATCAAAAGTTTTTTGCTTCTTTTTTTCAAAAAAGAAGTGCTTTCTTTCTTCCATGATCGACCTCCTGTCCAGCCTGTCTTTCGGCATTGGACAAACCGGCCAATCACATCTGGGTCGCGGCTGGAGCACGCCGGAAGAGGGTTATGTCTGGTCCGTTGGGAGAAGCAGCGAAATCGCGCTTGCGCTGCCCGCGGGGCGTGGCCGCCTAGTTCTCGAACTCGACTGCGAACCGTTTCTGCTACCGCCCGATGTGACGCACCAGGATTTTCGTCTGCTCCTGAATGGCATTTTGCTGGAAACGCGCCGTCTTGGCGGCGCTTGGACATGGCGCGTTCGGTTGCCCGCCGCGACAGACTCTAGGCTCTCCATCACATTGCAGCGCGAGGCCGGACCCGTCCGCACCTCCGGCGACACACGCGATCTGGGGCTTCGCCTGATGCGTCTGACGCTGCTGCGCGATACCGCACCTGAACCACCTCCTCCATTGCGTGCCGTGCAAACACACCGTTTTGGTTGGTGCGAGGCGGCCTTGCCCAAACTGGCGGAAGGCTTCGGCACGCCGGAAAGCGACTATGTATGGGCGGTTGGGCGCAGAAGCGAAGTCATCGTGCCCCTGGATGGCGGCGCTGATCCGATCCTGATTCTGCTGGACATGCGTCCGTTTGGCAGCGAAACGGGACAGGCGCGTCAGCGCGTTGCCATCGGTGCGGACGGAAGGCTGCTTGGTTTCTTCAATCTGCGCTGCCGTCTGGTTTTGGCGCTGCGCGTGGAACGGCATGCAGGACAACAAGAAGTCGTGCTACAATTCGACAATATCGATGCCGCCCACGAAGTTGCGGGTGAATTCTACCATTTCGGCCAGCCTTTCGCATGGGCTTTGGCAAGCGTGCGCGTCACGCCGGCGCCCCCTTGCCTGGACGCTTCATCCATGCCCGCCTTGGCGGGAACGCGTGAAGATGGCTCGATTGAGCGCGCGGTTATGGCATCGACCGGGCTGGACCTGACCAGCCTCGCCGCGCAATTCGAGAGCCTGGGGAACACCTGCGAACTTGGCATCCTGCAATTGACCCTGCTCGGCCACGAGCAAGCCAGCCTGCTGCGTACCTCGGGCATTCCACAACGCGAACTGGTCGAAGGGTTGGCCGAGGATTTCGCGCTGCTGGGGCGGATCGATACGATTGACTGGATATTCCGCCCCGAACCCGACGCCACCTGGCGCCTGATTTCAGGCATCTACGCGCTTAGCAATCCCACGCCCTATTTGCGCACCGCCCCTGTTCCACCTGAAGCAACCCGGCGCGCGGCACGCGCCATGGCGTGGCTGGCGGGCAAATTCATTGCGGATCAGCACGAGGGAAAAAAGATCTACGTCATCCGCCTGCCCGTGATCGAGGCGGTCGAAGAATCCGCTTTGGCCGTGCTCGCCATGCTGCGCCGGCGCAGCAATGCCCCCCTGCTTTGGCTGGTGGCGGATGGCAGCACGCCGCGCGGTAGCGTCGATCGTCTGCGCAGCGGCTTGCTGCGCGGACAGTTGGGCGCGCAGGCGGCCGGGCGCGGCATCGATACCGATGTGCTCATCAGCGTGCTGGCAGGGGCTTGGAAACTGAGAGGCTGACCCGAAACGTATGCACGACGTCACATCAAGCCGCACCAACGACTACAGAGAGCGTTCGCGGCCAACAGCTACGATGCTGCTGCAAGTCGTTGATTCACGGCGGCGTATAACCAGTCAGCTCATGAAAAAGTGGGGGACAACGCGTCCCAAGCCGGTATTGCTGACCGTGCTACTTCGCCGCGCTCACCCGCCATACCGTATTAGCCAAATCATCCGCCACCAGCAGCGCGCCCGATTTGTCCACCGCCAACTGCACCGGCCGTCCGCGCGCATGGTTCTGCGCATCCAAGAATCCGGTCACCACATCCCGCGCCGGACCGGAGGGATGCCCGTCGCTGAACGGCACGAACACCACCTTGTAGCCACTCAGCGGCGAGCGGTCCCAACTGCCGTGTTCGCCCACGAACGCACCGTTGCGATAGGCCTCCGGCAGGCTCGTGCCGCCGGCAAAGGCCAGACCCAGAGGTGCCACGTGCGAGCTCAGCGCGTAATCGGGTGCGATGGCCTGCGCCACAAGATCGGGGCGCTGCGGCTGCACGCGGGCATCGACGTGCTGGCCGTAATAGCTGTAGGGCCAGCCATAGAAAGCGCCCTCGCGCACCGAGGTCAGGTAATCCGGCACCAAATTGGGGCCGATTTCGTCGCGCTCATTGACGATGGCCCACAACTTGCCGCTCTGCGGCTCCCAGCCCAGTCCGGTCGGATTGCGCATGCCGGTGGCGTAGAGGCGCGAGGCGCCGGTTGCGCGATCGACCTGCCAAATGGCTGCGCGGCCGAGTTCGGCGGGAAAGCCATTTTCGGTGATGTTGCTGTTGGAGCCGACGCCGACATAGAGTTTGGATCCATCCGCGCTCGGCACCATGCTCTTCGTCCAATGATGATCGATCGGCCCACCCGGCAGATCGATCAGCTTGGTACCCGGCTCGGTGATGCTGGTTTCGCCATCCTTGTAAGGGAAGCGCAGGATGGCATCGGTATTGGCGATATAGAGATCGCCACCGACAAGCGCCATGCCGAAGGGTGAATTCAGGTGATCGAGAAAGACGGTGCGAACATCCGGCACGCCCGTGCCCTTTGTGTCACGCAACAGCGTGATGCGATTGGCGCCATGTTCGCGCGCGCCGGCATAGGCTTCCACCCAACCCATGATCACGTCCTTGGGGCGATGGACCGGCGCCTGTGGCCCGCCCGTTTCGGCCACCAGCACGTCACCGTTCGGTAGCACGTAGATCGAACGCGGATGCACGAGCCCCGTGGCGAAGGCCTGCGCCTTCATGCCCGCCGGCACCGTCGGCACTTCACCATTCGCCCAATGTGCGATGGGTGCGATGTGCATCGGCGGCAGCAAATATTGGTGCGGCGCGGGCAGACGGGGATTGGGGCCAATCTGTGCCGAGGGATCGAGGTCCGTGTCGAACGAGCCCGACAACGCATATGCCGCGCCAATGGCGCCCAGGAAGGCGAGCAAGCACAGCGCCATGATCGGCGCACCGCGATGCTGCAACGGCGCGCGCGTGCCATCGGCATAGGCCACCGTGAGCGCGGGCCGGCGGTAAAGCCGTGAGACGAGCAGGATCAGCAGCACCGTGGCCGACAGGATAAGCCCTGTCGGCACGACTGCGGTGTAGCCATCGCGACTATGGACGAAAGCGTTGATCAGCGAGAGACAGACGGCCAGCACGTTGCCGAAAAGATGCGGCCATAAGGGGCGCACCGCGCGGCTGGCGGCATTGGCGACGTATTCCGCAAGGCCGGCGATTGCGGCAACGCCGGCCATGACCAGTCCCGCGGTAATCAGCCAGACCGAAAAAGTCTCCCACATCATCAAAGCGGTTCGCCAGTAGGCCAGGTCGGTAATAAAGGCGCCGGCGAAACATGTGATCGGCACTGGCGCGAGTGCGAAATAGATCGGCCGGTGTGCCACCGCGATGGTGGTCGTGGGCAGTGTCTGCATTTTCTACACCCGCTTCAGCATCTTGCCGTCTGAAATCTCCATGCCCGAACGCCCGGGTAACGGCCACGCAAAGGGTTGTGATCCAAGTTGGCCGACTTACAGAAGCTCTTCGATCAAAACGCCCGGTCGAGCCTCCTCCTGCATCTGCGCGCGTGTGCATTGCTCCGGCGCCTTGTCCGGCCGCCAGCGCAAGAACATCGTGCCGTGCCGGAATCGTCCGTCGGTCGCATGATCGTAACGCACCTCGGCCACCAACTCCGGCCGTAGCTTCTCCCATGCCGTGGAGCGCTCATCGCTCCAGCGGCTCGGCCCGCCTGGCGCATCGCCGGTAAAGCCCACGCCGCCACGCAACGCCTCGACCCTGCGCGTCAGCGCCGGCCGCTCCGCCTCGCTGATGGCCGATGTGAAGCCCACGTGATCGAGCAATCCCCGATCATTGAACAACCCCAGGAGCAACGATCCAACCATTTTGCTGCCGGTGGCGTAGCGAAATCCCGCCACCACGCAATCGGCGGTGCGCATGCGCTTGACCTTGACCATCGCGCGCTTGCCCGAGGCGTAACCTTCCTGCAGAGGCTTGGCCACGACGCCATCCAGCGCGCCATGCGTGGCGGCCAGCCATCGCACCGCCTCGTCGCGGTCGCGCGTATAGGGCGTTAGCCGCACCCGATGCGCCCGCCCCAGGGCGGCGGCCACGCGCTCCAGCGCCACACGCCGCTCAGCCAAGGGTGCCGCCACCAGCACCGAGTCGCGCGCATCCGCCAGGCAATCAAAGACAATCAGCAGGGCGGGAGTCTGCCCGGCCAATTTGCGCACGCGGCTTTCGGCGGGATGGACACGATCCTGCAAGGCCGAAAATGACAGGCTGTCGCCGACAGGCACCGCCAACTCGCCGTCCAGCACGAATTCATCCGCGCGCGCAGCCGCAAGCGCCGCCACCATTTCCGGGAAGTAGCGAGACAGCGACTTGCCGGATTTGGCGCGCAACTCCACGCGGCCGCCGCTTTTGTAGGCGAGGCAGCGAAAGCCGTCCCATTTTGGTTCGAACTGCCAGCCCTCGCCCGAGGGCAGCTCGGCCGCAACCTTCGCCTCCATCGGCTCGGTTTCGACGGGCAGCACGAATCCGGTCATTTGGACGCAGCCAGAAGCCGGATGGCCGCGCTGAGCGGTTGCTCGGCATCGCAATACTCCGTCCAGGCCTTTGTCTTGCGCAGCAGCGCCGGCACGCTGCGCAGCGTGTAGGCCGCCGGATCGAGCCCCGGTCTGACCTGCTGCCATGTCAGCGGCATCGACACCGTCGCCCCGGCCCGCGCCCGCGGCGAGAGGGGAGCCACGGCGGTCGCCATCCGATCGTTGCGCAGATAGTCAAGAAAGATGCGCCCCGTGCGCAGCTTCTTGGCCATGTTCACGACGTAACGATCCGGTGCGGCCGCTGCCATTGCGCGGCAAACGCCATGGGCAAATTCCTTGGCCTGCGCCCAATCGGGAGTCTTGTTCTTCTCGTCGGCCAAAGGTGTGACGACATGCAAGCCCTTGCCGCCGGTCGTCTTGCAGAAACTCGCCAGCCCCAGCGTGTCCAGCCGATCGCGCACTTCCTTCGCCGAGGCAATCACCGTTTCAAACGCGACCTCCGGCCCCGGATCGAGATCGAAGACCAGCCGCCCAGGCGCCTCCGGCGCAAAGGGCCGGCAATTCCACGGGTGCAATTCCAATGCGGCCACCTGCGCCACCGCGGCCAAACCTTCGATGCGGTCGATCTGCAAATAGGGCTTTCGATCGCCGAAAACCGTGACGTTCTCCACCAGGCTGGACGCGCCCTTCATCGCGTGGCGCTGGAAGAATTGCTCGCCGGCAAACCCGTCAGGCGCGCGGATGATCGAACACGGCCGCCCGCGCAGATGCTCCAGCAACCATTCGCCCACCGCCTCGAAATAGCGCGCCAAATCCAGCTTGGTGACGGGCTGTCCGTCGGATCCTGCTTGCGGCCACAAGGCTTTGTCAGGATGGCTGAGTGAAACGCCCATGACCGTCACGCGGCCCTTCGCCGCCGGTGGTGCCGCGCGCACGACGCTGGGCTCTGCCAGCTCGACCGTGGCCGGTGTTTCCGCCTGAACCTCTTCGGCCGGCTTGTCCTCACGCAGGCCCTTGAAGGCGGCCTGGCGCACCATACCGGCACCTGTCCAGCCGGCGAATTCGATTTCGGCCACCAATTCGGGCCGCAGCCAGTGGATTCCGCCGCCACCGCGCGGCGCGCCTGGGCCGGTAAACGGATTTGTCTCGCTCGCCGCCGCGCGCAGATGCGGCATCAATCGCGCCACCGTATCGCGACCGAAACCCGTGCCCACGCGTCCGACATGCACCAACCTGTCGCCGCGATGCACGCCCACCAGAAGGGAGCGGAAACTGCCCGCCGTGTCGGTCCAGCCACCCACGACCACCTCATGTCGCGCGCGGCATTTGGCCTTGGTCCAGGTCTCGCTCCGGCCCGCGGTATAGGGCGCATCTAGAGATTTGGAGACGATGCCTTCCAGCGACAGCTTGCAGGCGGATTTCAGTACCGCATCGCCGCCGCTTTCGAAATGATCGACGTAGCGCAGCGTCGGCGAATCGTTCTTGGGCGAGGCTTCCATCAGTGTGGCAAGACGGCGCTTGCGCTCTTGCAGGGGCAGCGGGCGAATGTCTTCGCCGCCGGCATGCAGCAGGTCGAAGACGAAAAAGATCAGACGGTCGCTCTTGCCTTCGGAAAGTGCCGCCTGCAACGCGGCAAAATCCGGCGCGCCGTCGTGGTCCAGCGCCACGATCTCGCCATCGAAAATCCCGTTTGGCAAGGCCGCGCAGGCACGCGCAATCGCGCCAAATCGGGCGGTCCAGTCCAGCCCCTTTCGCGTGCGCAGAACCGCCACCCCGTCCTGCACGCGCGCCTGCATGCGATAGCCGTCGAACTTGATTTCGTGCACCCAGTCTGCGCCCTGCGGCGGACGCTCGACGGTTCGGCACAGTTGCGGTTCCAGAAAATCGGGCAGTGGCGTTCGCGCCGCCGCTTCCTTGCGTGCGGCGCGTTTGGCCGGCGCCAGACCTTGGCTCGAATCCCAACTCGCATCCGCGCTCACCTTGTGCTGCGCCTCGGCCAGCATGAATGGGCTCGGTGCATGTCCGCGTCCCGCCGCGATGTCAGCCATGGATCGGCCGGACGCCACCGATCGGTCGTCCGCCAGCTCCGCATCGCCCCCGCCCTCGACAGCATAATCGTCGCGGTGCTTGATCAGCAGCCAGTTGGTGCGTTTGCCGCCGAAACGATCTCCCTTCATGCGCACCAGCACCCAACTTCCGTGCAGGTGCTCGCCTTCCATCGTGAATTTCAGGTCACCCTTAGCAAGGCCCGCCTCCGCGGTCATGCCTTCGGGTGCCCAATAGCCGCGATCCCATAGCTGCACCGTGCCGCCGCCATATTGTCCCTTGGGGATCGTACCCTCGAAATCGCCGTAATCCAGAGGGTGATCTTCGACCTCGACAGCCAGGCGCTTGTCATGCGGATCGAGCGAGGGGCCTTTTGTCACCGCCCAGGATTTGAACACGCCATCCAGTTCCAGGCGCAGATCGTAATGCAGGCGCGTGGCAGCATGTTTCTGAATGACGAAGCGCAGGCGTTCGGACGGCGCGGGGTCCTGCGCGCCGCGCGGCTCCGCGGTCTTGGTGAAATCGCGCTTTGCTTCATAGGTGCTGAGTTTTTTTGTGGGCATGAGCGCCTGCAAGGAAAGCAAGAGAGTAGTCCTTTTTTGAAAAAAAAGACCAAAAAACTTTCAAAAGTTTTTTGCTTCTTTTTCAAAAAAGAAGGCCTTTCTTTCTTCCTTTGGCCGCCGCCCCCAACATTAGCCCGCCGAGCCCCGCGGCCGCAGCCACCACCC
>CAXUNZ010000041.1:0-3934 GCA_964252525.1 uncultured Acetobacteraceae bacterium
GCGGAAACGGCCGGTGAGTTTTCGGCAGCGGCGCGGACGGGTATGTATGCGGGAACACGGGGGAGGGGTAAGCCGATCTATGGCGTTCGTGTAATGTGTGCGGAGGCCATGTTGGCGACATACCAGGTCTCCTTGGAGGCGAGCTTCATCGACGGTACGACGTGCGGGCCGAAAACCGATCGCAATGCGTGCGACTGTTCCGCCGACGTGCCTTTGGAAGCCTTGCGCCTCCTGATCACGGATCGCGAATAGAAACCGGTCCCGCGGCACCAAGAGCCAAAGGTCATGGGACTCGATGAGGCCATGCGGAATATGTTCTCGGTTGCACAAACGCTGAGTTATGCTGTGCGCCATTCAAGATAGTCAGAGCTGGTCTTGTGTCGCACCGGTCAATTTGGGTCCCGTCGCTTGAACTCGAATGTCTGTACTCGCACGCCTGGCGGCGGCTTGAATGCTTCGCTTTCCAAGGGCACCAGGACATAGGCTTGTGCGATACAGCGCCGGTCGTCCACGTGATAGCCGATTTCGTGGCGCGCCGCGGCAAGCGTGCGGGCCAGCCTGTGGGCGTCCAGGCGTGTTGCGACGGCGCGGTGAGCGAGAGTCGTTTGCTGGTCGGTGATCGAGGCGTCGAGCGCCGGGGGTTTGCCGGCGATGTGAAGCGTCAGCGACAGCTGGAGAATGGCGGGAACAGCCATCGTTTGCGTCTGCGGCTGCTGAAGACCGTTGTCTTCGTCGAGGACAGTCAGTTGATGGGCTTTGGCGAGAGTCTGGATATACGGGAAGACCTCGACGGCGTGTTCCCAGAGTATGCCCATGGAAAGATATAAGCCTTGCTGCGCAATGTACCCGTTCCAGACGACAGGACGGTCATGTCGATAACTCCGAAGTTGCTCCGCGGTAGGAGGCGGTGGTTTCGGATCGTCCACGGAGCGGAGGAATATGTCATCTGGTCCCCATTGCGCAACGCTTGCGGCCTGCCCGGTTGCGAAATCGGGATAGCGACGACGCAGTTCGGCAAGGAAGTCATCCACGCGCGGATCGTTGGCGAACACGACCGTGTCCGAACCGACATGGCTGCGGATTTCAGCCGCTTGCGCCAAAGTCAAATAGGTGTTGCTAGACCATACGTTTACGTCAAAGCTGCTCACGATCCGCCACTCAGCAAAAAGGTTCTAAGGACTTGTCCTTAGCGGGGGTCAAGGGGGCAGAGCCCCCTGCCTTTCTACTTGAAACGATAGCGGATCGGCAATGCCTTGGGCCCGCTAACAAAGTTGGACGCCGTGTTCTTCTGCTCGCCGGCGAGTTCGAGCGAGGCCAGGCGCGGGATGAGCTCCTCGAAGAGAATGCGCATTTCCATTTTTGCCATGTGCTGGCCGAGGCAGAGATGCGGACCGTAGCCGAAGCCGAGATGGCGGTTGGGGTCGCGGTCGACGCGAAAAGTGTCGGGAGCGTCGAAAACCTCCTCGTCACGATTGCCCGAGAGATAGCAGAGCATCAGCCAATCGCCTTTGCTGATCTGGCGGCCGAGCAGTTCGGTATCTTGCGTGGCGGTGCGCATGAAGTGGCGCACCGGGGTGGTCCAGCGTACCGCTTCCTCGACCAGGCCGGGAATGAGTGCCGGGTCGGCCTGGAGCTTGGCGAGTTCGCCGGGGAAGTCGCAGAGGCCGGAGATGGCGCCTGAGGTGGTCGAGGACGTGGTGTCATGGCCGGCGGTGGCGATGATGGTGTAATAGCTCATCGCCTCGAAATCGCCGATCTCCTCGCCATCGATACGGCTGTTGGCGATGACGGTGGAGACGTCGTCACGCGGGTTGGCGCGGCGGTCGGCGGTGACCGCGCCGAAATAGGCGGAGAAATCGGCGAAGACTTCAAAGAGTTGCTGCGCGCCTAGGGTTGGATCGTTCATGCCGGCCTCGCCGCGCGTCATGTCCGGGTCCTGGTTGCCGAAGAGTTCCTGTGTCAGGCGCAGCATGCGCGGTTCGTCTTCCGGCGGCAGGCCGAGGATGAGCATGATGACGCGCAGCGGGTAGAGGGCGGCGACGTCGCGGGCGAAATCGCACTCCGTGTGTTGGGCCATCTCCTCGATCGTCTGGCGGGCCAGAGCGCGGATTTGTGGCTCGAGGCGGCGGAGCTGGGTGGGCATGAACCAGCTTTGCGTGAGCGCGCGGTATTTGCCGTGATCGGGGTCGTCCATGTGCACCAGCGTGCGCACGAGATGCGGCCCGCCGACGAGTTCGAAGATGCGCTTCTGGCTGGCGAGATCACCAAGGATGGGCGAGCGGTCGCCATTGTGAAAAAGCGTCTTGTCACGGCCGATGCGCATGATGTCGGCGTGGCGGGTCACCGCGTAAAACGGGGAGAAGCCTTCGGCTTCGATCAGAGCGAAAGGATCGTTGCGGCGGAGCCAGGCGAAGATTTCGGTCAATGGCGTGATGGCGGCATAGGCGCGGGGATCGACGAGCGTGCGGGCGATATCGGCGGAGCGCGTCATGGCGTTCATGATTTTAACCTCTCTTCAATCGGGCGTGGGAGTGAGGGAGGCCATCACCATCTCGACCACGTGGTTGATGTAGCCGTCGCGGAACAGGTCGAGATCTATGCCGTCCTGTTCCAGCAGCAGCACGTTTTCGGTTTGCATGAACTGGTCGCAGGCGCCGGTGGCACTGAGATAGAAGATGCGGTGATCGACGCGGCGGAATTGTCCGCCCGCAACGCCTTCATCCAGAATGGCGCGCTGGGTGTCGAAGACGGGCTTTACGAGCATGCGGCGGACCTGCGCGCGTGCGCCTGCGTCTTCGCACAGAAGCATGGCGTGCAGAAGGCGGTTGAGATAGGGCGATTGGCGGTAGGCGCGCATGATGCCGCGCAGATGCAGGCGCATCTTTTGCGGCGCGGAGGCGTCCAGCGCGAGGAGTTCGCTCATCTCGGCGGTGGCGCGTATGGCATCGCGTTGCAGCAATGCGACGAGCAGGCCGAGCTTGCTGCCGAAATAGTATTTTACGAGGGCGGAATTCAGCCCGGCGCGGCCGGCGAGTTCGGCGAGCGATATTTCGATGGAGTGGCCTTCGATGATCAGGGCCGCCGCGGCATCCAGCAGCCTTTCGCGCGCGCCGGTGCCGGATGCGTGGGAGGAAGCGGCCGCTTCAGGCACGCTTAGCGCGGGGCCATGCGTATGGCGCCGTCCAGGCGCACGTCCTCGCCGTTGAAGTAGCCGTTTTCGCACATTTCCACCGCAAGGCGGGCGAATTCCTCGGGCGCGCCCAGGCGCTTTGGGAAAGGGACGGAGGCGGCCAGCGCATCCTTGACGTTGTCGGGCAGGCTTTGCAGGAGCGGGGTCGAGAAAATGCCGGGCAGGATGGTGTTGACGCGTATGCCTTCGCCCATCAAATCGCGCGCCATGGGCAGGGTCATGCCGATGACACCGGCTTTGGAGGCGGAATAGGCGGCCTGGCCGATCTGGCCGTCCTCGCCCGCGACGGAGGCGGTGTTGACGATGGCGCCGCGTTCGCCGTCTTGCAGCGGATCGAGCGTGATCATGCCGGCCGCCGAGATGGCGGCGCAGCGGAAAGAGCCGACCAGGTTGATCTGGATGATGCGGTTGAAGGCGTCGATGGGAAAATGGGTGGGCTCGCCGGTTTTCTTGTCCCGGCCCGCGGTCTTGATGGCAAGGCCGGTGCCGGCGCAATTGATCAGAATGCGTTCCTGACCGATGACGGCGCGGGATTTGGCGAAGCCGGCGTGCACGTCCGCGTCCGAGGTGACATCGACCTTGCAGAAGACGCCGTGCAGGTCGGTGGCGGCCTGTTGCCCCGCGTTTTCGTTGAAGTCGAAGATGGCCACGCGGGCGCCGCGGGCGGCGAGCGCGCGGGCGGTGGCGAGGCCGAGACCCGATGCGCCGCCGGTGACGACGGCGGAGATGGTGTGGTCGATGCGC
>CAXUNZ010000041.1:3944-16585 GCA_964252525.1 uncultured Acetobacteraceae bacterium
GGCGGGGGCGCCCCCCCCCCCCCCCCCCCCCCCCCCCGCCCGGCGCCGCCCCCCCCCCCCCCCCCCCCCCCCCCCCCCCCCCCTCTTCTTCTTAACCGTCCGCTTAAAGCGTCGCCGGTTGCAAGACAAGGCGATCGCATGATGTTTGCGTACTGAACATGCAGGCGAGCAGGCGTGAAGTAAGGTGAAGGTCTGGGGGAAGAGTGCCTCTCCCCCCCGGCCCCCCCGTCAATATTCATGCGGCAACGTTAATGGTAAAATTCAAGTTGTGGTATGAGGGAATGCCACGTTCGCCCCAGCTTTTCACTTCCGGTCCAGCAGCTCGATCTCGCTCCAGATCGTCTTGAACAATTTCTCGCGCGTGGATTTCTCCTCCTCCGTGCCCGGAATATCCGGGTGCAGACGGCGCACGATCACCTGGCGCACCATCTTGTAGCGGTCCACGCCCGGGCCGGCCGCATTGAGCCGTGCCTCGGCCATCTGCGCGGCCTCGATGCGCACCAGATCGAGTTGTTCCTTGAGCGATTCGGCCTCGCGCTTCCATTCCTCGCGCTGCATGCCCACCACCTTGATCGCGCGTTCGAGCACGCGGATTTCGCCGCGCAGCCTGGCCACTTCGTCGTGGTGGGAGGCGTGGCCGTTGACCTGCGGGGGCGTGTAGGTATCGGCAGGGAAGTTGGCGCGGCCATCACCCACGCGCCGCTCCGGCTGCGCGCCCGTGGCCGGATCGGCGCGATTGCCGAAGCCCGCGCGCGGCTGGCCGTTCTCGCGGACCTGGTCGATCAGCCGGTCACCGAAGATGGCTTCCGCATCGGCCAGGAACTGCGACCAGATGGTGTAGAAGCGCTTATTGTTGGGCGCGAACCAGACCTCCACCGAATCTTCGTGGTAGGTGACCTTCATGCCCGATTCGTCGCACAGATCCATGGCGCGGCGGATGATGGGGTTCTCGATGCCTTTCTGCGGCTGAAACACGCGACCCCCCTTCCCGCGCAGGCACGCTCATGGCCCGCCGGCGGCCACCGCGCTGCTTATCATTGCGCCCGCGTCCTGCGCCAGCGCCGCGCGCGCCGCGGCCCGCGTGTATAGCATGTGACCGCCTGGGTAGATCTTTAATGTCACACGTTCGCGCCCGACGGGAAGGCGGTCGATCAGCCAGCGCGTCGCGGCAAAGGGGCAGACCGCGTCGAAATAGCCGTGCGCAATCAGGATATGCAGGGACGGGTTGAGCGCCAGCAGCTTCTTCATGTCGCTCGCGGTGGACAGGATGTGGTGCTCGCCCTCCCGCCAATCCCAGCGTGCGTTCACCTCATTGTCCAGCAGGCGATAGGTGAGGTCGGTCCTATAGCCGAGCGTGTCGGCGGCATAACCCGCATACGCGTTGCCGTAGGCGCGGCCGAAGCCTTCCAGCAGCGGGTCGGGGCTTTCGTCGGCGTCCGTGCCCTCGGCGCCCGGATCGGCGATCGAGAGAGACATTTCGTAGATGCTGTAGAGCCGGCCATCCCGGCTTTTGACGTCGTGGGAATCAGGGACCAGCATGCCGCGCTGTTTGGCGACAACGGCTTCGGGCACGCCGGTGATGTCCGCGATCTTGCGGTAGAACGCGGTGGCGGCATCTCCGGTGGGAAGGGGACCATCAAGCGTGGAGACGTAGGGGCCGGTGGCGTAGGCATAGGCGGTGTCGGCGGCTTGCGGCGTGAGCTTGTGGGCACGTTCGAGCGAGGCGGCGGCCAGCGTGGGCAGGGCGAAGGCGTAGGTCAGCGGGTCATCGGTGAAAAAATATAGCTCCTCCAGCAGCGGCGAGACCATGACGATGCCGTTGAGGATGATCGACTGGTCTTCCTGCAACGCGCGGGCAACCTTGATGGAGCGGATGCCGCCATAGCTTTCGCCGACGACGAATTTGGGGCTGCGCGTGCGTTGCGCGTGCCCAAGCCAGAGGGTGATGGTTTTGGCCAAAGCCTCGGCGTCCGCGTGGACGTTCCAGAACTCGGCTTGCGCTTTGGCGGGGTCGGCGACGAGGCTGTAGCCGGTGCCGACGGGATCGATGAAAACCATGTCGGTGAAGGCGAGCCAGCTATCGGGATTGGGCGCACGGTGGGCGCGGGCGCCATCGGCCTGCGCGGCCTGGTCGAAGGCGAGGATTTCGGGTCCGGCCGCGCCCATCTGCATGTAGGCGCTGCCCGCGCCCGGGCCGCCGGTGAAAAAGAAAGCGACGGGACGGTTCGCCGGCGCATTGTCAGCGTGTAGGCGGTGTAGAAGATGGGGGCGGTGGGCTCGCCGTGGATGTCGCGAAGTTTCAGCGTGCCGGCCGTGGCGGTGTAGGCGAGCGCGTGGTTGTGCAGGGTGATGCTGTGCTGGGTGGTGACGTCCGGCGGTAGCAGGGCTAGGCGGTCGGCGGCGAGGCTGGGCGTTGCGAGGAGGATCAGGATGGCGGTGAGTTTTTGCATGGGGCGGTTTTAGGCAAGGCTGGGGGATGTGCCATCCCCCCCAGACCCCCCGTCGTTTGTTTGCGCGGTGATAACAAAATCGCACAGCTTAGGAGACGTGTCATGGCGACCTTTCTTATGCCCCTGCCCAGCGAAGGCTTCGATCCGACCGAGGCGGCCGTTCCGTGGCAAGTGCTCTCGGATCTCGGTCATCGCATCGTTTTTGCCACGCCCGATGGTCAGCCGGGCACCGCAGACGCCGCCATGGTGACCGGCAAGAGTTTGGGTATCATGGCGCCGCTGCTTCGGGCGGACCGGCATGGACGGAACGCCTATGCGGCCATGATTGCCAGCGCGGATTTTCGCCAGCCCATGACCCATGCTGCCATGGCTGGGCAGTCCTTCGACGCACTGATTCTGCCAGGCGGCCATGCCAAAAGCATGCGGCCTTATCTGGAGTCACCGGTCGTGCAAGCCGTGACTGCGGCGTTCTTTGCCGCGGGATTGCCCGTGGGCGCAATTTGCCACGGCGTCCTCGTCGCCGCGCGTTCGCGAACCGAACAGGGCAAGTCGGTGCTCCACGGGCGCAAGACGACAGCGTTGCTGCGGCGGCAGGAACTTTTGGCCTGGAATATGACGCGGCTTTATCTCGGTGATTATTACCGCACCTATCCGCAAACGGTCGAAGACGAGGTTGTGTCTTGTCTCGCCAGCCCGGAAGATTTCATTCGCGGTCCCGCGCGCATGACCCGCGATACGCCCGAGCGGCCGGACGGGTTTGTTGTGGTCGATGGGAAATACGTCTCCGCGCGTTGGCCTGGCGATGCCTACAGGTTTTCGCAGGCGCTTGCGGCCGCCGCGTTGTAGGGGACGGCCGGCACCCCCTGTGCGGTACGCCGCTGGGCGCGCGCGCCGGGGTGCCGTAGCTTTGGTGTGAAAATAGGGGCTGGCCGATGCAGACGGCAACGACGCGCACGGCCATTGTCGTGGGTGCGGGGGATTATATCGGCGCGGCGATCGCCAAACGCTTCGCGGCCGGCGGCTATACGGTGCTCGCGGGACGCCGTCATGGCGAAAAGCTGGCGCCGCTGGTGGCAGAGATCGAGGCGGCGGGCGGGGCGTGCGTGGGCGCCACCCTGGACGCGAGGCGTGAGGAAGAGGTGACCGCCTTTGTGGCGCGTGCCGAGGCGATCGGTCCGTTGGAGGTCTGCATCTTCAATGTCGGCGCGAACGTGCAAATGCCGCTGCTGGAAACGACCGAGCGCGTGTACCGAAAGGTGTGGGAAATGGCCTGCTATGCGGGGTTTCTCACCGGGCGGGAGGCGGCCCGCGCGATGCTGGCGCATGGGCGCGGCTCTATTTTCTTCACCGGCGCGACCGCAAGCTTGCGTGGCGGGTGCGGTTACGCCGCCTTTGCCGCGGCAAAGGCGGGGTTGCGCGCGACCGCGCAGGCCATGGCGCGCGAACTCGGCCCGCGCAATATTCACGTGGCGCATCTGGTGATCGATGCGGGTGTGGACACGGCGTGGGTGCGCGAGCGGATGGGGGGCGCGCGCGCCGATGAACCCGACGTGCTGATGCAGCCGCGCTCGATTGCGGAGATGTATTGGCAATGGCACGCGCAGCCGCGCGATGCCTGGACGTTTGAAGCGGATTTGCGGCCCTATGGGGAAAAGTGGTAGGAAGAAGAGCGTTCTTTTTTGAAAAAAAGAACCAAAAAACTTTTATTCGTGGGAGTACGCGTAGCCACAACGTGTACTCCCACGAGCAAAAGTTTTTTGCTTCTTTTTTTCAAAAAAGAAGATTCTTTCTTTTGGAGTTAGCATGACAGCCCGCCATGTGGAATTCCACTACGATTTCGGCAGCCCCAACGCCTATCTGAGCCACAAGATCATCCCCGCCATTGCAGGGCGCACGGGCGCCAACTTCGTCTACGTGCCAGTGCTGCTGGGCGGCGTCTTCAAGATGACGAACAACCGCTCGCCGATGGAGGCGTTCGGCGGCGTTACCAACAAGCTCGCTTATGAACGGAAGGAAACGGAGCGCTTCGTCGCGCAGCATGGCATTGTCCGTTTCACGATGAACCCGCATTTTCCAGTGAACACGCTGCTGATCATGCGCGGCGCGATTGCCGCGGAGATGGAGGGCGTGGGCGCGCGCTACGTGGAGGGGATGTTCGCGGCGATGTGGGAAGATGGGCGCAAGATGGACGATCCCGAGGTGGCGCGCGCGGCGCTGGATGAGTCGGGTCTGGATGGCACAAGGCTGCTGGCACATACGCAGGATGCGGCGGTAAAGGCCCAGCTGATGGAAAATACAAAATCTTCGGTGGAAAGGGGGGCGTTTGGCTCGCCGACTTTCTTCGTGGGAGAAGAGATGTTTTTCGGCAAGGACAGGCTGCGGGATGTCGAGGAAGCCCTGATACAGGCGTAAAAGACGGGGGGTTTGGGGGCTGACGTACACGTCATCCACACTCCCCCCAACTTTTCTTCAACCGACCGCGGCGGTGCTTGCCTCCCCAATCCAATTGCCGTGAAAGCCCGGCGGAATGCGGTGCGGCAGATGGACGAGGGCGACAGGCGGGGCGGTGAAATCCTGCGCGTTCAGGATGGCCAAATCCGTGCTTTCGTCTACCATGTTCACGACCAGGCCGATCAGCCAGCCTTCATCCTCTGCCGCGGTTTCGTGGCACGGCACGAAAACGAATTCGCCCGGATAGCGGCCGGCGCCGAAATCATGGACCTGGCGCGTGCGGGCGTGCAGATCGTGCTTGAAAAGCGTCGTCTTGCCGATCAGGCCGGCCTCTCCGCCTTCCGGCACGCACAGGCTGTAGGCGTAGCGGTAGGGTTTGCCGGTCAGGCGTTCGTCGGTGCGGGGAAATTCCTGCGGCGTGGGATCGAGGATGTCGCGGCCAACCTGCTGGGTGTCCGGATCGATGGTCCAGCGTTCGAAAGTGATCTGATCGGCGTCCGGACCGCGGAAATCGCGATGGCCGTTGCGGTCATGCACGCAGACATCGACCACCACGCGCCCGTCCGCCAGATCGTAGGCGTTGGCGACGTGGTAGATGTAGCAAGGGTCAACCGCGCACCAGATGACGCTGTCGCCCGCCCCCTCGCGCGCCAGCAGGCCGACGCGGGCGGTGTGATCGGGGTTCCAGCGATAGGGGAATGAATAGCCGGCCAGCGTGGCAGACATGGAAAAGGTGACAGGTAGATCGAAGACCAGCGCGAAACGCGCGGTGATGGCGCAATCGTGGATGCTGGGGCCGTGATTGACCGCCACGGGTTCCTCTCGCCGGACATGGCCGGCGGTGTCGACCACGACGTGATAGACGTGGGTCATGTCGGTGGCGTGATAGCAGATCGCGTGGAGTTCGCCGCTGTCGGGATCGCGATGCGGGTGGGCGGAAAACGCGCCGGCGAGCGTTGCATCGAAATTGTTGTGCGCAATCGTATCCAGCGTGGGGCTGAGTTCGACCGGTGTGCCGCCGGCTTCGACGAGCGCGTAGAAGCGGTTGGCCTGGCCGATGATGTTGGTGTTGACCGCGAATTCGTCATGCAGGCGGGGGCCGGGTGCGCGCGGCTCGCCGAGCGCGCGGCTGACCTCGGATGTGCGGACCCAGCGGTTGCGGTACCACAGCGCCTGCCCGTCTTGAATGCGCACCCCGTGGACCATGCCGTCCCCGGTAAACCAATGGTAGCGCGCGGGATTGGGTGGCGTGACCGGATTGGGACCGATGCGGCAATAGCGGCCATTCAGGGCCTGCGGGATGTCGCCCGTGACGGGCAGAGTGGTGAGCGTCAGCTCCTCGGTCATCGGGGTGTGGATGCCGGTCAGGTATGGGTGCGGGCCGAGGTGATCCTTGGCGTGGGTGCGGTTGTAGGTGGCGAGCTTTGCCACGCCGGCGCCGATGACGCTGCGGATGGCGGTTTCGACGGCGCTGGGCATGGTTGCTCTCCAGTTTGGCGGTGTTTACAGTGTTCACATCGTGGGCGCCGATGCTAACACTGTCAACATGGAAGTTCGCCGCTATCACCATGGCGATCTGCGGGACGCGCTGATCGAGGCGGGGATGACGCTGCTGGAGCAGCGCGCCGCCGAGCCGCTGGGGCTGCGCGAGGTGGCGCGCGCGGTGGGCGTGAGTGCGACTTCCGTCTATCGCCACTTTCCGGACAAAGCGGCGTTGCTGGGCGCCATTGCCGCGCGCGGCTTTGCGCGCATGGGGGAGATGCAGCTGGAGGCCGCGGCCGGGCTATCCGGCCATGAGGCGTTTGCCGCGACGGGGGTGGCGTATGTGCGTTTTGCGCGGCGCTATCCGGCGGTGTTCCGATTGATGTTTTCCCGGCCGGCCGCGCGGGATCTGTTCGGGCCGGCTCAGACTGACGCGAACACGCCGCTGCGTCTGCTGCGGGAGAATGCGGCTGCGCTGACGCCTTCGGGATTGGGCGAAGCGGCGCAGCGTGCGGTCGCGCTGCAGGCCTGGGCGATGGTGCACGGTCTGGCGGTCCTGCTGCTGGACCACATGGTGGAGGCGGATGACGCGGCGATTGCGCGCGTGATTCGCCAGTGGCGGCCTGGCGCCAAATAACCGCGGCTTAAAATAATGACGGGGGGTCTGGGGGGGATGGCACGTCCCCTCCAGCCTTTCTCTCGCCGATAATGTCAGTCAGAAAGATTGACTCTCAAAAAGACTGGGGGAGCAGTGCCTGCCCCCCCAGACCCCCCGTCATTATTTTAGGGCGCCGCCTGAAGTCATGGCGGGGGTCTGGACGGCACATCTCTCCCAGCCTTCTTTCGGCTGTGTGTCAGTCTCGATGCAAATTGGTATAATCAGGTATGATCCGTCAGCCGCACGCTCAACAGGCGGCCGCCTAACGCGTTTGAAATCCCTGCTGCGCACGGTCCGCATTGCTGCATCCGCTCACCTGATTGCCGGTAAAGCTGTAGGTGCGGGTGCGGCTGTCCACGGCGTCGCCGGTGATCGTGCTGCCCGTGACGCCGGAAAACCCGATGCTGATCCGCCCTCGCCACACGGCCTGGAAGTGATTGGCGTTTCCGTTCAGGCCGGTGAGCTGGTAGGGGAACGTGCCCAGGCCGCCTTGATGGCTGACGATGAAGCGGCCGTCATTGGAAAAGACCCAGCAATCGGTGAAGCTGGGTTCGAAGGATGTGACGACGTTCAACCGGTAGGCGCTGCCGGCGGGGGGCTGGGCGGCGAAAGCGGGCGACACGGCGGCGCTGCACACGGCCAGGAAAGCGGCGATTTTCGTCATTGCGACCTCTCTGCGAAGGCTTGATAGGATCGCGTGTCTGGCCGCGTGACGATGCGGGTGCAAGCGGGGGCGGGTATCAATTGGTGACGATTGTAACGGGACAGCATGGCCGCGGATGACGCGCCGATCATTGCGACGCTTTTGCTGGATGCGGCATCGCAGGCCATGTTCGATGCCGTGCGGACGCGGTATTTTCCGCCGGACCGGCTGGTGGTGGGCGCGCATGTCACTCTGTTCCATGCGCTGCCGGCGGAATCCGCGCCGCATATTGCCGCGGCGGTTCAAGATCTTTGCGCGCGCACGTCACCTTTTTCGATGCGGGTCAGCGGCGTGCGCTTTCTGGGCCGCGGGGTTGCGCTGGATTTGCAGGCCGAGGCGGCGCAGGGGCTGCGGGCATCGTTGCGCGCCTCTTTCGCGGCGGGCCTGACCGCGCAGGACAGGGCGCCATGGCGCGCGCATGTCACGGTGCAGAACAAGGTCTCCGCCGAGCAGGCGCGGCAGACTTGGCAAGCATTGCAGGGTTTTTCCTGTTTGGTGCCGGTGAGTGCCAAGGGCATTGCGCTGTGGCGCTATCGCGGCGGCCCTTGGGAAGCGATGCGGACATTTTGGTTAGGGTGCGCTTCGCCCTAAATCATGACGGGGGGTCTGGGGGGGATGGCACATCTCCCCCAGCTTTTTTCCAGCGTTACTCAAGCTCCTCATTTCGCTCGATTGCCCAAGCTCTAAACTCAACGTTCATGGAGGACCTATCTGCGCCACCCGGTCCAGGCGGCGCAGCCCCGGAAACAGTGCCATCCAGATCGCGGTCACGGCGAGCGTTCCTACACCGCCCACCACCACCGCAGGCACCGCGCCGATCAGCGACGCCAAAATTCCGCTCTCGAACTCGCCGAGCTGATTGGAAGAGCCGATGAACAGCAAATTCACCGCCGCCACGCGCCCGCGCATCTCATCGGGCGTGCGCATCTGGACCAGCGTCGAGCGGATGACGACGCTGACCACATCGGCCCCGCCCAACAAGACCAGGCATGCACCGAAACCGGCAGGACTTCGGACAGGCCGAATGCAATCGTGGCCAGCCCGAACACCCCAACCGCCGAAAACATAGCCGGCCCCAGATGGCGCGACACAGGCCGGCGCGAAAGGATAAGCGAGACCGCCAGCGCCCCGGCGCCCGGCGCCGCCCGCAGCAGCCCCAGGCCCATCGGTCCGGCATGCAGGATGTCGCCGGCAAAGACCGGCAGCAGCGCGGTCGCACCGCCCAGCAGCACGGCAAACAGATCGAGCGAAATGGCGCCAAGCACATCCGGCCGCCGCGCCACGAAGCCCACCCCCTCGAAGAAGGACGCCAGCGTGGGCGGCTTCCGGGCAGCCGGGCGAACGCGGGTGGGCAGCCGGGCGCTGCAGACGCAAGCGGCCGCAAACACGGCCGCGCAGGCCCCATACGCCGCCCCCGCTCCGACGCCGAACAGCAGCCCACCCAGCGAGGGCCCGGCGATGTTGGCGCATTGGAACACCGAAGCGGACAGGGCGGCCGCGCGCGGATAAGCGGCTTGCGGCACCAGACCGGGCAGCAGGGCCTGCAGGCTCGGCGCCTCGAAGGCGCGGGCGGTGCCGGCCGCAGCGGTCAGAAAATAGAGCATCGCGGGCGTGGGCGCGCCGCGCGCGCAGATCACCGCCAGGCTGAGTGCCGCCGCCGCCTCCGCGGCTTGGCAAATCGCCGCAATGCGCCGCCTGTCCGCGCGGTCCACCACCGTGCCGGCCACAAAGACAAGCGCCAGAAATGGGGCGAACTGCGCCAGCCCGACCAGCCCGAGCGAAAAGGCGCTGTGCGTCAGCGCATACATCTGCCAGCCGAGAATGACCGCCTGCATCTGGCTGCCCAGCGATGACAGGCTGCGCGCCCCCAGCAAGGCTGCCAGGCCGGGGATTTTCAGCAAGGACAGAACGGAATCATCGAGGCGAGTTTAAAGCCGGAGGGTTTTTCCTCACAGCAACGCAAGGCTCATCAGATCGCGCCGCAGCGCCTCCGGAAGCGCATCGCCGTGTCCCGCCACCGATCCCACCGCATCGCGCGGCGCATCGGCCGCCTCCAGATACCGCCAACCCTGGAACGGCTTGACCGCGCGCGGACGAACCGCGATCAGTTCCGGCGCCAGCAGCAAATCCGTGCAGCGCGTCCCATCGTCCCATGTGCCCACCACGATGTCGCGGATCGGCTGGCGCACGGTGACCATGCGCGCAATCACCCAGTAGATCGATCCACCCGCGAGAATCTCTTGCGCGCGCCTGGGAAAATTGCGGGTGCGGTGGCGGAGGGGCGTGCGCTGGGCCTGGCGGGCGCGCAGGTCATCCACGTTCGTGACGCCGACGGCGAGTTTTATGAGGTTGAGCAACGGAAAAAGAAGGTCCTTCTTTTTTGAAAAAAAGAAGCAAAAAACTTTTTTGATTTTTCGCGTGTACTCTGCCGCAGCCCGGCGGCAAAATTACAAAAGTTTTTTGGTTCTTTTTTTCAAAAAAGAACAGTCTTGCTTCAAAGCACCATCATCGCAATGCCTGTCGCAATCGGCAGCGTCAGGATGTGCAGGATCGAAAACCCTGCGAACGCGCACCACCACAGCCACGCGCAGAAAATAACGGTCGACACCGTCGTCCTCAGCGTAAAGCCGGTAAAGCGGTCCCAAAATGCCATGCGGTCTGCCAGGAACGCGTCAGGCGTGACGGCGGCGGGCGGCGCGGCACTGTGCGTGGCGGGACCGGATGTCACCAGGGGGCTCGGGTCGATCTCTGCCATAGGAAGGTGTCCGTGTCCTGGGAGCGTTGCGGGCGTATCTAGGTCCGCGGAGCGAGCGCGGGCAAGGGGTTGGCCAACGCCGCGCTGGGCGCGGGACGCTGCGGCACCTGGCCAGCCACCATCGCCAGGGCGCGCGGGTAGAGAAGGTGCTCCTGCGCCAGAACGCGGGCGGCCAGTGCCGCTTCGTCATCCTCTGGCAGGACGGGCACGGCGGCCTGCGCCAGGATGGGACCCGCATCCATCACGCGCGTGACCAGGTGCACCGTGCAGCCGTGCAGGGCCACGCCTGCTTCCAGGGCACGGGCATGGGTGTGAAGGCCAGGGAAGGCCGGTAGCAGGCTGGGATGGATGTTGAGCATGCGCCCGGCCCAACGATCGACCAGCAGGGGGCTGAGCAGGCGCATGTAGCCGGCCAGGCACACCAGATCGATGGCTTCGGCGCGCAGCACGGCGTCTATCGCGGCTTCATGGGCCGGGCGGTCATTTGGAAAGGCCCGATGATTTACGGCCAGCGCCTCCACGCCGGCCTGCCGGGCCAGCGCCAGGCCGGGCGCCTCCGGCACGTTGGAGAGCACCAGGACGATTTCGGCCGGGTAGGAAGGCTCGGCACTCGCGGTCAGCAGCGAGGCCATGTTGCTGCCGCGCCCGCTGATCAGCACGGCCACGCGCGGCCGGCTCATGCCAGGAAGCCGGTGTCCAGGTCCAGACGCACCGACGGCGCGCCGTCACTGGAAAGGACCCGGCCGATGGCGGCGCAGTCTTCGCCCAAATCGGCAAGCAGGGCGGCGGCCGCGGTTGCGTCCGAGACGATCACGGCCATGCCGATGCCGCAATTGAAGACCCGCAGCATCTCCGCCGTGGCGATGCCGCCGGTGCGGGCCAGCCAGGGGAAAACCGGCGGCACCGGCCAGGGTGTATCGAGCGCGATATCCAAGCCTTGCGGCAGCACACGCGGCAGGTTGCCGGGCAGGCCGCCGCCGGTGACGTGGCAGGCCGCACGCAGCAAGCCCGCCCGGTGCAAGGCCATCACCTGGCGCACGTAGAGGCGGGTCGGCGTCATCAGCGCCTCGCCCAGGGTGCGGCTGTTGGCGAAAGGCGCGGGATCGTCCCAGGCCAGTCCCGCATCCGCAATCACGCGGCGGACGAGAGAGAAGCCGTTCGAATGCACGCCCGAGCTGGTCAGGCCGAGCACGGCATCGCCGGCGGCCAGGCCCGCGGGGAGCAGGGCCGCGCGCTCGGCCGCGCCCACCGCGAAGCCGGCCAGGTCGTAATGGCCGGGTGCGTACATGCCGGGCATTTCGGCCGTTTCACCGCCGATGAGCGCGCAGCCGCATTGGCGGCAGCCCTCGGCGATGCCGGCGACGATGCGGGCGGCGTCCTCGACCGCGAGGCGGGAGGTGGCGAAGTAGTCGAGGAAGAAGAGCGGCTCGGCGCCTTGGACGATCAAGTCGTTCACGCACATGGCGACGAGATCGATGCCGACCTGATCGTGCAGGCCGGTTTCGATGGCCACAAGCAGCTTGGTGCCGACACCGTCCGTCGAGGAGACGAGAACGGGGTCGGCAAAACCGGCGGCGCGCAGGTCGAACAGCGCGCCGAAGCCGCCCAGGCCGCCGATTACGCCGGGCCGGTGCGTGGCGCGGGCGTGGGGCTTGATGCGCTCGACCAGCGCGTCACCAGCCTCGATGTCGACGCCCGAATCCTTGTAGCTGGTCACGGTGCCGGTCCTGAGCGGGGGTAGGTTTCAGGCTACCAGACGCCTGGCCGGAGCGGCAAACGCGCGCCGCATTCGCGGTCTGTGTGTTCTCCCTCGCGCTACTGGTCCTTCCGCAAGGTTCCCGTGGCAATTTCATGCAGGCGGCCGCCTGGGAGCGCGATGGCAAAGCTGACCGCGAGCGTGTCTGGCGCGGTGAGGATGTAGCTGAGGCGGAATGACGGCGCGCCCGGCGGCGCGGTGCTGGAGAAGATCACCGAACGGCCGGAGTTTACCACGGCGCTGCTGTAATGGACGACATGCTTCGGGTCGAAGTAATCGGCGCGGATGGTAGGGCCTTCGGCATAGATCGTCATGACCTGATCGAAGCTGCCGTTGGCGTGACCCGCGGCATCGAAGAGGTTGGTATGGTCGCGGCGCAGCAGGAG
>CAXUNZ010000041.1:16595-18703 GCA_964252525.1 uncultured Acetobacteraceae bacterium
GGGGGGGGGGGCCCCGGGGGCTTGCTGTGGGGTGGTGGGGGGGGGGCCCCCGCCGCCGCCCCCCCCCGGCCGCGGGGATGATGGTGGAGGTTCCCGTGGACGTGCCGCCCGTATCGCTGACGTGGCCTTTGCCGGAGGACCAGTTGCCGATCAGGAAGGACAAACCGGCAAGCGCGGGCTGGAGCGTCTGCGCTTGAGCGCTCGTGATCGCCAGGATAGCCGCCAGCGGTGCAAGGCGCGCGATGCGTGTGAAATGCCGATACGAATTCGATGGGCCGCGCCGTGTCATTTCTTGCCGCCGATGTCGTAGGTCAGCACGTAGGCGTGGTTGGCCGCGGGGTCGATGGTCATGGTCCCCGAAATGCCGGCGAGGCCCTCGGTGCCCGAATCGGGCACGATAACAATTTTCATCTCGAGGCGCCCGCGATCCATGATGCCTTCATGCTGAAGCATGAAGCCGCCTGAGCGGCCGCCCAGACGTGCGGTCACGTGCTCGATGACGACGTAGGCGGCGGAGCCCGGGGTTTGCGTGCGCACGCCGAGCATCTCGCCCAAGCTCGTGCCGTCCAGATCACCGTGAAATTTTTTGGTGAAGCTGTAGCGGCCGATGCCGTCCGCGCCGGCATCGAGCGGTGTCATCTTGATATCAAAATGGCCGCCGGCGCGCTGCGGCGCGCCCAAAGCGGCGTTCGAACATCCCAGAAAAAGCGCGCAAAAGACGCCAAACTGAAGACGGGGGGTCTGGGGGGGATGGCACATCCCCACCAGACTTCCTCTTCGTCGCCCCATGTCAAGACCTCCCCAACCGCGTGCGCAACCGCCGCCAAAGCGGATCGCGCGGATTAGCCGCGGGCGCGGCTGGCGTCCGCTCCGCCAACTGGGCGATCAGCCGGCTGGCCAGCATGCCGCGATGGCCCGATTGCCAGTTGTCGCTTGCCCCCTCCTCGGGCATCCAGCCAGGCAGCGGCAGCAGCAGCTTGCGCGACAGGCCATCCAGCAGCGGCTCGTAGGTGGCGCGCAGGGCGGCGAGCGTTTCGTGGGCGTGCTCATCGCCATCCCAGGTGAGCGCCGCCCCGGCAAGAGCGGCGCGCAGGCGGGCATAGGCCTCGGGCGACAGGCGGTCGCCGCCCTCGTAACGCGAGGGTGAAATACCCAGCAGCCGCGCCAGCTCGACGATGACCTGGCGGATGATGGTGAAGGTCATGCGCGCCTGCAGCGGGTGCATCTGTTCGATGCCGACCAGGATCAGCGCGCAACTGTCCATGATGGCGCAGATGGCCGCGAGCCAGGACTGATTTTCGTGCTGGGAACGGTAATAGACCAGCATCGGGTAGGAGAGATGGCTCTCCAGCAGGTCGGCGCCCCAGGACTCCCACTGGTTGAGCAGCAGGTCCAGCTTGTCGAGCCCGCCATCGGCGTGGCGGATCAGCATGGAAGCCGCGGTCGGCGGCGAGCCGGCCCGGGCATCGAGCTGGATGACATGCGCCTCCCGCCGCGAGAAGAGCTGATAGAGCACAGGCAGGTAGCCGATGATGACGGCCAGAAATCCCAGGCCGGTGCCGGACTCGACGACCGCGATGACCTCACCGGCGGAGGAATGGGGAACGACATCACCGAAGCCGAGCGTGAAGAAGGTGACGCCACTCATGTAGATCATCTGCAAGGGCGGGGCGTGCGGGTGGCTATGGCCCTGCACGGCCCATTGCAGCAGGCCGAAGGCGGCGATCAAAATCGTGGACCAGGCGACGAAGAGGGCGATCATGGCGAATGGGCCGAAGACGCCGAGCAGGCGCTCGCGCGTGCTGCCCGCGGGCATGTGGCGCGTCAGGCGAGTCAGCAGCCACCAGCTGCTGCGGAAATAGTATCGCGTGAAGCGCAGCCGCCGATAGACGCGGCGCGGCAGGAGCATGACTTCGAAGGCGTCTTGCAGGACGATGGCCATGAGCAGGATGCCCAGGCAGGCGGCGATGGCGGGCAGATAAAAGGTCATCGCGGCGCTAACGCGCCAGGCAGGCGTGAGACTTCGGGCGAGTCCTTGTGGAGCTATCGGCGCGGAAGGGGGGGGGGGGGGGGGGGGGGGGGGGGGGGGGGGGGGGGGGGGGGGGGGG
>CAXUNZ010000042.1:0-1022 GCA_964252525.1 uncultured Acetobacteraceae bacterium
GATGGCCTGGGATGCCGCGCTCGCCTCGGCCAGACGCACGCGCTCGGCCAGGCGCAGCGGCAGGGTCAGGCGCCAGAACAGGCTGGCGCGCATCTGCGCCATGCCGATGGTCAGCTGATGCGCCTGCCAGCTCCAGGCCTGGGCGCGGATGGCCTGGGATGCCGCGCTCGCCTCGGCCAGACGCACGCGCTCGGCCAGGCGCAGCGGCAGGGTCAGGCGCCAGAACAGGCTGGCGCGCATCTGCGCCATGCCGATGGTCAGCTGATGCGCCTGCCAGCTCCAGGCCTGGGCGCGGATGGCCTGGGATGCCGCGCTCGCCTCGGCCAGACGCACGCGCTCGGCCAGGCGCGCATTCTCCGCCTGGAGCGCGTGCAAGTCGGTCGCGGCGTGGGCGGTGTCGGGCATGCGTGTCCCCTTTCTAATCGCGGCCTTCTGCTTCAACCCTCCGGGGGTTAGTGTCTGCCTTGGCGCAGCACAAGCATCCGGGGAAGGCGCGATGGGTCGGTCCAATCAGGCGATGCCGGCGCTTTGCAGGGATTGCGCCGCCTGGCCGCTCGCCGAGGTCACCACTTGTCCGCAATGCCGCAGTCCGCGCATCCTGCGCCACGCCGAGCTGTTCAGCCTCACCGTGGCCCATATCGACTGCGACGCATTCTTCGCCAGCGTGGAAAAGCGCGACCGGCCGGAACTTGCCGGATTGCCGGTCATCGTCGGCGGCGGCACGCGCGGCGTGGTGACGACCGCCTGCTACATCGCGCGCATGGATGGCGTGGCCAGCGCCATGCCCATGTTCAAGGCGCGCAAGCTCTGCCCCCAGGCCGTGGTGATCCGGCCGGAGATGGCCAAATACGCCGCCGCGGCGCGCCAGATCAGGGCGTTGATGCAAACGCTGACGCCCGCCGTGCAGGCGCTGTCGATCGATGAAGCCGCACTCGATCTGGCCGGCACGCAGGCGCTGCATGGCGCCCCGCCGGCGGTGGTCCTGGCGCGCCTGGCCACCCGGATCGAGGCGGAGGTGGGTG